>PCVQ01000066.1 GCA_002796025.1 Candidatus Peregrinibacteria bacterium CG11_big_fil_rev_8_21_14_0_20_46_8
GATTTTTAAATCATTCATCGATATGAGTATAGAGCAAGCTTTTTTAATAATCATCAGAAAAAATCTGTAACACCAGCCGCTATTCTCCGTCCTTTTCTCGCCAACTACTCTTCATTATGACCAAAACCCTCAAAATCCTCTTTCTCACCAACGGCATTTTTATGCTCGCAGCCGGACTCTTTGGCCCGTTGTATGCTGTCTATGTAGGACAGATGCAAGACGGCCTGCTGCTGGTAACATTTTCGTGGCCGATCTTTCTCTTCTCGACCACGTTCTTTGTGTATCTCTTTGGAAAGCGGCCGCTGCGCTTGAGCCGGACAAATAATCAGAGTGACCAAAAGCGCAATATCCTCATGGTGAGTTATCTCATTCGGGCGTGCACTTGGATTGCCTATATCTTTGTGGCAACTCCGGCGCAGCTTCTTATTTTGCAAGTTTTTATCGGGTTAGCCGAAGCACTTGGCGCACCCACCTTTGACGCACTTGTTGCCGAAAATGTCTCACGGGAAAATTCGCTTCAAGCTTATTCATTCTGGAAAATGGTCTCGAGCGTTGTGACCGCCGTAGCTGCAAGTATTGGCGGCGGCATTGTCTATCTCTTTGGATTCAATGCACTCTTTGTAGTTATGGCCGGACTCTCTATTGTCAGCGCGTATCTCATGTACTATGTACGGAAAGAATGGGCGCTGCTTGGAAAAGAAGTATCGCTCATGCCGCAAATTCTCCAGCCCGAACCGGTAGCTATCTCACCATCAGAAAGTACACAACAACCAGCAGAATCATAACCGCCAAAATCGAGAGATCTGTAAGGGTATTCTCAATATCCTTTTTATAGAGTGAAACTTTTTTCGATGAAAACGGGAAAAAGAGCTCGAGTTTTTCATCGGCAAAGAGATCGATAAAGAGGTGAGAAAAATATCCAAGCCCCACGAAAATCGCATATACCGGTTGCACAAAGTAGGCCACAAGTGTGGCCAAAATCATAAAGCTCACCGAATGAAACGGCTCTTTCTTAAAAAGTTTTTCCACAAAAAAATCAAAAACGAGTACAAGATGTACAAAGAAAGTTATATACGCATAATCGATTGAGCGCGTAATTGCTAAGACTAAAAGCGCCAGCGCCGAACCAAAAGTAAAGTGTGTGCGGAAATTCATAGAATTATTATATACCGATTGCACTTCTATACAAAGAAAGCCGCCCCAATAATGCGAGGCGGCATTTTCTTTAGAGTATAAAATCATTTATTTATACCGGCGCACGTACTCATCGTACTGGCCAAGGTAGTCTGTATTGTTCGGATCGTAGTTCATGTACATTCCCTTATTCCAGTGGAATGCAACGCGGCGCCAGATCTGTTCTTCCGATTCGCCCTTATGCTGCGATGAGAAGAGACGGTATGCAGGTACCGCATAGGCAGTAAGAAAGCGGCGAAGATTCTGTTCAGGATCTAATGGATTTGTTAAGCGCGAAACATTTTCCATTTTTACCCACTCGCCAAAGTTCTGTTTTGCCATGGCGTAATAGTAATCGCGATTATCATTGTCGGGCTGATCTAAACATAATGGATACGGCATACCTTGGTACATCCATCCCGTAATTTGCGTCAAACCAAGACCGTGCGGATAACCGTCGTTGGTAATTGCGCAATCATCGGTGCGACGATGATTCCAGTTTTCGTTTCCTCCGATTCCGTCGCCGTGATTAATATGATCGGGCATGAATGAAGATTCGCGGTGCACGATCGCCTTCAAAAACCACTTTGGAACATCATATTCATTCGAGAGCTTATCGATAGCATTTAAAACGCTCTGAATCTTTTTCGGATCATCTTCTAATACCTTGCCGAGAAAATCTTCAGGCTTTGAATACGGCTCATTTGAATTTTGAGGTGCCGGAGAGCTTGGCGCTTTTGGTGTCTCATTTTGTTTTGGAGACGTTGGCTGCGAAGCTGGTGCCTTTGGAGTTTTAGCCTTTGGAGCCTTAGCCTTTGGAGCCTTAACCTTTGGAGCTGAAACCTTTTTAGGTTTCGCAGCGACTTGCCGCTGGCTATGTGTTACCGAGCCACGCTCTACCTTAATAGAGCTGTCGATGTGCCGAACAGCTCCAGAAGATTGGCCCGCAAATGTCGTGACAAAAAACGAGACCAAAATAAATATTTTTCCCATAGAAAAATGTTATGAAATATTTACGTTGGCGGCTCATAATGCCGCGGAACCCCTAAAGCGCAAGCATAAGACGTTGACCCTTAGCTTATGACTTGTTTTATTTCTCTAATACCAATATAGCAGGACGTCCACTTTCTATGGTCGCACTATCGCCTGTCCAATCGTGAATCGCTCTCATCATCACAGAAAAAGGATACTCATACAGCGCGCCCGAACGCGTACCAGGATCGTGGGTAACAAAACCTTTATCCGTAAACCCAACAATGACTAACATATGATATTCGGGTCCTGGTTCTCGATAGTTAGGATTTGCTAAAATCCGCCCAGCTACTGGAACAATAATCGGATGTCCATCGAGAAGGAGTGACTTAATTTTTTCGATCCTCACATCATCATCATAAAAAACCTCACCTTGTAAACCATAACTTTGCTGTGCAAGCTCTAATGTTTCCTCCACACCAATATCAACGCCAAACCCGTACTCTGTCTCATCATGAATCAATCGAAGAATTTCTTCGTCGGCCCGGTCTTGTGTAAGCTTTTCGTCATTTAAATAATGAGCAACCATAATAATAGATGCCTCCTCACATGCCTCTTTGTATGGAAGATTCCAATTACCATGCGGCGCCTGAGCTGTAAAAGGAACGCTCAAAACTACCGATCCATTCTCATTTTCCAAATAGGTCAACATAGCACGTAGAACAACAGCGAGTTCAGCCCTATTTACATTGGTATCTGGACGAAAGGTACCATCAGGAAATCCAGAAAAGATACCCTTTTCCCGCAATTCATACACTGCATCTGCATACCAAACTTCAGGATCGACATCAAAAAATTGCGGTGCAATGTGTGATGCAGCAAATGTAGTTGAGATTGCTACAAAAAGAACAAATAGCGAACTGACTATAAAGATTGCATTAGAAATTTTCTTCATCGTCCTCGTTAACGTCGTCAACAACACCTCCGTTATCATTATCATTTTGATCGTCTTGAGCATTCTCAATACAGCCACTTAAGGATAATGAAGATATTAGTAGAATTAAAATTGCCGGTAGAACAAATTTCATTTTTCTCATAAAGCGCATAAAAATTAAGTTTAAAAAATAGAATTTTGGATATTCGTTTGGGAGACGACAGGCGTAATAAAAAACTTACGCATATATGTCGAGAGAACTTTCTACGTGTGACTAAGAATCCTGACAATTTTGCGTTATACTCTATACTCTACTAATTTGACAATAACGAGCCTATAACCTTTACATATATGAATGAAGCAACATTATACAGATATAGAGCGGACAAAAAAATCGTGGAAGCGTACGATAAATACGTGAGTGAGATATTTCGCTTTTGCTTATCACGAACTTCTGACAAAGAGCTTGCAGAAGACATAACTCAGGAATCATTCGTTAAAACATGGCAATATCTCTGCTGCCAGCATCACATAAATAATTTGCGCGCATTTTTGTACAAAGTAGCGCTCAATCTCATAATTGATCAAAGTAGAAAAAGAAAAAATCACTATAGCTACTTACAACAGATTTCCAATGAGGCGGATTCATCTACCGAAGACTCAACTGCTTCGCTAGACGCGAAATTGCAATGCGAACGAGTCCGCCAAGCAATAAAAACACTCCCTCCAAAATATAAGTCAGTATTGGCACTGAGATATTTTGAAGACATGAAAATTAAAAAAATTGCGAACCGCATGAACGAATCAGAGAATGTTATTTCGGTAAGAATTTCACGCGGATTAGAAAAATTACGCCAAATGAAAGAGCGAAAAATTTTGTTGTAGTGTTTTATTAATGCCTGCGTCTCACGGACACACCGATCGGTTTTCTTTTTTACTTTCTAAATCTAACAATATGAACACACTAATTTCATACGCTTCTAGCGTATTACTGACAAGCTTGCTTGCTATTAGTTTGGCAGCGGGTGGGGGTTCTGGTAGTTCAGCAAATGTTGAAGCTTCTCAATCTGTCGAATCAAATCAAGAAGCAAGCGCGAGTGCAGAAACTGATGGCGACGGTTCAGCAGCAGCAACAGTAGAGGCTGATCAATCTGTTGAAGCTAGCCAAGAAGCAAGTGCAAGCGCTGAAAGCGAAGGCGAGGACGGCTCATCTTCAGCAGAAATTGAAGCTGGCCAATCGATTGAAACAGAACAGGAACTTGAAGCAAGTGCTGAATCTGAATCTGATGATGAAGATGGCTCCTCTTCGGCAGAGGTTGAATCGAATCAATCTGTTGCCGCAGAGCAAGAGCTTGATGCAAATGCTGAATCTGGAAATGGATCTGCTTCAGCTGGCGTAGAAACTGATCAATCAGTTGAGGCTAATCAAGATGCTAATGCAAATGCAGAAACTGAAGGCGGCGATAGCTCTGCTTCAGCAGAAGTAGAGAACAATACTTCTGTAGAAACTAATGCAGCAGCTAATGCAACAGCTGAATCTTCTGAGGAGGATGATGAGGATGATAATGGTGACGATGATAACGGCGACGATGATAACGACGATGACGACGATGACAACGGCGACGATGATAACGACGACGATGATAACGACGATGACAACGGCGACGACGATGACGATGATAACGGCGACAACGATGATGATGATGACGACAGCTCTTCAGCTCAAGCAACTGCTGAGAGCCACTTCATCCTTGCACAAAGCCAACTAGCGAATGCACAAAGCACTGTAGAAGGCAATGAGGATAACTTGAGCAGCGAGGCACTTGCTGAAATTGAATCTCAGCTTGAAATTGCTACAAATCTTATGGCAGAAGCTGTAACTGGTTTAGAGAATGGAAACTATGCATCTGCAATCGCTAACTTCTCACTCTCAATACAGATGTCTCAAAGCGCAAAAGCAATGGCAACTAGCCAGGCAAACGGCGACGATGATGATAACGGCGATGACGATGATGACAACGGCGATGACGATGATGATAACGGCGACGACGATGATGACAACGGCGACGACGATGATGATAACGGCGACGACGATGATGACAACGGCGACGACGACGATGATAACGGCGACGACGATGATGACAACGGCGACGACGACGATGATAACGGAAGCAGCAACAGCTCTGCCTCAGCAAACGTAGAAAACAACGTTTCAGTTGAAAGCAACAGCAGCGCTAGTGCAAATGCTGAATCTACGAGCGGCGATGACGACGACGATAACGACGACGATGATGACAACGACGACGATGATGACAACGACGACGATGATGATAACGACGACGAC
>PCVQ01000010.1:0-25580 GCA_002796025.1 Candidatus Peregrinibacteria bacterium CG11_big_fil_rev_8_21_14_0_20_46_8
TGTTGAGCAGAAGGTACAGCAAAAGTGCCTGCGCATCAAGCTAATAGATTCTCTGGGTAGCCGGGCTTAATTGCTCGTTTCAAATTTTCAATCATGCGGTCCACAAATGTTTGGAAAGCCGCTGAACCATCTTCATTTTTTACCATGCGCAGCGAGCAGCCGGTGATGGTATGGCGTGTGCGAGTGCGGCTTACAAAGCCGGGATCTCTGTGCAGATTTTTTATTGTATTAGCAACGGCGGGCAACAGCTCTGTAAAGAGTATTGCCGGGACAGCAAAACGCAATGCGCCCTCTCGTTCGTGGAGCTTTAGTGTTTGCGCTTGAAAAACAGCATAGCTCGCATGAGACGCTCCGACCCTATTCTTATTACCAATGAAATCAAGTATTGTCTGCATACTCATAGGATGACCTCCCGCGAGTCGCGGAAAAAACGAGCGAAAATGAGGGAGATCGACCGCCTGTTCAAAGGCATCCCATGGCATAACTTCACCATATTGGTGGTAATAAATGACGGGAATAGCTCGCGTAAATGAGGCTACAACAGAGGTGCCAATCTCGGAATTGCCAGCAAGATGTTTAGTAATGCTGGAAACACCTCCGCCTACTTTCACTAAGCTAGCTTGCATACCGCTCTCAACACTTTGTGCGTGGTTTTGGCAAATTTTCCACTTTTCTTGTGCGCCTGTAATAGCGTTTTTTATTACCCGGTTAACGTCTGCGACAACACTTAATACAACATCCGGTGCTCTTGGATCTCCACATTCATGGGAGCGTAATTGCTTTTCTGCACTTTCCCATACCGTCTGAAGTAATTTGGCAGAGGCCAGGGCGGTGATACGGAATACATGCTCTTCTGCTTCTCGAGGTACAGTTCTTTGCAAGTTGTCTGGTAAATCTAATATCGGCACATCATGAGCCGATTGTAATTGCGCAACTTCACGGGCTATAGATTTGCGAGTTCCCCCGCCGTCCAATACTTCTGGTGTTACCGAATCAATCAAGTCTACATAGTTCTTTTCTAATAGTTTTTGTGCTTTCATGGCCAATTATTAAAAATCAAATCTCCATGCTTGTCAATATTCTAATTGATTATTTTCCTATTGATGATTAGAGTACTCTCAATGGATTTTAAAGGCTCCGACTTCTTGAGTGCAAAACAGCTGAACCGCGGCGATATTGAGCTTGTGATGAGCTATGCACATAAACTTGAGCCGGTTGCTCAGAAAAAGAAGACGAGTGATCTTTTGCACGGCAAAATAATGGCTGCGCTCTTTTATGAGCCAAGCACCCGTACGCGTATGTCGTTTGAAACCGCAATGCAGCGCTTGGGAGGCAGAACTGTTTCTGTGGTTGGCATGGAATTTTCTTCGCTCAGCAAAGGAGAGACGCTTTTCGATACGGGTAAGGTTGTGGAAAACTTTGCCGATGTTGTTGCCATGCGTCATCCAAAAGAGGGTGCCATTGAAGAGTTGGCCGGAGGTTGCAATGTGCCGGTAATTAATGCCGGTGATGGTGCGGGCGAGCATCCAACGCAGGCGCTGCTCGATATCTATACGATTCATAAAGAAAAAGGCAAGGTCGACGGCCTTACCGTAGCAATGGTAGGTGATCTAAAGTTTGGGCGCACCGTTCATTCACTTTCACTTGCGCTCTCACACTTTAACGATGTTGAATTGGTTTTTGTTTCGCCCGAAGGATTAAAGATGCCGGAGCACGTGTGCCGAATGTTAAAAGAGAAGGGGATTGTGTATAAAGAGACGGAAAGTTTTCAGGAAGGATTGGAACGTGCCGATGTGGTATACATGACCCGTGTGCAGCAAGAGCGATTTGAAGTGAGCGAAGAGTACGAAAAATACCGCGACCTCTATATCTTGGACGAAAAAATTGTGCACGAGATAAATTCAGAGATGATTATTATGCATCCGCTTCCGCGCATTTGGGAGGTGAAAGCAGATGTAGATCAAGTGCCGGGTGCAGCCTACTTTCGCCAAGTCGGCAACGGCGTGGCTGTGCGTATGGCGTTGTTATGTTTGGTGCTTGGGGTGAAGGTTTAGTCTTCAGTATGAGGAAAGTACAGCTAGCCCTGGAACTTTGTTCTCGGCACCGATAGGAAACACTTGATCGACCATTAATTGTTGAGGCATCTGCCCGGCGGAAGGTAGATACGTACCAAATGCTTCAACCGGTTCTATTTTTTGTGCACCCCCAAAGTGTACCCAGCGTGCCCGAGGATCAGCTTCTAATTGAATCGGAACTTTTTGAGAAATAAGTCTTGCTATAAATTGTTGAAGTTCGGTCTTTAGTCCTGCAATTTCAGCAACGGTAGGTGCAGTGCCTACCATATGATCTCCTGTAAATTGAGCCATAAGTGTTCGCGCCGTAACTGCATGTTGTTCAGAAAAATGATGGCCCTCCATAATGCTTTGTACCGCAGCCCGAATAATTGCACTTTGGGTGCGTGCAATATCCATCCTTCTTCGCTGCTTGGCATTCACAGTAATCTCCGCATAGAGTGATCGCTCTGTTTCGTAAGCGAGCACTTCAAGCGCAGCTCGATCGTAAGGATCAAGATGATGAATTAAAATATCCGATCCCGTATCTTGTACACCGATAATGCGCAGTATCAGACCGCGTATGCGCGCCGATCCAGTATCTGAGGGCTGCATCGGACTTGCTGCGAAAGCTATTGCGCATCGGTCAGGATCGATCGCTGCGACACGGACGTGTTTTGCCTTTAATCCTCTAAAGTCGGGATCCTCATAGAGGCGGTAGGTCGGCGCAATATTGAAATTTGCTTCGATTTCGCGTTGAGAGAGTTGGGAAAGTTTTGGAGACATTTAGATATAATGTTGAAAGTTATACAGAGGCTTTGCTCTTCCATCGCTGCACAGTTGTCGGACTCACATGTACATGCGAGGCAATTTTTCGGACACTCATGCCTTGCTCTAAAAGCTTTAGTGCAGCGAAAATCCGTCGATTGTCGCTGCGCAGACCATAGTGGAACTCATTGCGGTATGCAACCCAAGTTTTGCCGCATTTGGTGCACTTTATCCTTGGCGGCCGTTTTCCATGGATCACAATGTTTCCCTGGTTTTTTAACTGATAGAAGCCGCATGCCTCATTCGGACACGACTGGTCCCGGATTGTGAACGGTGTTTCCATGGTGGAAAGGGTTAAGATATAGAGAGGGCGCCACATGCGCCGTAATAACGAAAAAATCCCGCCTTTCGGTGCGGGATCTCTTAGTGTTTTTAATTCAGATAAATCTATACACTAATGATTCCGCACCTTTGGGAGGAGCTTAATAATCACGAGTGCGCGGAACATAGATTGTGGGGCTGCTTGCATTGTGGTTGCCATATTATTCATTTGTCAGTTTTTGTCAACTATTTTCATGCTATGATTTTATACATGCACTACGATTATATACTCAAGAACGGCGTACTTCTTACAACTTTTGGTCCGGAACGGGCAGATTTAGGGATTGTTTCAGGTAAAATCGCAAAAATTGGAACAATTGAAGGGGGCAAGGCGGGACAAGCAAAAGAAGTAATCGATTGTACTGATTTGCATGTGTTGCCTGGTGCTATCGATATGCATGTGCACTTTCGAGAGCCTGGAGCAACACATAAAGAAGATCTTGCGAGCGGTTCGGCCGCGGCTCTGTCCGCCGGTATAACGACAGTTGCAGATATGCCAAATAACGATCCGCCTATCTATACTTTCGAGGCGTTGGCCCATAAGCGTCAGCTTGTACAAGAGAAAGCTGTTTGTAATGTGCTCCTGTATATGGGCTTTAATGGTGAAAATTTGGAAGAAATTAAAAAAGCGCAGGCTCAAGGCTGGCGCGATTTTGCAGGTGTAAAGTTGTATATGTCGCATAGTACCGGCGTTGAGGCAGCACAAAATTTAGAGGCGATCGAGGACCTTTTGCAGCTTGGTCTTTTTATTATTGTGCATTCTGAGGATGAGCGCATTATTCGCCAGCACATGGACACATATAAAGAAGATGAAGATCCGAGCGTGCATTCGTTGATTCATTCACCAGAGTCGGCCTTTGAGGCAACACGAAAAATCCTTCATCTTGCAAAAAAGTACGGTACACGCTTGCACATTACTCATGTTTCTACAAAGGCAGAGGCTGACGAAATTGCGAAATTTAAAAGCGGGGGAATGATAACCGCCGATGCAACACCGCATCATCTCTTTTTAAATGAGACTGCTTACGCTTCATTGGAAAATTTTGTAAAAATGAATCCGCCACTGCGTCACGAAGCAGACCGCGAAGGCCTTTGGGAAGCCTTGCGCACCGGCACTATCGACTGTGTGGCAACAGATCACGCGCCACATACGCGGGCAGAAAAGGAGGTTCCATACTCGCAGGCACCGGCAGGCGTACCCGGCGTCGAGACTATGTTGCCGCTCCTATTGAATGCGGTAACGCATGGCGAATTGAACTTACAAGATGTCGTGCGGATTACCTCAAAAAAGCCGGCCGATATCTTGGCGCTCCCAAATAAGGGGCGAATTGAAGAGGGCGCAGATGCCGATTTGGTAATTGTCGATATGAATTTGACCAAAAAAGTCGGCGCGGACGGATACAAGAGCAAGTGCGGCTGGTCGCCTTTTGAAGGGAAGGAGTTAACGGGATGGCCGGTACGGGCGATCCTCTCTTGACAAATTCTTTTATTTATTTAAGATGCTGTCTTGATTTAATAATAATTACTATTGAAATATGAATAATAGACTTTCACAAGCTGCGGTTGCATTACCTGTTCTTGTGGCAGCCGCTGAATTAAGCAACCAGGCTATTCAACAGTCTAACAACACGGCCGCAGTGCAGAATTTGGGAGATTCGCTCGAGGCCCGTGTCGATGCAGTATTGGCTGGAAACACAACAGATAGTTGTACCGCGGAAATAAGACCAGATCTGGGAAATGTAACACTTGAGTGTCATTCGGCAGACAAACCTTCAATGCAAATCACAACCGATGGTGTTGCTGCATTTTTTAGAAATAAAGCCGACGCGAAAATGGGCGATGTTTTTTGCGGCGGACCGCCAAAGGTGCTTTGTGAGCGAAGAGGTGAATCTTTTCTTATAGATCAAGAAATTATGCCAGCTCTACATTATCAGGTGCGAACTGCGGCACAAGCTTTGCTAGCTCAGCAAGGAGGAGCAATGCGCAGAACTGGAGAGAGGCGCTAAAGCGAAGCGTGATCTAGGAATCTAGTACGTCTGATAAAATCAGTGTAGGATACGGCCGATGGCGGACCTCTCAGTAACCTTTTGCGGCGTAAAGTTTAAGAACCCTCTGGTGCTTGCGTCCGGTATTTTGGGGATTACGGCGAGTTCGTGGCGCAATGTGGTAAAGAATGGCGCGGGAGGAATTACTACAAAGTCGCTTTGGCTGGAGGAACATCGCGGGCATCCGAATCCGGTGATTATTGCTAACGAGCACTACATGCTCAATGCCGTAGGCGTGCCGGATGCCGGTGTACAAAAGGCGCAAGAAGAGTGCGGAAAGTATTTGGCTTGGAAGAGTTCGCCTTTGATTGCGAATATTATTGCCGGCCGTGTGCAGGACTTTGGGAAGACCGCCGAAGAGATCGCAAAAATTAAGCCGCACATTATCGAGGTGAATATCTCGTGCCCGAATGTAGAAGATGAATTTGGTAAGCCGTTTGCATGTTCGGTTGGCGATGCCGCGGCGGTAACGCGTGAAGTGAAAAAGCGCGTGGGTAATATTCCGGTGGTGATAAAGTTGTCGCCTAATGTAGAAAATATTGTTGCGATTGCGCGCTCGGTGGCAGATGCCGGCGCGGATGGTGTGAATGTAATGAATACTATTGGTCCGGGTATGTCTATCAATATCGATACGCGCACGCCGGTTTTAGCAAATAAAGTCGGCGGACTCAGTGGGCCGGCTTTAAAGCCGCTTGCCGTAAAGTACATTGCCGACATTCGCCGCGCACTGCCAAAGCTGCCTATTATTGGAACCGGTGGTGTGCTCACCGGAGAAGATGCAATTGAGATGATGATGGTCGGAGCAACGTTAGTTGGTGTTGGAACCGGCGTCTACTATCGCGGTCCCCAGGTTTTCAAAAAAATCACCGACGAGATGCAGGCGTGGTGCAAAAAGGAAAACGTGAAGCGCGTGCGCGATTTGATCGGCGTATTTCATAATGGTAACGGCCGTCGCTTCGAGCCCTAACTCCTCAACTCCTCTCATGGACTTCCCACTCGTTGTAAAAATTAAGAAGATAAAGCAAGAGACACCGCAGACAAAGTCGTTTGTCTTTGAGTATCCAAAGCGCGCAAAGCCGGGCCAGTTTGTAAATATCTGGCTGCCCGGGGTGAATGAGCGTCCGATGAGCATCTCTTTTGATGACGGGAAAAATTACACGCTCGCTATTGCTGCTGCCGGAGAATCCACTCGCCAAATGCACGCATTGCGAGTAGAGGATAAGATTGGAATTCGCGGCCCATATGGTACGCACTACCAGTGGAAAGACGGCCAGCGCATCGCCATGCTGCCGGGCGGGTATGGTGCCGGTCCAACGTATTGGATGGCGACACTCGCTACAAAGTGTAAGATCGACTTTTTTCTTGGCGCCCGCGATAAATCTCTCCTCCTCTTTGCAGATAAAATTAAGAAGCTGAAGAACGTGCGCTTTTTGCCCTCGACCAATGACGGCTCGGCGGGGGTTAAAGGCTTTAATGTCGAGTGCTGGATGCAAGAAATGGAGCGTGGGGTAAAGTACGACAGCGTCATTACCATCGGTCCGGAGCTTATGATGTATGCGGTATCTAAACAGTGCGCCAAACGCAAAGTCCCGTGCCAGCTCTCGATCGAGCGCTACATGAAGTGCGCATTCGGCATCTGCGGCAACTGCTGCGTGGATGATTTAGGCATTACCATGTGCCAGCAAGGTCCGGTGGTAGACAATACGCTGGCGGGGAAGATTGCAGAGTTTGGCCAGTATCATCGCGATGATGTGGGGCGGAAGAAGGAGTTTTAGTGTTAAACCCGCAAATTTAAAGCTTGCAGCGCCCAATGCTTTGGGGTAATATTAGGGTGTAATATTTTTACCTCTAGAGTATGAAAAATACCGATCCCAGGAAGAAGACAAATTATATGATAAACACGCGCATTTTGATGCAATTTAATGCGCTAGTGCCTCCCAGAAAAAGAAGCGATGCTGTGAATGAAGCTCTTGAAGAGTGGATGATTCAGCGCGGGCGAGAATTAGCTTCGAAAGCAATTGATGAATTTCGCATAAAGAATAAGTTGAAAATGAGCGATGCCGAAATCCGTAAAGCGATTAACTATGGCAGAGAATAAGGCTTTATATGTGTTGGATGCTTCAGTAATTCTAAAATGGTTTCTCGAAGAAACTGAAAATCGCGAGCAAGCGGTTCGTTTAAAAGATGAATATATAGATGGGGATATAAAAATTTCCATTCCTTTTTATGCATATAGTGAAATTTTAAATACGCTCGGAAGACTTGTATCCAAACCTAAGGCAATAAGTGCGCTGAGTTTTTTATATAATTTAAGATTCGTTGAGTACGAAATATCTTACGCACATGCTCATTTTGCAATCGATATAATGAATCACTATCAAGCTGTTTCTTTTTATGATGCCGGATATCATGCACTTGCACTAGATCAAAATATAACTTTGATAACTGCCGATAAAAAGTATTATCAAAAAGTTAAAAAGCGCGGAAATATTGTTTTTTTGGGTGATTACAAGTAGATTTGCCTTCGATGCAGCAGTATAAACAAGACTTCATCGAGTTTGTGGTCAAGGCCGGGGCCCTCAAGTTCGGCTCATTTACACTGAAGAGTGGCCGCCAGGCGCCGTGGTTTTTTAATGCCGGTTCATTCGATACCGGTGAGAAGCTAGCAAAACTTGGAGAGTACTATGCGGCCGCAGCGCTCGAGAGCGGCGTAGATTTTGATGTTCTGTTCGGGCCTGCCTATAAAGGCATTCCGCTTGCAGTTGCAACGGTCATTGCATTGCAGCACAAAGGGAAAAATTATGGATATGCTTTTAACCGCAAAGAAAAAAAGGAGTACGGTATGAAAGATCCGATTATCGGCGCGAAGTTGAGCGAGGGCACACGTGTCATCCTCATTGACGATGTTATTACCGCCGGTACCGCAATCCGGGAAAGCGTGGAAATTTTTAAAGAAAATGGAAATCCCAATCTCGCCGGAATTTTGATCTCTATTAACCGCCAAGAAAAAAACAATGACGGTATTAATGCGATTCAGGCGGTAGAAGAAGAACTTGGCTGTCCGGTAATTGCGATTGCGACTTTTGCAGAGATTATTGAGCATCTGCACGGGCGCGAAGTTGACGGCAAGGTTGTGATAGATGACGAGCAGATGAAGATTATTGAGAGATATCGGGCCGAATATGGGGTATAATGCGCGGCGATGGCTCAAAAAACTCACTTTGCAGACCGGCTGATAGCGGCGATTCAGAAGAAGGGAACACCCATTTGCGTTGGCTTGGATCCGCGTTTGGAGAATATTCCTGCTCATATTACGGCCAAGGCAATGAAGGAAAAGGGAAAAACTTTTGAGGCTGCGGCACAGGCAATTTTGGAATTTAACAAAGGCATCATTGACGCCGTTCACGATGTGGTGCCTGCGGTAAAGCCGCAGTTTGCCTTTTATGCGCCGTACGGTTTTGCCGGTGTGTGGGCTTTTGAAGAGACGTGTAAATACGCGCACGAGCAAGGATTAGTAGTCATTGCCGATGCAAAGGTGAATGATATTGGCTCTACGGCAGAGGCGTACGCGAATGCATTTTTGGGGAAAGTGGGCCTTTTCGGCGCGGAAACAGATGCGCCTTTTGTCTGCGATGCTTTAACGGTAAATCCATATTTGGGTACCGATGGTGTTAAACCCTTTATCGATGTTTGTAAAAAGCAGGGGAGCGGTATTTTTATCTTAGTAAAGACGAGCAATCCTTCTTCCGGGGATTTGCAAGATCAAATTGTATGCGAACAAAAGTTGCCGGCCTATGAACTTATGGGACACTTTGTAGATTCGTGGGGCGCGGATGAAATCGGCAAGAGCGGGTATTCTTCTATTGGTGCGGTAGTTGGCGCGACCTATCCAAGCCAAGCTGCAGCGCTGCGCAAACTTATGCCGCAGACTGTTTTTTTGGTGCCGGGCTATGGTGCGCAAGGTGGCGGGGCGGAAGATGTGAAGCCATGCTTTAATTCTGATGGGCTTGGGGCGATTGTGAATTCTTCGCGCGGAATTATCTTTGCATGGGAGAAAGAGGGGGATGAGAAGAAATTTGCCGAGGCCGCGCGCAACGCGGTTGAGGATATGAAACAAGATTTATATGCGATTTAGTTTTTTTCCAAAAAATCTTAGCTTGATTGTAAGCGTAATTTTAATTGCAACGCCGTTCTTTGCGCATGCGCAATCTGCACAAGGATCAGTCTTTCCTGACATCGCAACGACGTACAAATACTATCCCGCGATAGAGTATTTGAAGAACAACAATATTGTTGCCGGCTATCCGGATGGAACGTACCGCCCGAGCCGCGCCATTAATCGTGCGGAATTTTTGGCGATTGTGTTGAAGTCGCAGGGATTTACAAAGAGCGATGAAAAAAATTGCTTTCCCGATGTGCGCGAAGAATGGTTTGCGGACGATGTCTGCTTTGCCCTGAAGAATAAGTATGTGAGCGGGCATCCCGACGGTTTTTTTCGTCCTGCCGAGAATATTAATTTTGTTGAGGCGGCAACTATTTTAACGCGCGCCTATAAGTATCCGGTTGATGCGCGGAATAATGAGCGCTGGTACCACAAATTTGTAACAGCGCTTGAGGCGACGCGCGCCGTTCCCCGCGAAATTACTTCGTTTAATCATCTTGTTACGCGCGGCGGGATGGCAGAGATGATTTGGAGAATTCAGGCCCGCGTTGCAGGCAAAAGTTTCATGACATATACGACGCTGCGGAGAATTGAGCGGGGAGAAGATCCCGCAACTGAGCCGAATTTTGAAGCGCAGCTCGCGGATTATTTGCAGCAAAATGACATAGAGCTCACAGCAAGCGAGCGGCTAGAAGAAGTTGACGAGCAAACCGTGCACGAAATAAAGGCCCTGGCCACCATGTATATTTTGCATTTCTTGGAGTTGCACGGCGAAGACGCACTTCCGAGTCATTACGATTTATTGTTGCGGAGACATCGCGGCGTTGTCTATATGATTGCGCCGTTTGCACAAAAATACTTTGTCTATCCGGTACTCGACGCAGCTACGGCGCATCTAATCGATCCGTTAGGCAATGCAACAAACCGTTTAGATTCCCGCAGCGCCCGCTTCATCCGCGACAAAGATGCGCGCTATGAATTTGATGATCGGTGGCAGCTGGAATATTTTGGGGAGAGTGAATTTTAGGTTATCTTTCCTCTTTCGGTGAGGCTGCGGTTACGCTTTTAACAAACTCTAGGGTTTGTTGCATAAAACGACGAAGGATGTTTTCTTTGACGGCTTTGGGCAGCGTTGGATCAACTTCATCTATCACTTGAGCTGTTCGTTTAACCGAGATAAGATCAGCACAATTTTCCGGTTTAGCAGGAGGAGGGGTTTGGGTATTTCTTGGTTTTAAAATAGGGGCAACTGCAGCATTAATGCTCTTTTCCATACACTGCATATAAGCAGATTGTGTTTGGAAGACAAGTATTCTTGCAATTACATCGGCCGCAGCATCATCACATTCTTGGCGTTCGCCCCAGCTTTCGGGACAATTTGCAAGTGATGTTTGAGGACGTTCAGTGTTGGGCTGGGTGGTGGCACAAGCTGATGACAAAGCTATAAAAGTTGCTGCGGTAGGAAGAAGTCGATTTTTCATATTCTGATGATGAAATTAAATTATTGATTCTGTATGAGAGCCTCGTCAGCATCGTGCGTAATAGCATCAAGTATTTCAAGATGCTTACCTTCGTCGCCGCAATAACCTACAGGTTCTAAACCTCCACTTCCCAATTCAAAAATCAGATCGTTTTGTACGGCAACCTCAGTTCCTGTGATAACATCACGATGTTCACCTTCTGGCTTGGGAGGAAAAATTCTATACACACGGCGATACTGGCCGTCATCAGTTCTGCCCCCAATGATTTCAATAGCTGATGCATTTGTAAGTGGTTCAGTATTCGTACTGGTATCTGCAACTACAAAGACCAATTTGTCGCCAACAATTTTCAGATTACTCGCTGCCTGGGCACGGCGGCCGTCAAATTCCATGATTGGCGAACGATACTCTCTTGGCGGCTGAGCCGCTTCAATTCTCTGAGAAAATGCACGATCCAGAAGATCTTTTTCTGCCGGCCTAGCCTCGGTTCCTTCAGCAAAAATCTGTGTAGCTTCTTCAAGATCTGCCTTTACTTCATCGAGTATGCGTGCGATCTGTGCCAGCTCGGCCGGTTCGCACTCCTGCGGCGGCACAACACAACCGGCAACTGGTTGTGCAAGGGTAGTAACTGTAGCTAACTTAATAAGTGTATTTCGCATAAGTGAGTATTATTAATGTTCTTATTCCTATCTATAATAAATATTTTATATTATGTCAAGTATTGAATATACAATTTTGCAGTTAGATTGCAAAATTGTCAGAAAACTGATATGATTAACCCATGTATTATTCAAGAGAGGTAGCTCATCAGATTGAGAAACTGAGAAAAGGTTTTCCGGTTATTTCCGTGATAGGGCCGCGGCAATCGGGGAAAACTACTTTTTTGCAGCATTATTTTAAACATTATTCGTACTTTAATCTTGAAAATCCTCAAACACGGGATCTTATTGAGCAAGATCCTCAGCAGTTTATTACACTGAATCCTAAAAACATTATTATCGATGAGGTACAGCGTCTGCCGGATCTTTTGTCGTATATACAAGTTCACGTAGATAAACAGCAAGAGATGGGTTCGATTGTTATTAGCGGCTCACAAAATTTGCTTATTTCTGAAAAAATATCACAGTCACTTGCGGGACGTGCTGCGTATCAGAACATCTTTCCGTTCAGTTTGAGTGAGCTGCAAATGCATGGATTGGCCCTGCCCGGCCATCTTGATCAAATGCTCAAGGGATTTTATCCCGCAGTGTATACCCGCGAGATCGAGCCGAATGAATTTTATAATCAATATATTGTAACCTATGTTGACCGCGATGCCCGCCTTATTAAAAATATTCAAAATCTTTCACAGTTCCAAAAATTTATGCGTTTACTTGCCGGCAGGGTTGGGCAAATTGTGAATATTTCATCGCTTGCAAATGATACCGGCGTTGCCCCAAATACCGCTGAGGATTGGATATCGATTCTTGAAGCGAGTTATATTGTGTACCGGCTGCATCCGTATTATAAGAATATCGGTAAGCGCCTTATTAAATCGCCGAAAGTATATTTTTACGATACCGGATTGCTGTGCGCACTATTGAATGTTGTCGAACCGCAAGAGCTGGCAACGCACTTTCTTATTGGAGGAATTTTTGAAAATTTTATTATCTCGGAATTTAAGAAAGAGTTGAGCGCGAGAGGTCTGCCGGTTCCAT
This sequence comes from Candidatus Peregrinibacteria bacterium CG11_big_fil_rev_8_21_14_0_20_46_8, assembly GCA_002796025.1. Classification (GTDB taxonomy): domain Bacteria; phylum Patescibacteriota; class Gracilibacteria; order UBA1369; family UM-FILTER-53-11; genus 21-14-0-20-46-8. The sequence continues at coordinate 12,586 of PCVQ01000010.1, forward strand.
TGTATTTTTATCGTGATCAGCAAGGGCGTGAGATTGATCTTATTTTTGAAAGTAAAACAAAGCTGATTCCGGTTGAGATTAAATCATCCTCTACATTTAATCGTACCTTTTTTGATGCCTTCACGTATTGGAGAAAAAATATTCAGGCAGAAATTTCGGGGTATGTCATATATTCGGGCTTAGATTCACAAAAGGTTGGAGAAGATAATCTTCTCGCCTGGAATAAGCTTGATACGCTTATAGATCATTTATAGAATTGGATATCGATTGTTCGAGCTCGAATGCTCCTACGTATCCGCGTTCAATTAATGCACTTTCGATTTTTTTATCGAAGCCGGTTATAACGGCAATTCCGGTGATAATCAGAAGAATTGCCAAACTTCTTTTAAACCAGCCTTTTGGATTCGATGTCCCGCGGAATTTCGAGGCTATTTTTCTGCCGCCATAGCCGATTGCCAGCAGTGGTATGCTCATTCCAATTGCATATATTGCTAAGTTGATTACAGTCAGTCCAAGACTTTTCGGTAAAACAATGGCAAGAATAAGGAGGTATGTTGGCGAGCACGTGGTAAAAACCGGTCCAAGCGAGGCACCAAGCAATATGGCTCCTGTGGTCCCGGAGGTTTGGCTGCTTTTGGTCATGAGCTTATCGCTTTTGTACAACTTAAGTTTGAAAGCGATTTGAGTCCATTGATCTGGGAAGAGCATTATTAAACCGATGATTGTAATGAGGCCTCCGGAAACAAATTTCCAGAATTCCTGGGGTATACCAATAAGGGCCGTGGTGGCCTTGAGAAGCAGGGTGAAGATGATTACGGAAACTCCCAGCGAGAGCACTATAATCAGCGGCCGCAATGCATTCTTCTCACCTACGCTGCCTCCGATGATAACCGGCAAGAGAGAAAGGACGCAGGGTGCTAAGACGGTTAGCACCCCCGCCAAAAATGATGGTATGAATAGCTCCATATTTAGAGTGATTTTTCTATCGCACTTGTGAGTTTATCCAGCGATGGTCCAAAGAGAGTCGGCATTGCATTTCCGTCTTTATCTATTACTACAACAGTCGACTGCACGGTAATTCCATATTTTTGTTTGAGCTCATTTTCCGTATCGTAATCAGCTTTGAGGATTATTGTTTCAGGGGGTAGATTTTCAATATTTTCCTTGATTTGTTTTTCTAGAAAAATGCAGTCAGGGCACCAGCTTGCATGGAAAAATATTGCGAATGGTTTTTTGCCAAGAAGTTCCGAATACTGTTCCTGGGTAAAGTCAGTGTACACTGCAGTTTGGGCGGTATTGGTGGTGGTCTCGCGTACTTCGGTGGCCGTTTTTTCTGATGCGGATACAGGTGGCGTATCTTGAGTGGTTTTAGTTGCAGTTGAGCAGCCCGCGAGGCTTACGATGCCGAAGGCAATTACAGCGAACAATTTTATGCGTTGGACCATAGATTAGAAATAAAGAAGTAAAAATTAGTGTAAGACTAGCAAAAAAATAGCATATAGCGATGGGCATTTATACTATTATTAGTGATCTATGCTACGAATCTACTCCACTCATCCAAACTGAGCGTTTCTGGCCGGCGTGTAGGATCAATGCCCGCCGCCTCGCACAGCTCTTGGCCAAGCGTACTGCGGAGCATTTTTCGTTTATTGCTAAAGGCTTTATGGATGAGGTCAAAGGGAAGTTGATGCGGAGTTTTGTGACGTTGAATGGTAATAACCGCAGAATCTACTTTTGGAGATGGAGAGAAATTTTTAGGCCCCACAGTAAATTCATATTTTGGTGAGCCAAATGCCTGCACGTGCAGTGCCAGCACATTCATATGCGGCGGCGCAGCGCAGATTTTTTCTGCAACCTCTTTTTGTACGAGTATGGTTGCGCGCACTGCAGGATGCTGTGCATGCCGGCCAATGAAGTGATCGATAAGAGGACTTGTAATATAATAAGGAATATTTGCGACGAGATGATATGGAGTTGCGGGAGGTTGCCATTTAAGGGCATCTGCATGAATTAATTCAAAATTTGGATGCAAAATGAAATGAGCTTTAAGCTGAAGAATAAGCCGGTCGTCCTTTTCTATTGCGATAACTTTTTTAGCCCTTTCAAGAAGGGCTTCGGTAAGTATGCCGGTGCCGGGACCGACTTCTACAACAGTTTCGCTGCCGCTTAGTTTTGCCGCGCGCACAATTCGCTCGACGATTTTCTGATTCTTTAGAAAGTTTTGGCCCAGACTTTTTTTAGCGCGGATTTTAGTGCGTGCGTTTTCCATTCAGACGGGGTTCTATGAATTTCCGCACTTCTTCCCAAAAGATGATGGTAAACGGCAAGAGGCTTACGAGTAGCCAGTCATTTTGCGTGAGGGCGCGGGTTCCTAAATATTCCTGGAAGAAGGGAAGCTGGACAAATAATACCGTTGCGACGGTGGATAAAATAATTGCACCGATAAGGTACAGATTATTAAAAAATGGCATGCGGAAAATCGAACGTGTCGCGCTGCGCGCATTGAAAGCTTGAAGCATTTGAAAGAAGGTCAGAACAACAAATGCCATGCTGGCTGCCTTCATATACTCTTCGGAATCAAACGAAAGATCGCTGCCAAAAATAAATCCTCCCTGTAAAAGACTCCATGTAAAAACACCTGCGGTGACAAGGCCAATCCATGTACCGTTCAGCACATAGCGCATAATGAAGCGTCGCTGCATTATGCGCGCTTTAGGATCGCGCGGCGGCTGTTCCAAAATATCTTTTTCAACCGGCTCAATACCCAATGCAAGAGCAGGGAAGACGTCGGTAAGGGTGTTTATAATGAGCAACAGTACCGCAGTGAGCGGTGCATGCAGACCAACGATGATTGCAGCAAAAATAGCCACCAGCTCGCCGATGTTTGAAGAGAAAATAAAGAAGATAAACTTCTTCATATTTTCGTAGATGGTACGGCCTTCGATAACTGCGGTAACGATGCTGCCAAAACTGTCATCGGTCAGGACCATATTCGATGCCTCTTTGCTCACATCGGTGCCGGTGATACCCATCGCAACGCCAATATCTGCACGCTTTAAGGCCGGCGCGTCGTTCACGCCGTCACCGGTGACGGCGACAACTTCACCGGTTTGTTTTAACGCCTCAACGATGCGCAGCTTGTCTGAGGGTTTAACTCGGGCAAAGATAATTTCATGCTCTGTGTGTACAAGATCTTTCAACTTCTCTTCGTTCAATTTTGCCAGTTCTTCTCCGGTAATAACTTTAGTGTCCTCTTGCGCAATGCCGAGTTCTTTGGCGATCGCAAGCGCAGTTGGTCCGTAATCACCGGTAATAATAAAGACACGAATACCGGCTTTTTTGGTAAGTCTTACTGCTTCCTTCACTTCTTCGCGGGGCGGATCTATCATTCCCACAATTCCAAGATAAATGAGACCGTCTTCAACTTTTTCCGCATCGTATTTTTCCTGCGGCTTTTGAGGAATATCCTTTTTATAGGCGAGGCCGATTGTGCGCAATGCTTGCTGCGCCATGGCATCGCTTTTTTTGAGAATTTCTTTTCTATCCTCATCGGTCATCGTAACGAGCTCTCCATTTTTCATGCGATGCGTACAGCGCTCCAAAATAGACTCCGGTGCGCCTTTTACATATGCGGCAAGCCGTTTGCTCTCAGCGTCTTGTGCAATAACACTCATGCGTTTGCGCTCGGAATCAAAAGGAACCTCTGCGATTTTTTTGAAGCTTTCTAATTTTTCCGCCGTAAATCCCGCTTTTGCAGCAAGTGTAAGCAGGGCGCCCTCAGTCGGATCTCCTAAGATTTGCCAGTGGCCTTTTTCTTCAGTTAGCTTCGCATTATTACAGAGTATTGCAGTGCGCATTGCCAGCTCAACTTCTTTTGAATCCGGAAGAACCGGAGAAAATGATCCCTGCGGCTGGTATCCTACGCCGCTCACTTCGTAGAGTTGTCCGCCAATCGCAAAGTCTTGCACAGTCATCTGATTTTTGGTGAGCGTGCCGGTTTTGTCGCTGCAAATAATTGTTGTAGAACCGAGCGTCTCAACCGATGAGAGCTGCTTCATAATCGCGTTTTTTCGCGCCAGGCGCTGGACGCCGAGGGCGAGTGCAATGGTAATGATTGTTGGCAGACCTTCCGGAACCGCCGCAACCGCAACCGAAACCGCAAAGAGTAAATTGTCGATAATGTCGCGTTCTTGTAAAAAATATCCTACTAAGAATAAAATCGTCGCAATGCCGATGGTAACAATGCCGACAAATTTTCCAATATGTGCGATCTCTTTTTGCAGCGGGCTGATATCTTTTTCTGTTTCACTGGTGAGCGTCGCAATTTTGCCGAACTCGGTGCGCATGCCGGTGTTCACGACCAGTGCTTTGCCGGTACCGTGCGTAATTTGCGTACCCATGAAGAGCTTATTATTCTCTTTAAGATCTTTTTCTACTGGCACTGATTCGCCGGTAAGAATCGATTCGTCGGCGTGCAGATCGTTGCCTTCAATCAAAATACAGTCTGCACTGACCTTATCGCCTTCATTAATAAGAATAAGATCGTCAGGGACGAGCTCTTTTGCATCGAGCAGCTGCTCTTTGCCGTCGCGCACGACGCGCACTTTGGGAGCAAGTAGTTTTTTGAGCGCCTCAATCGCTTTTTCGGCCTTATACTCTTGAATAAATCCAATGGTTGCATTGAGCAGCACGATGCCGGTAATAATCAGCGCATCGACTCCTTCGCCGGCAAAGTAGGCAAAAATCGAGGCGCCGATCAAAATCAACACCATGCTGTTTTTGAACTGTCGTAAAAAGAAGACGATAGCCGGCGTGCGCTTTGCAGCTGTAATCACATTCCAGCCAAATTTTTGGCGTTTTTGTTCAACAATTGCAGTTGTAAGGCCGTCGTGTATCTCCATAATTTGCTATTTAAGATTTTTTTTGCGCCATGCATTGATTTTTGCATGATCGCCGCTGCGCAGTACTTCGGGTACTGTTAAGCCTTTAAATTCAGGAGGGCGCGTGTAATGAGGATACTCTTTTTTCCCATCGAGTTTTTCTGTAAATGAATCTTCATGGGCAGAGCGTTCATCGCCGAGTGCGCCGGGGAGAAGTCGTGTGACTGCATCAACAACAGTTAATGCCGGCAGCTCACCGCCAGTTAGTACAAAATCACCGATCGAAATCTCTTCATCGATACAAAGTTTCCGCAGCCGTTCATCAATCCCTTCGTAGCGGCCGCATAACAAAATAAGCCCCTTCTTTTTACTGAGCTTTTTTGCAAGCGCATAGTCGAGTTTTTTGCCGTGCGGACTCAGGTAAATTACTGGCCGCATTGCAGGCGTTGCACTTTTCCCGATAGCAGGGGCGAGTCGTCGTACTTTTTGAATGCAGTCGTAAATTGGCTGCGGAGTCATTACCATGCCGGCCCCGCCACCATACGGAATATCGTCTACTTTACCGTGCTTATTTTTGGAGTATTTGCGAATGTCGTGTACACGGACACGTATTGTTTTTTTTAGAATTTCACGCTTTAAAATGCTGTCCTCAAAGTAGGGAGTAACAAGATTGGGGAATATGGTTAAAATATCGAAGGTCATGTGGAGTTATTGTACTGGCTTCTTGCGTGATAGGCCAATTCCAAAGAGGATCGCCACGCTGATTATTCCGATTCCTATCACAATATAAATAAGATTAGAGTTTTCACTGGTTTCCTCTCCTTGCTCCGCACTTGAGCGTAACAGATTCGTTTGACCCTTTTTGAGTTCAAATTCGAGCACTGTTGGCACACTTTGGCTGTTTTGCAGCGGGCGTTTGGCATAGAGGACAACTTGATGTTTTCCTCTCTCTAAAGGTTGCGGTGAAACAACTTCAAAGTATCCATTTTCAGTATTTGCAAATAGTGCTGCAGAATATACGGCACTTTCAAAAGTTCCGATTACCGTTGCATCGATATCTGCTTCACCTGCTACTTTGACACGGCCGGTCGCTTCATCGATACTTACAATAATATTTTTGACTTGGGATGGCGTAAGTTCTATAAGAGATTGTCCCGAAACCCCGATAGATCGCGCAATCGGTTCTTTTATTTTTAGCGTATTATCTGGAATCAATTCAATGAGTGTTGCTGCTGATGATAGCGTAGGTTGTTGGGCAATAAGAGTTGCTGTAGTTCCAATATGAGCGGGAGCCCGTCGAATCTGCGCAAGATAAAAGCCTGCATCAATGGCACCTTTCGGTACAGTGAAAACGAGCTTATTGTTTTCTGCGATTTTGGTTCCAAACGATTTCGCATTACCTGCTGCGTCGATTAGAAACAGGGTGTACGGACCGTTATATATACACGCGCCCAAAACCGTAAAGCCATTTACGCTTAACTGCTCTCCGTAGCCAAGATTCATAGTACATGGCGTCCGAGCATCAACACGTTCAAACTGTCCGTAGATGATTTTCTCCCCGGGAGTGAGCGGCTCATTTTCTTGTCCTACCGAAACGGGATCGAGTCCCAGCGTGACCGCAACTTCATCGCTGATGCCGTCGTTGTTTGAATCCTGAGTATTTGTAGAGATTTTTAGACCGTAGCGCTGCGTTGCGATAGTACGAATCATCTTGATGCGACGCTTGGTACGCACCCGTTCTTTAATTTCAGTTATATATTCTTCCGACTCATCTCTTGTCATCACTTCATAAGTAATAAGACGGGTTTTAAGAACCTCAAGATCGCCCTCGAACGCAACATCGAGTTGGTCGGGTTGTGTTGGATCTTGGTTTAGATCACTTTCGAGTCCGTCAAAAATGCCGTTGTTATTTACATCGCGCAGACGTTTTTGCACAGGGGTTTCTGTTGTAATGGTTGGCGCATCGATAAAGGTTTCTAATTCGCGGTTCACAGTATCCAGTTCTTGGCGTCGAACTTGCTCGCGTGTTATTTCCTCTGTAACACGCTGAACCGCTTTGGTTTTCACTGTTTCTATAATTTTCTGTTCCTCTTCGTTTGGCAGAGGAGTTGTGTTGTCTAAGCTGAACGGCCGCTCATCCAAGAATACGGAGCGGATAATTTCTTCTTCAGTCAGGGATTCCAGATCGACACTTAGCGTATTTTCTGCCTGTTTAAGATCTGCTGCATTGCGCACAGTACGTGGAACGCCGGTTGGAGATTTTAGTTCTGAAGGAGGTGCAAAATCCGGAGGTTCGATTGCTTCCTTGGGCTCTATAGGAGAACTGAGGTCTTCGTCTTTTCTATCTTCTTTAGGTTTTTTCTCGTTCTGAGATTGTTCTTCTACAACAGTAACTGCTTTCGGCGCATGTCGAGGATTACTATATACATTCGGATGTGGGTAGGTGATACAGTTATTTTCTGGATTATTTTCTTGGAATGCACCGATTCTATCGACGCAGAATTCGTATGTGTAGACACCGCTTTTAGATGGTGTCCAGCGGAAGGTCGCAGTGTCTGGAATAGATGGAGGCCAGATGCCGTTATTATCTGTAATAGTTGCAACAACGATTCCTTCAGTATTGCGTATTGTTACTGTCGAATATGTATTTTCAGATACACCCGGACCGTTATTTTGCTGATATGCTCGCATGATAATTTCTGTGCCGGCTGTTACCGCGCGTAGGGGACGGGTCGTGACGGTAATCATTTCAAGATCCGGAGTGTCTTGCGATGAGGGCGGACGATTTTCAACGATGCCCGCATTGGCGAGGATAGTCACCGTCTGCTGGTATTGCGCGCCGACCTTTGCATTTGTAGATTCACTAATCTCAATGATAATATCTTCAGCTGCTTCTTGAATATCATCGTTATGAATCAAAAGTTTTGTACTGCCCCTTAGTTCTCCTGCGGGAATTTTTATAGTATTGCTCTCAAGATGAAAATCGACATCAGTAAGTGCAGTGCCGTAGGTAGTTAATGTGAACTCTGTTTGCAGCGAAGAAATTTCAGAAAGTTCTACGACAATATCAATATTTTCGTCTTCTTGTAGTTCGCTTTGTTCGGGCTCAAGGAGTATTGCAGTTGGAAGAGCGTCGTCATTTTCAATAGTGAGAATGGCCGGTTCAGCTTTGGCTTGAGCATTTTCAATATCCGAAAGTGTAAATGTAACGGTCTCATTTTCTTCCATCAAGGTATCGCCTCGAATTGCAACAGCAATATTTTTTTCTCGTTCGCCTCCAGCAAATTCCACGACAGTATCAACCGGGCTGTAATCTATTCCTGCAGTGGCTGTACCATTGCTGCTCGTGATTGTTGCACGAACCGTCTTGCCGCTTGTAGCGCTGAGCTTTACTGGTATAAGAACATTGGCTGTGCCGCTATTTCCTTCCGGGGCAGTAATATCCTCTATAGTAATGAGAGGTTCGGGATCATCGTCAATAAGAGTCAGTGATGATTTTGCAACGCCACCAACGGTAAATGTTGCTGTTTCATCGAATTCATTTTTTTCATCGTCAATGATGGTGACAGTAAATGTCTGTTCTGTTTCGCCCGCTGCAAAAGTGATTTGCGAAGTAGAGAGTGTAAAATCAAATCCTTTTTCTGCACTGCCGCTTATACTAATGCCATATTTTACCTCTTGTGTGGGTTCCTCTGTGAGTGTGACGGTAATAATCGCATTACCAGTTATGGGTTCGTCTGCAGCTGCTTGTGCCTTTGCAATAAATTTTTTATGCCATGGAATAAGAGCTTGGAGTCCACCCGTGGCAATGCGTTTACCATCGCGTTCGTACAGTGTATTAACACTAGAACTAATACTCTTTATTTGAGGTCCCGGTGGCGGAGAAGAATCAGCACTTGCAACCCCATCATCATTTGTAATTGTCCCGATACCTTCTATGACTCCGTTAAGCGTGGCATTGGTTGGATTGCTGAGGGTGAGATAAAAATTTTCATCTGTTTCATGTGTGGTATCGCTCACAATCGGCACCGTAATGCTTCCGCTTGTGGAGCCTGCAGAGATCGTTAATGTGCCTGATGTGTTCGTGTAATCATTATTCGAAGTAAACGCACTTCCATCACGGGTAGCATAATCGACCGTTATTGTACGCGAACTTGCTGCTGCAAGAGTAACGGTAAAGTTTGCGTTCTGCGTGCCACTACTTCCTTCTAAAATGGCGACATTATTAATGCTTAATTCAGGAGGGTCATCGTCGTCCGTAAGGTTTACGGTTACTTGTTGTACCCCGTCTTCTTGGCCATTCGTAACGCTTGTAATGTCTAAAATTACAGTTTCTGAATCTTCGTCGATTGTATCATCCGAACCGGTGAGCGTGACGCTGCCGGTTGTATTGCCGGCAGTAATAGTGATCGAGGTGGAGGAGAGCGAGTAATCGGTGTCATTCGTTGCCGTACCGCTTGGGGTAAGCGTTACGGTTACATCACTGGCGATCGATTTAGAAAGGGTAGCTGTTATGGTCGCAGTTCCGCCATTTTCTGAAATCGTGGTGGGTGTTGCCGTAAGCGTAACCATGGCTTGCGGCAGGTAGGTGATTGCGATTGAATCGAGCTCAACTTGTTGAGCTCCGTCAGAAATTAAGAATGCTTTAAAATAAAAGTCACCTGCCCCGATATCCGTAGCAAACTGAGGCAGATAGTTATTCACTTCCGCAGCGGTGTTATTATCTGTTTCATCCGTTGTAACAGCACTCCAATTTGCACCATCATGGTAGTACCAGTCTGTGCCGTTATTTGAAACTTGGTACGAGACAGAACCTGCGTTGCCGCCGCCTAAAGTTTCGGTAAATGTACCAAGTTGTGCGTAATTTGGGTGTGACCCTGCTGCCGCAGGCAGTATTTTCACAGTATCGTAATCACCAACATTTTGTTCAGCGCCTGCAGCGCCCACAGAAGGTTGTGTCGCTGCGTATTTGCGGACACGTACCCAGTCATAGGCCGCATCGGCTGCGTCGGCATTATCCGATAAGGTGCCTTGAAAATATCCAAGAAAGAGATAGGCAGGTACATTCCACGTTCCATTTACATTGTTTCTATCGATATCAACATAGCTACTATTCTTTATAAAATAACTAATATTGGAACTGCTGCGAAACTCATACCCAAGTACGTAATCAGTGCCTGTATTTGCTGATCCCCCCGCAAGATTACTCGCGAGGTTATATGATGCTGCAGATCCATTGGCACCCCAATATGTTACTCGAGGTGTCGCCGGTTCTGTGAGTATCATCGCAAGTGCATTGGAATTTGCATTAGATCCGGCGATACTTTGGGCATCAGAAATCATGATGCCGCCGCTATATTGTGGACTCAAGCTTGAGAAATTTACTTTTGTTTCAAAGATGTAATTTTGAGGAGTATTTACAACTGTAGCGTCGGTATAAACCGATCCATTGGTAATGTTTAGTTTTCCGCCCGTTTCAGTTGCGGCTGTTGTTGCACTGTCTGTCCAAAGAGAGGTATTGAAACTATTGTCATTAAAATCATCGATAAATGGAAAAGTATTCGGTCCATTGCTTGCGCTGGAAGAGTCTGAGTTGCCATAGTAAACGTAAATTGTGCGCGCTTGGCTCGCGGTAAGAGTTGGTATCTCAACCCAAAAATCTGCTGTGTCGGAATCAGTTTTGCTTTCTAGCCAGTGATCGAGCAGGGTTGAGCCGTCTGAATCGGTAAAGCGGATATCATCAAAATCCGCTTGCATATCTGCATCATAGGCAACGGTGATTTTAACTTGGTGATTTGTAAGTGTCGAGCCGCTTTGTTCTGTAACTGTGACCGATTTTCTTTTGGTTGTACCAGCTGGCCCGCCGCTTGCCGTGTACGTCCCGCCGCCTAAGTCTTTAAGGCGCGCCAGGCTGTTTGCACCCGCATTCACTTCTATCTTGGTGTTGTCATAAGTATAGTTGCTCACATCATCATTAAAGCTCCACGTTTGCGTAGTAGAAATGGCGGTATCCGTAGTTTTGAAGGTCTGCGCTGCAGAAAAGCTGGAAGCACCTGTAACATTTGTATGTTTTGCAAAGGCGTAATACGTCGTTCCTGCTGCAAGTTCAGTTTGTCCTGCAAGTGCTCCGGCAAATGTGCCATTCGTCGTGTTTACTACAATAGAGGTGAGATTAGTTGTATCACCGGTTTTAGACCAGACGACATTGTTGCCGTCAGAATCCGTTGTTATTTTCCAATCACTTGAAAGATGACCCGAATCGGCAGGGGAGAGCGTGCTCGATGTAAGGGTAGGATTTGTACTTTGATTAAAGCTGTTTGCGGGAGGGGCTGTAATTGATGGCTGAGCAGCTGCGGCCGGGAAAGTCCAGTTGGTATTTGTTGCACCTGGCGAGGCATCGACACAGGCGCCGCAGGCCATAGCCGTTGCGTGCACATTATTGCTGTCTTTAACATTCAAATAGTTGATGCTGCGCGTTCCCTGTGCATCGATATTCCACTGGCTGCCATCGCTTGTAGAGCGCAAATTGAGCAGTGACGCAGCGCCGGCACCGGTTATAGTGAGTGTGCCGGTCACCTCTTGCTCAACACCATTTTGAAAGCTGAATGTTGGAGTTCCGCTGGCGCGAGTGATGGTAAGATTATTAAAAGAGTTTGCTCCTGTGTGCGCGGAATTAAGCGTCTGATCGGTGCCGTCAAAAATGACGGTGCTTGTGCTTTTGGTAAATGCGCCGCTAGAGCGCGTCCAGTTGCCTGCGACATTAATAGTATAAGAGCTGGCATCGAGTGTGCCTCCTGCAATGGTAAGATTGCCATTCACATCTAAATTCCCCGTGAGCGTCATTGTGCCCGACGGGAAATTCACATTATCAAAAACGCCGCTTAGATTTTTAGCGCCAATAAGATGAACCGTTGTATCGTATGTCGAAGTATCGACAGTTCCCGCGGTATAGGTCCAGCCATTGTCGGCGCGCAGCGTATTATTGCTGCCGTCGCCAAGGGTAAGTGTGCCGCTTGCTTTGTTAATAACAATTGCCGGTAATTTGCCGGTTGTTGAGTTTGCATTACCGGAGAATATTTGATCGCCGGTTCCGTTAACAGTGAGCGTACCACCAGTACCACCGCTGCCATCGTATCCTGAACCTTGAAAAATGTTTCCGCCAGCATAGATGCTGCCCTGGAAAGATCCATTTGTTAGTGTTAGCGTGTTTGTGACCGTGGGATTATCACCTGCCGAAATCTGCATGATATAGCTATGATTGAGAGTGAGATTATAGAAGTTATCTGTGGTGCCGTTCATATTCCATGTGAAGTTGCCACCACAACAGTTATCACCAACCGTGACGGTACCGTTGTTGTGAACGAAATTTCCCGAAGCACCTTCTGTGAAGTTCCAGTTGAGTTTGAGGTTTCCTGTGGTGGAGGTGAAGGTACCGTTGGTGAGGGTGAAGTCGCTTGCCATGTAGATTTCACCTGAGCCGCCGGAGAAAGTAGCTGAAGAGGCGCCGCCTTGGGTGAAGGTGGAGTTCATGGTGACGGTACCGGAGCCTGTGGTGAAGACAGCGCTGTTGTCGAGGGTGACGGCACCGGTGAAGGTGACTGCGGCATCGCCCGTGGTGAAGTTGCCGCCATCGATGTCGACCGTGGTGGTCACTGTAGTTGGAATATTGCTGAGGTTGATGGTACCTGCATCGAGATTGATGGAGTTGATCGTTGTGGTTGCAGCGTTGAGAGATGGCGCGCTGATGGTGACGTTTGCGGCATTGAGGGTGAGGTTCGGAAGTTTTGCACCGTTGGCAACATCGAAGGTATATGCACCTGTACCGGTGATTTCGATATTGCCTGTTCCTCCATCGTATCCGGCACCAATGGTGACACCGCTGTTGCCTGCGAATTCTGCGTCATCGACATTCACGAGGATTTTTCCTGTTCCGCCGAGATTACCATTTGTTAAATTGAGCTGGCGTTTGACGGTGAGGGTATCACCTGCCGAAATCTGCATGATATAGCTATGATTGAGAGTGAGATTATAGAAGTTATCTGTGGTGCCGTTCATGTTCCATGTGAAGTTGCCACCACAACAGTTATCACCAACCGTGACGGTACCGTTGTTGTG
>PCVQ01000010.1:25681-38120 GCA_002796025.1 Candidatus Peregrinibacteria bacterium CG11_big_fil_rev_8_21_14_0_20_46_8
ACATTGTCTACGGTAATTGTATTCCCGGCACTTTGTGTAATGGTTCCGGTATATCCAGCATCAATAATAAATTGGCTTACGTTCCAATTCAGATCTATTGTCGCATTGTTATCACAGGAATTTGCAAAGTGTACGATGTCATCCGATCCCGGCACCTCTGCTGAATCTCCTCCGCCCGCATTGCACGCCGCTTCGCTCGTATTCCAGTTGCCTGCAACATTCACCGATTCACCGGCGCCGCCCACCCAATAGTAGGTATTTGCAGCAGCCCGCGCATCTCTCACCAGGACGAGAGCACACAGAACAGTAAGAAAGAGAAATGTACCAGAAAATAATTGGTATATTTTTGATTTCATTGGTGTTTATTTTTCTATCTGTTGCAGTCATAGTATTTTACCACAAAAAACCGTCCTGTAAAAGGCTTGGTTTCATGAATTTTTTAGCGCTTCGACCACTGTGGTGCACGGCGTGCACGCTTCAGACCAAACTTTTTGCGCTCTTTTACGCGCGAATCGCGGCGGAGAAACATTGCATGTTTTAATGCCGGGCGGAGTTCTGCTTTATATGTAACGAGAGCTTTTGCAATTCCATGACGAATGGCATCTGCTTGTGCCGGAATGCCGCCGCCTTTAACAATAACCGTGATATCGAATGCAGTTAAATTGTCAGTTAAGCGTAGCGGTGAATGAATTTTGTCTTGATCGCTTAACACAGTAAAGTATTGTTCGAGAGCTTTATTATTCACAATAATATTTCCTTTGCCCTTTGGGTAGAGACGTACTCGCGCTACAGCACTTTTGCGCTTACCATTTGCATAAAAGTAGTCGCCCTTTGGGGCTGCTACAGCAACAGGAGCAACTTTCGCTTTTGGTGTGTCAACTTTAGGTGCTGTACTAGTTTTTTTAGTTTGTGCTTCCTGTGCCACTTTTGGGCTAGACTTGGAGGTGCTCTTTGCAGAAGACTTTTTAGCAGGCGCCTTCTTGGGAGCAGTTTTCTTAGCTGGGCTGGTCTTAGCGGAGGTAGTAGTTTTTTTAGCAGGCATAAGAGATTATTTCAGGTTAAGAACTTCGGGTTTTTGTGCATCGTGTTTGTGCTCGGTTTCGGCAAAAATATGAAGGCGCTTCATAAATGAATGGCGCAACTTATTTTTTGGAAGCATGCCATAGATCGCCTCGTAAAGAAGCTTTTCTGGTTTGCGTTCAAGCATTTCACGGGCAGTTCGCGATCTAAAACCTCCCGGGAATTGCGTATGCCACTCGTACATTTTTTTGTCGAGCTTTGTTCCCGATAGCTTTACATGTTTGGCATTGATAACAACAACATGGTCACCGCAATCGTGCTGCATGGTAAAATGGACCTTATCTTTACCGCGAAGTACCTTTGCAATTTCGGTTGCCGCATGGCCAAGATGAGAGTTGCTCACATCGACAATGAACCATTTACGATCGAGCATATGAGGAGTTGGCTGCGTAGTTTTTTGTGACTTTTTAGGTTGCATAGTTTAAATAAGTTCAATTTGGACAAGAGTTGCTTTATCACCGTCACGAAGACCGATACGGGTAATGCGGGTAAAACCAGATTGGCGATCGGCATATTTTGGCTTAAGGACTTCGAGTAGCTTGCGTGATGCATCAGTATTTGAGAGGTACTTTGGCGTCATGCGAATCGCTTCGCGGGCTTCTTTTTTCTGTACGATATTCATAAGACGACCAAAGCGGGCACTTACCACTTTGGCACGTGCTTCGGTAGTCCGAATTTTATCGTGCAAGATAAGTGAGGTTGTAAGATTGCGCAGCAAGGCAGTGCGATGATCTTTGCGGAGGCCAAGTTTTTTAACTTTATTACGGTGACGCATGGGTATAGTAATTATTCTTCTGAAAGTTTGAGACCGCGAGCTTCAAGTGCAGCTGCGACTTCGTTTAATGCCTTTCGGCCGAAGCCTCGGAGATTTGTTAATTTGCTCTCTGTACACTTTACAAGCATTTCAATTGAGCCGATATCACCATTAATAAGGGCATTGAGCGTGCGTGGTGAGAGGCCGAGAATTTCAATTGGAGTATATGATTCTTGTGTCGGTTTAGTCGAAGCGTCCTCTTGTTGCTTTTCGATAATCTTTTGAGGATCTGTCATAAAGTCGGGCTCTACGGCAACATCTGCTGCATTAAAGAGACCAAAATATGATTTAAGTACATTCGATGCAAATTTCATCGCATCTTCAGGGCTAATTGCCCCATTCGTTTCAATTTCGAGTGTTAATTTATCGAGATCGGTTAGTGCACCCACACGCGTTGCCTCGACATCATATCGAACTTTTTTGATAGGGGAGAAAAAGGCATCAACAAAAATAAGATTGGCAGTGTCGTCGGTTTTTTGCATTTGTGCAACCGGACGGTATCCCACGCCCTTTTCGACACGGATCTCCATATTTATTTTGCCTCCTTTATCGAGAGTTGTAATATATTGATCAGGATTTAATACTTCAATATCGTTCGGGGTTTGAAGATCTTTCGCTGTTACAACACCTTCTTTATTTGTCTTCAGAGTGATCGTTCCTGGTTCTTTCGAATCTTTCTTTAATTGCACAAGTTTCAGGTTGAGTATGATATCTAAAACGCTCTCCTTCGCGCCTTTTAATGTTGCATATTCATAGGTAACACCCTCTATGCGAACACCTGTAATTGCCGCGCCTGGCAGTGAAGAGAGAAGAACACGTCGCAACGCATTACCAACAGTCATACCATAACCTGTTGGAAGTGGGGTTACCGTAAATATCGCGTGATTATCGCTTACCCGTTGAACACGGATTTTTGGAAGACCTAGTTCTGCTTGGAGTTGATGCATAGTATAAAGGGGTGAGAGATGGGAGAAGAGAGAAAGAAAATAAAACTTAGGTGCGCGAATAAAACTCAATAATCATTTGGGTATCGATTGATTGTTCGAGATCTTCTTTCTGTGCAGAGCCGCTTACTTTTGCACTGATTGCATTGGTATCTACGGTTAACCAGCCGGGTACCTGTACTTTGCGTTTTGCAAAATTTTCGAATGCCGGCATGCTCTTATTTTTTTCCCGAATTCCAAATTCATCGCCTTCCTGAACAACAATTGAAGGAATAGTTACGCGGCGGCCGTTGAGTGTCACAATTCCATGACTTACGAGCTGACGAGCCTGGCGGCGCGTGCGGGCAATTCCACTGCGGAATACCGCATTGTCCAAGCGTTTTTCTAGATTCTTTAGGAGTTCATCACCAGTAATGCCCTTACTCTTTACTGCAGCAGCGTAGTACTTGCGCATTTGTTTTTCGGTAAGACCAAAAATACGCTTTGCCTTCTGTTTTTCACGAAGCTGCTTAGCATAGTCAGAAGTTTTTGGCAGACGCTTGTTGCCGTGTTGCCCAGGAGGTGTAGGGCGCTTAATAGCAGCACACTTGTGTTTATCACAGAGTGAGATGCCTTCACGACGGCAGTAGCGACAAATTGGTCCAGAATAACGCATAGATAGTGGGGGAGAAGTGGAGTAAGGGAGAGATTAATTACGAGGTGCTTTGCGGGGACGGCAGCCGTTGTGGGGGACAGCAGTACGTTCTCGAATTGATTCGATCTGTACGCCGCAACCACTTACGGCACGGAGTGCCTGGTCACGTCCAGTACCAATGCCTTTTACGGCAATGTGAACACGTTCGACACCAAATACTTTTGCTTTGTTTAAGGCATTTTCTACGGCAACTGAGGCAGCGTACGGTGTTGCCTTACGCGTGCCTTTAAAGCCAGAGGAACCAGCTGAAGACCAGCACAAAACATTTCCGCTCGGATCTGTAATGGTAACAATGGTATTGTTGAAACTTGCAATAATATAGAGATTTGCTTCGGGAACACTGCGCTTCTTGCCCTTCTTTTTCACAGCCTTCTTTTTTTCTTCAGCTGCTTCGGGTGCATCGTTTGCACCTTCTGTAGCCTTCACATCTTTCTTTTTTGCATCTGCATCAGCCATAGGGTAGGAGAGATTATTTAGTTACTTTTTTCTTATTTGCCACCGTCTTTTTCTTACCTTTTCGGGTGCGCGCATTTGTTTTAGTGCGCTGACCCCGAACAGGAAGCCGCTTGCGATGGCGCAGGCCGCGGTAGGAACCAATTTCTTGAAGCCGTTTAATATCGAGCTGAATCTTTCGTCGGAGATCTCCTTCAATCGGCATTTTACTTATAAATTCACGAATTCTGTTTAGGTCTGTCTCGCTGAGCTCACTTGCCTTTGTATCTGGATCGATATTGAGCTTTGCAAGAATATCGTGCGATTTAGACCAGCCGATGCCGTAAACGAGCATGAGTCCTGCCTTTATTCGCTTATTATCTGGAATGGTAATGCCTGCGAGACGTATCATAGTAGAAAGTTATTAACCTTGGCGCTGCTTATGTTTAGGAGAGTCGCTGCAAATGATTCGACGAACACCTTTTCGTATGATTACTTTGCAATTTGCACAGATTTTCTTAACTGATGTGCGGACTTTCATGGTCTATAAGTTGAGGTAAAATTATCTTTGTGGTCCATCGGGACGGGGACGCTCAATTTTGTAACGGTAGACGATCCTTCCTTTGCTGAGATCGTATGGATCGAGCTCAATACGTACACGGTCTCCTTTAATGATTTTGATGTAGTTCATTCGCATCTTTCCCGATATGTATCCGGTGACAACGAAGTCATCTGGATATTCTTCGCTATCGATGCGTACTTTGAAGGTCGTATTTGGAAGGATCTCGGTAACAACTCCATCAACGACGATCTTGTTATCTTTTGCCATAAGGGAGCGTTGGGCACTAGTGAATAGACGTCGCGGCTCTTTATTCAGCCGTGTATAAGGTATCGTAACCTGATACAAGCAGAGGGATATTACCGAATCACTTACCTATTATGCAAGCTAAAAGCAAAAATCTATTGCGTATATACATTGTTTATTGTGTTGTTATATTGAGTGAAGACTTCGTAACCTGAAGCGGTAATTGCAACCGTATGTTCAATTTGGCAGGCCATCGATTTATCACGGGTTACTGCAGTCCAATCATCATGAAGTACATCGGCAAAGCGATCGCCCATGGCAGCAATAGGTTCAATAGCAATAGTCATACCGGGTACGAGCAGCGTGCCTTTGCCCTTTTTTCCAAAGTTGGGCACCTCTGGAGGCTCGTGCATGGCGCGCCCGATACCGTGTCCAATAAAGTCACGTACGATGCTGTATCCTTTTCCTTCGAGATAGTGCTGGATCGTAAAGCCAATATCGCCCGTATATGCTCCGGGCCTAATAACTTCCAGTGCTTTTTCTAATGATTTTTGAACATGCCGTACAAAATCCTTTGTTGCTTGCGGCACATTGCCAACCATTATGGTGATTGCAGAATCGCTCTGCCATCCTTTATATATTACCCCGCAGTCGATAGTTACAATATCGCCGTCTTGAATCGTGCGCTTGCCCGGAATGGTATGCACAATTTCTTCATTAATAGAGATGCACGTTACGCAAGGGAATCCTTGATAGCCCTTAAATGAAGGTGCAACTTGATGTCTTGCCATTGCAGCTTCTGCTTTGCGGTCAATTTCGGCAGTGGTTACACCTGGTTTTACATAGGGAACGAGTCCATGCAATATTTCAGCCAAAATGTGTCCGCTCTGTCGCATGAGTGCGAGTTCGGACTCAGATTTTATAATGGGTTTGTTCATAATTTATGGAGCATTTTTTTCGTAACTTCATCGATCGCTGGCGATGCATCGATCTCAATAATTTTTTCTGCAGCTTTCCATTTTTCAATAATGGGCATGGTTTCTTTTTCAAAAAGGTCGAGGCGCGTTGTAATGCTTTCCGGAGTATCGTCACTGCGGGTTACAAGAGGTTCATTGTGCTCGGGACAGAGATCACCCGTAAACGATGCCGGGAAGGCTTTTTTATCCACCGGGCAAAGACGCCGGGTAGTCAGCCGGGCAATCGCTGCATCCCGATCAAGTTTAAAAAAGAGTCCGATATAATTGCGCCCTAATTTTTTTAAGAGTGCTTCGAGTGCAACTCGCTGTTCTTCGCTGCGCGGAATGCCGTCGAAAATAATCGGCGTACTCGCATTGGCGCGGTGTGCAAAATCTTCCACAATTTCCATTACAACTTCTGTGGGCACAAGTTTGCCGGATTCGATAATGCTTTTAACTTTTTTACCCAGCTCCGAATCTTCTTGCGACAATTCACGCAGGCGTGCACCTGTCTCAAAATAGTTGGCGCCGATAGCTTGCGCCAGAATTGTTCCCTGTGTGCCTTTGCCCGATCCTTGAATACCAAAAAGAACGTAGTCCATGAATCAATCTTAGGTCAGCTTTTCGTAATCATGCATTATGAGCTGCGCATTAACTTGCCGGACAATTTCTAAAATTACGCCGACGATAATGATGAGTCCGGCTCCAGAGATAAGATTTTGTGCAGAAGTTGCAGCAGCACCAGGAATAAAGCTAGCAAAGATAATCGGAGCTACGGCAACAACGGCCAGGAAAAGACCGCCGAATAGATTGAGTCGCATGGAAACTTTACCCAGAAATTCCGCGGTTTGGCTTCCCGGACGGATACCCGGAATATAACCGCCGCGCTTTTGAATGTTTTCCGCTACCTGTTTTGGATTGAAGGTAATGCTGACGTAAAAGTAACTAAAGATAATAATGAAGATAAAATAGGTGATGAGGTAGGTCGGGCCATTTGGTACAAAGAGTGTGCTGAGCGTATCGCCGATAGTTTGTAGCGTTGCTGAATCCGAATTTACAAAGAACTGACCAAGCAGTGATGGAAAGCTGACGAGAGAAACTGCAAAGATGATCGGGATCATGCCGGCTTGAAGGAGTCTGATTGGAAGGTGCGATGCCTGTCCGCGTCCTTGAAAACGCGAGCTGGCGTAGGTAACCGGTATACGGCGTTCGGCCTCGGTTACAAGCACGATTGCAACGAGTAAGATAATGGTAAAAAGTACCATACTGACCAATGGAATGAGCGCTTGTGCATCCGTTTGGCTAAGAAAGAGATTTTGCGCGATAATTTGAGGCATGCCCGAGATAATTGAGGCGAAGATTAAGATCGAAATACCATTTCCAATACCGCGTTCAGTAATAATCTCACCGAGCCACATGAGGAATACTGTACCGGTTGTAATAATCAACATAACCGGAAGTATGACGCGCGGATCACGAATATTTTCGAAGATTGGTACTGCTGTTTGTGAGTTGAGCAGGAGGATTGTTCCGTACGACTGGAGCAGTGCAATAGGAAGCGTAAGGTAGCGCGCGTACTTATTTATAGTACGCTGCCCGTTCGGCTCTTTTGATGCCGCTTCTAATTTAGGAACGATTACTGCCAAAAGCTGCATGATGATCGATGCATTAATATATGGCGAAAGGCCCATTAAAACGATTGAAAAGTTTTCTGCACTTCCACCGGTTAAAGCGCTAAATACTCCTAAGAATGTATTCTGTTGGAAAAGTGCGCGAACGGCATCGATATTTGCACCCGGGATTGAAATTTGTGTGGTAAGACGAAAAAGAACTACCACGCCGATAGTAAAGAGAATTTTCTTACGCAGTGTAGGGGAGTTCCAGATTTGCGCGAGGTATTTGAACATCAGAAAGCAGTATAACGTATTTTTTTATAAAAGCTCAGCTTTACTTGGTCGCTTCGGTGCTCGCACCCTGTGGTTGCTCTTGGATTTGGGGCAGAACTACTTTTCCGCCCTTTGCCTCAATTTTTTCTTTTGCGCTTTTTGCAATGCGGTCGGTATGGACGGTAAGTTTTTTTGTAAGTTCGCCGCCGCCAAGAATAACAACCGGGCGGTCTTTTTTAGAAATTAGTTTTGTCTCGTAAAGTGCAACCAAATTTACTTCGTCTCCATCTTCAAAGCGGTTTAGCTTTTCGACGTTGACGGCTTGATAGGTAAGCTTGTTTGGATTCTTAAAACCACGCAATTTTGGCATACGCATATGAAGTGGAATTTGTCCTCCTTCAAAACCGGGTTTTTTTGATGAACCCGTGCGAGAGTGCTGACCTTTTACGCCCCGGCCGGAAAACGAGCCACGGCCAGAGCCATCTCCGCGTCCGCGAATGCGTTTCTGTTTTCGTGCGCCGGGATTTGAGCGAAGTGTGTGTTGTGTAATCATGATTCTTTTTCGTTAGCTACATTTTGAGGAAGTTTGCGCAGTTTTTTTAATGCAATCATAGTTGCTTGCGCGTTTGTAATTCGGTTGTTGGTGCCCACAATCTTACTTAGAAGATTTTTAATACCGGCAAGTTCTGCAATTTTGCGAATTGCTCCGCCGGCAATAATACCGGTACCTTCACTTGCGGGGAGTAAAAGAATTCGAGCGCTCTTGAACTTTAATTTAATATCATGCGGAATGGAATCGTTGTGCAATGGCACGATAATCATTTGGCGTTTGGCCTTTTGAATTGCCTTTTGAATAGCACCGATAACCTCATTTGATTTACCAATACCAAGTCCTACTTTGCCTTTGCGGTTTCCAACAATTACCGTTGCACGAAACCGAAGACGCCGACCACCTTTTACTACACGAGTAACGCGGTCAATTTGCAAAACTTCTTCATCATATTCAGAAGGTTCACGACGTCGACCGCCACGGCCTCCGCCTGGTCCGCCACGGCCTCCGCCTGGTCCGCCACGGCCTCCGCCTGGTCCGCCACGGCCTCCGCCTGGTCCGCCGCGACCACCACCCGGTCCGCCACGGCCTCCCCCTGGTCCACCACGGCCTCCGCCGTTCGGGCGAGCGCCAGCACTTTGAGATTGTGGCGCAGGAGTCGCATCAGCTTTTGGCGTTTCAGTCTTGGGAGCTTGTTGTTGTGTATCTTCGGCCATGAGAAAATTTATATAGTAGGGGAGTAGTAATTAGAATTTTAAGCCACCTTCACGCGCACCTTCGGCAACTGCTTTTACGCGACCATGGTATTTATACCCGTTGCGGTCAAAGACACAAGCAGAAATGCCTTTTTCTTTTGCAACCTTTGCGAGTGCCTCGCCAACTTGCTTAGCACGCTCTTGCGGTTTACCCTTGAGCTTTTTGTCATCAGCTGCAGCTAAAATATTGTGGGAGTCGTCATCAACAAGTTGAGCATAGTTCAATTTAAGACTGCGAAATACTACGAGACGTGGCTTTTCTGCATTGCCTTGAATTTTACCGCGCACACGGTTGTGGCGTCGTTGGCGTTGAATTGTCTTTAAATTTTTCATAAGTAAGGTATGGGCGTAAAACTATTATTTAGCTGCGGTTGCGGCTTTGCCGGCTTTGCGGCGAACATGTTCACCTTCGTAGCGGATTCCTTTTCCTTTATAAGGTTCCGGTTTGCGGAGTCCACGTACATTTGCAGCAATTTGTCCAACGAGCTCTTTATCTATACCGGTAATAATAATGATATTTTTTTTCTCTTTATCGATTTCAAAGGTGATGCCTTCTGGTGCGGGAACATCTACCGGATGAGAAAATCCAAGTGATAAGTTAAGCTTCTTCCCCTGTACTGCAGCACGATATCCCACGCCGATGATCTCAAGGCGCTTACTGTATCCGTTGGTAACACCTTCGACCATATTTGCAAGGAGTGAACGGGTGAGACCATGAAGACTTCTATCGAATTTATCTTCGCTCTGCCGTTCTACTTTTGCAACGCCGTCCTCAACACTAACCTTGATACGAGGATGTACTTTTTGCTTGAGCTCACCTTTGGGCCCCTTTACAATCATTAATCCATCTTGGATTTTGATTTCTACGCCTGCAGGTACTGTGATTGGTAGTTTTCCGATTCGTGACATAGTGTGCTCTTTAGAAGACTGTAAATAATAATTCGCCGCCTAGTTTGCGCTTTCGTGCTTCTTTGTCTATAAGAATTCCTTGAGAAGTGGAAATGATGGCTGCACCAAGTCCGCTCTTTACTGGGAAAATTTCGTTGTGACCGACATAGATACGCTGCCCCGGTTTGCTGACGCGCTTTAATTCTAATGCCGGGCGCTCTTGTTTAAATACAACAGTAAGCGTGCCATCTTTTTCTTCAAACTTTTCAAGAAAATCATGATTTGCAAGTACTGCTGCAATTGCTTTCTTTAATTTAGAAGAGGGAAGTGTGGTTTGTTCACTGCCTGCGCGATTTGCATTGCGCATACGGGTGATGAAATCTGCGATAGGATCGGTTTGCATAATGATGAGGTTTTACCAGCTACTCTTTTTAATACCCATGAGATCACCTGCCCGGGCAAGTTCACGGAAACAGATGCGGCAGAGATCAAACCGGCGCATATATGAACCGATTCTTCCGCACTTTCCACAACGGTTATAGACCTTTGTAGGGTGTTTCGGTTTTCTGCCTGCGGCAAGATCATTGAGAAGTTTCTCTTTTTTCTTGATCTGCTTGTTGACGATTGCTTTGCGAGCCATAGGTAGTATTAGGGGAAATGAAGGATTTTAGGTTACGCAGACGTGGATTTTACCACTTCCTTCTGAAATGGGAAACCAAGATTTTCAAGAAGTTTCAGCCCATGTTCATTGCTGGTTGCGGTAGTTTTAATTGTAATTTGAATGCCGTGAATTTTGCTGACATCTTCACCTTTAATTTCTGGAAATACGGTGTGCTCTTTAATACCAAGCGAATAGTTGCCGCGCCCATCAAATGACTTACGAGAAATACCACGAAAGTCACGAATGCGAGGAAAGACAACATTCACCAATTTATTTAAAAAGTCGTACATGCGCTGCCCCCGAAGTGTTACCGAAACGCCGTTTGGCACGTTTTCACGTAATTTGAAATTCGAGATTGATTTGCGTGACTTATTTACAATCGGGCGTTGCCCAGTAATTGCTTCTACGTTCTGAACAACATCTTTATAGTCTTTGCCGCCGGTAATATAGCTTCCAACACCAACATTTACATGCACCGATACAATCTTAGGAAGTGCATGAAGATTTTTTATACCCAACTCTTTTTGTAATTTAGGGATTACTTCTTTGGTATATGTAGCTTTCATAAGTATAGAGTTTATTGGAGAGGTGCGCGCGTTTATCGCTTCTTAGTTCGTTTAGTATCTTTATCTGTAGTGAGATGTTCGTTAGGAAATTTCTTTAATATGCGCTGTTTTTTCCCATTTTCAAGTTTTACATAGCCGATGCGAGATGGCTTGCCGCTTTCGGGTGCCAAAACCATGACATTGGATGCATCCATCGGCGCTTCGTATTGAATGCGCTCGCCCGGCTTTCCGGGTTGCTTTTTAATGTGGCGTGTTCGGATGTTAATTTTTTCGACAACGATACGGTTTTGCTTTGGATATATGCGGATGACCTTTCCGGTCTTGCCGCGGTATTTTCCGGTGCGAACGAGTACATTGTCTCCTAGGTGAACTTTCATAAGTTTGGGTTATAAAACGTCTTCTGCAAGTGATACTATTTTTTGATACTTCTTTTCACGCAGCTCGCGGGCAACTGGTCCGAACACACGAGTACCTTTAGGTTCTCTATCAGCTGAGATAATTACGCAGGCGTTGTCATCAAATCGAATGTATGAACCATCTTTCCTGCGAATTGCATTCTTTGTGCGCACAATAACTGCACGTTGTACACTCTTCTTTTTTACGGCTCCGCGAGGCATAGCATCTTTTACCGTTACTACGACTACGTCGCCGACTCCGGCATAGCGGCGTTTGCTTCCGCCAAGCACCTTGATGCACATTGCTTTTTTAGCTCCTGAATTGTCGGCTACAGTGAGCCGTGACATGTGTTGTATCATAGAGAGGGTTTAACGACAGTCCAACGCTTCGTTTTGGAAATTGGACGGTGCTCATAAATCGTAACAGTATCTCCAACATTGAACGTATTTTCGGGGTCGTGGGCTACAAAGCGTTTAGAAACTCTGTAATTCTTATTATATTTCGGATGCTTCTTCAGAGAGTCGACCTTTACGACAATCGATTTATCCATCTTATTTTTTACGACAGTGCCAGTGATGCTTCGCATGAGAATAGGGTTTATGATTCGGATTTTGTAGTTTGTGGTGCCTGTTCGGTATCTAACATCTTCATTCGTGATTTAAGGCGTGCACGCTGTGTCCGCAGATCCCGCAATTTTTGGGAATTTTGCTCTTGCTTGGTAGCGAGACCGAGCCGGAGTTCCATGAGCTCTACTTCTACCTTATTAAGCTCTTCAGCAACTTCGTTTTTACTGAGTGCAAGAATGCCGTCCATATTGTTGTCTTTTTTCTTAGCCATAAGATTTATGATGCGAATACAAAGCGGGTTTTAACCGGAAGTTTATTGCTTGCAAGGTAGAGTGCTTTTCGTGCCGATGCTTCATCTACACCGCCGACTTCCATAATGACGGTGCCCTTTTTAATGTCGGCAACATAGATTTCTACAGCGCCCTTACCGGAACCCATCGGTACTT
>PCVQ01000043.1:0-1820 GCA_002796025.1 Candidatus Peregrinibacteria bacterium CG11_big_fil_rev_8_21_14_0_20_46_8
AAGCCTTCAAAACGAGCAGGCTGGATTCGTTCATTGTCGTGCCCCGAACCGTTTTTATTAAGCCGTTGGTTAATAAAAAAGGCTTATGGACAGGCTAGTGAAACCCAATTGCTCGAACAAGACCGGCTCGTGGCGCAGCTCGAGGCCGGTGGTCGACGAGGCGCGCTGCATAGGGTGCGCCACTTGCGACCGCGTGTGCCCCGATTCCGCCGCAAAAGTCGGCAAGGACAAGAAGGCGCACATAGACTATGACTACTGCAAGGGGTGCGGCGTCTGCGCGAACGAGTGCCCCGTCAAGTGCATCGCAATGAAGCCGGAGTGAAAAAAAAATGTTTTGGTGGCTTTGGCTCGGACTCCTGCTGTTCTTAGGTGGCACTTGGCTGGGCGCGTACGCGTGGAACGGCGCAATCGTGGGCGGCGTCTCGGGAGAAAAAGGCAGGAAGCTGTGGACCGCCTCGGTCGCGCTCAACACCGCTGGACTGTTCACCCTCCTCGCCAGCGTAATCGCGCTCGGCAGCTTCCGCGGCAGCAGCACTCACCCGCTCTCGCTCACGGAATTCTGGATTGCCAGCTCGCTGCTCGGACTGGGTGCGTTGCTCTGCATCATCGTGCAGACGCGCAGCGAAATCGTGCGCGAGCGCGCGGCGATATCGTACGGCGGCCTGCTGCTCATCGCCGCCGGCGCAGTCGGGATACTGTGGCTCATGTTCCCCGATAACTTCCTGTATGGAGTGATTGCGAAATGAAGGACATAATCGAGGGCAGCATAGCCGTGGCGCTTGCGGTAGCCCGCTGCAAGCCGCAAGTCGTGCCCGCCTACCCAATCACGCCTTCCACGCACATACCGCAGGAGCTGTCCCGCATACAGCCGGAATACGGCTACGACTTCGTTCCCGTGGAGTCCGAGTTCGCGGCAATCAGCACCGCCATCGGCGCCTCCGCGGCGGGAGCCCGAACCTTCACTGCAACAAGCAGCCAGGGCCTGCTGCTGATGCATGAAGCATTATTCAACGCCGCGGGAATGCGCCTGCCGATAGTGATGTGCGTGGCGAACCGCTCGGTCAGCGCGCCGCTCAACATCTGGAACGACTGGCAGGACTCGATTTCGCAGCGCGACGCGGGCTGGATTCAGCTTTACTGCAAGAACAACCAGGAAGCGGTCGACACGGCGATTCAGGCGTTCAAAATCGCGGAAACTGCCGACTTGCCGGTAATGGTCTGCTTTGACGGGTTCTACTTGACGCATGAGCTGCTGCCGCTCGACATGCCCTCGCAGGGGGAAGTGGACGCGTTCCTGCCGCCGCGCGTTGCAAAGGACGTTCTCGACGTTGAAAAGCCGGGCGCGCTGGGCTGTTACGCAATGCCCGCGGACTATCAGGATTTCAGGAAAGAATTGGACGAAGCCGTGCGGCTGAGCTCGTCCGTGATAACCAAGACTGCCGCGGAATTCGGGAAGAAGTTCAAGCGCGGGCAAACCGCGCTGATTGAGGAGTACGCGAACGACAAGCCCGTCGCCCTCGTGACCATGGGCAGCCTCGCCGAGCAAAGCGAAATGATTGCGGACGAAGGTTTGGCAGGCGTGGTGAGAATCAAATGCTTCCGCCCGTTCCCGTCCGCGGAAATCGCCAGGGCGCTGCAAGGCAAGAAAAAAGTAGTAATAATCGAGAAGGACTGCTGCCCCGGCGCGGGAGGCGCGCTTGCGGCGGAAGTGAAAGCCGCATTGAAGGACGCGGGAAGCGGCGCGGAAGTGATAGGCATAATCGCCGGGCTCGGCGGCAGGGATGTTACGTTGGAAACGCTGAGAAAGGCGGTTGCCGAGG
>PCVQ01000043.1:2012-2621 GCA_002796025.1 Candidatus Peregrinibacteria bacterium CG11_big_fil_rev_8_21_14_0_20_46_8
TTTAAAATATAAAGCAGGTTCTCAAACTTGCTCCGCTACGCTCCGCACCACGCTGCGTTCTCGCTACACTGCGTTTCGCTCGGGGCGTATAACAAACACAGCGTATACGGTTCGGGGTTCTGCTCGCCCCTCACCCATATTTTCGCTCCCGTTGGTCGCAAAAACATCGCATACGCTGGAACGTTATCGGAAATAATTAAAAGTTTTTTATCCGCTTCGCGGATAATTATTTGGGGCTATTTTTTATTTTTTTTATCCCGAAAACCCTTGACAAAATGGGGGGTAGTGATAAAATACCATATTAGCTCTTTAACATTCAACCCCAAGTCCTATTTCTTTTATTGTTCTTTTGAGTCAATTAAGTTAAATGAAAATCCATGGTGGATTTTCAGCTCAAAGAGTAATTAAAGATAATAGGCAAGAAAGGAGAAAAGCGCGATGAACCAGCAGAACAAAGCCGTAGTAGTGGCGAAGTTCAGCGTTCTGAAGGGCTCCACGCCCAAGCTTACGCCTATGCGTATGGCGACGCTGAAATGCGCCGGTCAGTGCACTTGTCGCTGTTGCAAGTGAGTACATGAACCGAGTTAGAGGGATGAATGAATATTTATC
>PCVQ01000043.1:2733-5565 GCA_002796025.1 Candidatus Peregrinibacteria bacterium CG11_big_fil_rev_8_21_14_0_20_46_8
GTTTCAACGCTGAAATGGAATGCAAAAAATTAAGCCATACTCCATTAAAGCGAGTTATGTCCATTCTGGACAAGCTTGCCGAAGCCGAGGTGTTTGAAGTCCGGCTATTTGGAGGCGAATTTTTTGTGTATCCATATTGGCTGGAAGTGCTAGAATATGCCGACAAGCTGGATTTCTTTTTATCGTTCGTGTCAAACGGCACCCATATAAACGCGGAAGTAGCTCAAGAATTAGTGGCTCATCGCGTTATCGGCGGCGCTATTTCACTGCACGGCACAAAAGAAATTCACGAGAGCATAACCCAAGTTGCCAGATCATTTAATGCGGCGGTAAACGGTATACGGGCTTGCGTGGAGAACGGGATCGGCATCTCCATTCTCTATACATTAACCAAAGGCAATCGTCTCTCGGTTTTTGATACTTGCCGGTGGCTGAAAGAAAATGGCGTAGAAATAGACGAGATCAATGTGGGGCGTTTAACTCCTTATGGTCGGGCTAAATCCGACTGGGAAGAGGTCAAGCTGTCCCTGCATGATTACTTGTCTGTTTTTCCTCAACTGGAAAGAATTCGAAATGATCTGGGCATTCTGGCTAGCTTTGGAGACGCTTTTCCGTTGTGCCTGCTCCCTGCCAAATATCATGATTATGTGATTGGTTGCTGGCAAGGAACCGGTTTCGGCCACATTGATCACCTAGGCAACGTGCGCTCATGCTCTATCGCTAAAGGAAGTTACGGCAATATTTTAGAGACACCTCTAACTAAAATATGGGTTGAGCGATTGGCACATTTTCGGTCTCTGAAATGGTTGCCAGCGAAATGTCAGGAATGTGATAACTTCTGCGGTGGCGGATGTTCTGCCTCATGCTATGATGGCGGAATGTATGCTCCTGACGAATTTATCCAGAAAAAGAGAGGAGGCCATCATGAACGACAAGTTTGTGCCTAAGATCAACTGCCGATTTAAAATCAGGCAAGACCTTAATGGTTTTCTCGGTTTCTTTCAGGGCAAAGGCGTTCTGACTTTCAATGAGGTTGGGGCATTTATTGTCGGGCAGATGACCGGAGAAAAAAGCCTGCGAGAAATTGAGCAGGCCGTTCAGGAATCCTTTATCACGGTTGCCGATCCTAAGGGTGAGGTTATCGGTATCGCTAAGCAACTGGAGGAAGCAGGATTTTTCTGACTACACAACGGCTAAGGTGAAAACTAAAAACTTTAGCCGTTTAATTTTTTGAAAATTTTAAGCTATAATATAAGCATGAGAATTCATTTTTTACATTCTAAAAATAAGGAAAAAGAAAAATTGTTAAATATTTATGATGAGTATCAATGGTTTATTGATAATGATTTTCCTATTGTTTTACCTAAATTTTACGCTGAAATTTATGAAAATTGTAAAAATAACAAAAAAATATTTGCTAAACAAATAGACATAGAATTAAATAAAATCTACGATAGAAATGATTATCAAATAAAAAGTAATATAGCAAAAAATAACTGGCGAAAAGTTGAAAAGAAATTTTTTGATATTTTAAGCAATTTTAATTTAAAAGTAAGAGATAAATATTTTTGTCATATTTCTTTATACGGACCAGAAGGGCAATTTAATTATCCCAATATCGTTAATTTAAGAGCGGCGAAAAGCAAAGATATTAAAAATGCCAACGAAACAATCGCTCACGAGATTATTCATTTGGCGATTTATAATAAAGCTAAAAAATTAAAATTAAATTATGAACAAATTGAGGGTTTGGTTGATTTATTTTTCATTGAAACAAAGTTAAAAGATATTTTCCCAAATTATAAGATACAAAATATTGGCGATAGTAATAAAAAATTGTTTTATAAGATAATAAAAATAAAAAATAGCCTCAAATAATGTTTTGCTTCGCAAAACAAAAACTTTTAATTACATCCGATAACAACGAGTATCCGGTTACGGCTCTTTCGAGAGCCTCCACCCAAATTCGCTTCCGCTTCGCTACAGCGAACTTCGGATACTCGGATACGTTATGCGAAATAGCCAGAAATTTCTTTATTTATTTTTAAATTTTTTTTTGGCAATTTATTTCAGGTCGAACATAACTGGTAATATATAATTAATAATAATATTTAATCAACAAAATTATGAAAACACCAGAAATGGACATAGATACGCCCAATACAACTGAACAAAAAATATTGGAAGAACAAAAAAAGGAGTTTGAGCAATCTTTAGACCAGTTCTATGGAGACGCTAAAATTGAAGGTCCGATTACTCTGCGTAGGTCTTATGAAGACTCAGATGTAGAGCAAGTATTAGATGAAGTAGAAATTACAGACCTGGAGTATAACCTCAACTATAATGAATTATCAATGAAAATTAAATTACCAGATGATAACGAACTAGATACGGATGTCAGAACAATGAAAAAAGAAAAAACCAGATACGAAGATGATAAAGTAATAACTGAATTTGCTAAAGATGAAGAAAAAGGATATTACACGACTCAAGTTTTCACTAAAGGCGGCTATATGGGTATTACCTTAAATATTGATGCACAACACTTGTCTGCAGCAAAACCAGAAGATATAAAAATCCGCTCTATTGGTATGCCAGAATCTCACCAAACACCTTTTGTTCAAAATTTGATTAAAAAAATAATCGAGTTAAAAAAAGAAAAATAAATTGCCAAAAAATACATTAAGGAAAAGAAATTTCTGGCTACATCACATAACAAAGAGTATGCGGTTCAGGGCTGGCACGATTTTGTATTAAATTAAGGAATTATGCCAGCCCTTCACCCAAATTTTTTGTTCCGCTGTCGCTACACAAAAAACTTCGCATACGCCG
>PCVQ01000018.1 GCA_002796025.1 Candidatus Peregrinibacteria bacterium CG11_big_fil_rev_8_21_14_0_20_46_8
TTTACCCTGCTTTTTTTGCCGTGAACCGGCTGGGGCGCGCGAACAATTTTTCCGCCGAGTGCGTGCACAATTGCCTGATGCCCAAGACAGACACCAAGAATCGGGAGCCGCCCCATGCACTTTTTAATAATATCGATGCAGTTGCCCATATCTTCAGCAACTTCGGGGCGGCCTGGTCCCGGCGAAATAATAATATGAGAGATGCCGTCGTTCAGAATTTCATCTGCAGTGATTGCATTGTTTTTTACAACAAGCGGTATCTTCTCGAGTTCGCTGACATATTGCGAGAGAATGTAGGTGAAGCTATCGTAGTTATCGATGATGAGCGTTTTCATATGCGAGGCCAGAAGTCTTAGGAGATTAGGATATCATTTTGAAAGCTGTATAGGATATGCAATGTGCCTGTAGGGTGGGGAATTTGCATTCTGTATGTGCTATCGAGTGCTCTATGCCGCTGCGAGCAAACGTGACCAGTCAGTATCCGGCAATTCTTCCTGAGTATC
The DNA here is from genome assembly GCA_002796025.1 of Candidatus Peregrinibacteria bacterium CG11_big_fil_rev_8_21_14_0_20_46_8. Taxonomy (GTDB): domain Bacteria; phylum Patescibacteriota; class Gracilibacteria; order UBA1369; family UM-FILTER-53-11; genus 21-14-0-20-46-8. The sequence continues at coordinate 504 of PCVQ01000018.1, forward strand.
ATTTGTTGTAATGCATGTTCCAATTTGGCAGATATGATTTGGATCAAAACCACAGCAGCCGCTGATGTATTGCAGATCATAGCGCTGTGCAATTCCTGCAAGGAAACGGGACATGCCGCGGGAATCGACCAGTCCGCGAATATGTCCGGTTGTGGTGCCAACACCATCCAGTTGATCGACTGGAAATGAAGACGCATTGGGTGCGGCAGAAATGACACGATCAATTTTGCTGCGCACTTGTGCGAGAGCCAGCGCCAAGCCTTCTACGGGGCAACAATTAAATCCATATCCAATCGGAAGTCTATCGCTTGCACGGTCTATCGCGTGTATCGCTTCTAATGGCGATTCACCGCTGAGTAAATTGCCATTATGATCAATAACAAAGCTAATGAGAGTTGGGACTGCTTGTTTGCGTCTTGTGCCAGGCACCCTATGATTTTTTGCTGCCAAAGCAATTCCTATGGCTTCTTCAATTGTATTAACAGTTTCACTTAAAACAAAATGTGGTTCATGTTCCGCGGCTGCGGCAAATTGATGCTGATGAAATTCTTGTGCCGAGTGTCTGTCCGGCGCTTCCTCCGGTTTATAGCAGTCGCCCTTGGGCCCAAGCGAGATAGATATCTTTGCATCGTTTGTGAGGCGCCTGGCTGTTATTGCGTTACGTGCAATACTTACTTTTTTGCCAAGTCTGTTTCTAAAATCGTCTATTTTTTCTTGTGTAACATGCCCATGGTTTAAAACTGCCCGCTCCGGGAAGGTATGCGTAACAACCGTACGGACCCCTGCATCGAGATGCAGTTCAATGACGCCTTGAAGTACTTCGGGATAGAGCGGTTCGGTAAGTACCGCATCCGGCGCTGTAAGTTGTGGCACGCACTGCGCTGTAGCATACGCTTCAATGGCAGTCTGGTGCGGCCCTGAATATAGTTTTGGTGACATGATTGATAAAGTTAAGACATAAAAAAATCCCCTCGCTTTCTGCGGCGAAGGGTCTGTGTCTTAGGGAATATTATTGTACCCTTAACACTTCGGCCCTTGCCGCACAAGCATAGACATCATCATCATTGATGAGCTTTGGCTGCGTGCAATTTGGGCAGAAGTTGAATTCATGTACAGGAGAATTATATTGAGAATGGAGTTAAAGTCAAGTCCGATGCGCGCTAAGGAGATGCTACGAATCTTGCATAAGGGAAGGGGGATTTGGTCAAGTTGAGATTTTTGAAGCGGCCTTAAAAACGGTTATAATTTTGCCATTATTTTTTAACCCCTGATGCCATGATTAAATTCATGATTGATGGCGGTGCAGACTGTGAGGGCGAGATGGATGATGAGTAACCGCCCCGTTTGCAAGATATTGCGGGGGAGGCTCTTGCCTATTTGGACGGAAGTCGACCCCCGCGTATTTTATTGATAAGCTCGCTGCGTCTCAAAACCGGCAAAGCCGGATTTTGAGCCTTGCTGCGCGCTCGCGCCATGCGCTCGCATTTTTTCTCTATGACAACCACAACAAAAAAGCGGCCAACATTACAAGAGGTAGATAATTTTCCGCTTCCGGAGCTTATGATTCCGCGGCTTGTTAAAGAGCTGGGATATTCTGAAGCGGATGCTCAGATGGTAGTGCGCGAAGCAAAGCGCATGCTCTATTTACGTGCATCGGGTGCGCGGACCGTTTCTCCTTCGCTTAAAGTCGATGACGGCTGGCACACCATGCTGATGTTCACGCGCTTTTATAAAGATTTTGCAAAGTTTATCGGTGGCTTTGTACACCACAATCCGACGCCACCGCGTAATGGTGATGAGCAATCTAAAGGTGATAGCGAAGCATATGCATACACCAAGCAGGCATACCGCGAGATTTTAGGTGTGGAGCCGGATGCTAGATGGTGGCCGTGAGCTGAGCAAAAATTATTGATGCAGTATGCACACAGGTAAGATCGAAAGTTTTTTGGCGTTCTTTTCTGTAAGAATGATATTCATTGAAGAATTGGAAATAGATTTTTTTTAGTGCTTGCTAAATTGTTTACAACAATGCCACCGCATCCGCCGCAAGATGCACAGCCGGCGCGAGTTTGCTGGATATTTTTTGCAATAGGTGATGAGCTTATTTTTTCTTCAATAATTTGCCGAGCCGCGATGAGATCATCTGGATTTGTAAGCGGGAGTGAGGGGTCTGCATCAAACTGGCCATCGGCCCAGCGAACCGGGATGGGTTCGGGAACGACACCTACGTCGATCATTCTTTCTAAAGCTATACGCGTCGCCTCAAAAGGTTCAAGTCCTACAATAAGTGAGCTGGTAACATTACCGGGTTTAAAAATTTTGACTGCCCGTCTGACGTTATCCCAAAAATTTTGCTGCAATAGACGAGCTTTGCCTGGTACAAAGCGATTTTGTGCTTCTGGAGAAGCGCAATCGAGAGGCATCATGAGTGTATCAAGACCATTATCGCGAAGTTGTTGCATGCGCTCAGCAGCATTCGATGCATAGGGATTAATTTCGAGAGCAAGACCGGTGGATCCAATTGATCGTTTAATTTCTGCAACGTCATCAATGACTTCGTCGGCTTCTGTTGTAGCGCCTTGAATGCCGGTGGCAAGTGTTAGATTGTTGTAACTTGGCCGTTGGCCTTGGGCTAATGCGAATGTCTCTAATATTTCGCGAACTGTCCGCTGCCGATTTGCGATTCCTCCTTTTAAGCTGCAAAAGGTGCATGCATTTTTTTCATCGAATAAAGCACAGCGTGTTGATCCGATTATGCCAACAAGATTCGAAGCGCCGTGTTGTTGCAATACACTGATTGCGGGCGCACCGCTGGAAAGTTTTTCTAACGACCACGGCGGTACTTTTAATGCTCTTCCTGTTGTTTCAAAAGTTCCGCTGCTATTGCGTAGCTTAAATGTACCATCCGAAGCATTGATCATTTCCATTTGTACTGAGGAATACTCTGCTTGTGATGCGAAGGTATTAATGTTTGTAAAGCGCGAGCCCGCACCGGGAATGGCCACAAAACTGAATGTCCCAAATCCCAAGCCGCCGCGTTTTTGACCTGTTGGATTTTGGCGCGCTAAAAGTGCAGCACGATCTTTTTCGGCTGTGCGCGCACCGATCGAGGTCAGAATTGCAGTGAGGTTTTCTGCAGTTGGTTCTGGACATCGTATGGATTTCATAAAAGGAAAATTGTTATAAATAAAAAAAGCGCCCTCTGCGCAGGGGCGTCATACAAGCCGGTTTGCTGTTGAGTTTACTTCTTGCGACTCAGCAGCAGCTTGTATCCGCCCATGCCATGATGGATCCAATGGGCAACGCGGGTGATGGTAGCTGTGCTTGAACCGGTCTGTTGTGCGATTTTGCGGTAGGGAACTTTCTTATTGATCTGTTGCGCAACTTGCCAGCGCTCTGCCATGGCATTGAGTTCGGAAAAAGTACAAAGATCGCGGAGGAACTGTTTTGCTTCGGCACTGCTCTTCAGCTGGGCCACAGCATCGAACAGTTCTTGCATCTGCTTGTTATTGAGTTCGGGTTCCATATCCATAGCGTTTTAATGTGCTAAAACATTAATATGTAATAATTTTCTTGTCAAGAGTAAGTTTATATTTCGTCTTATATACCTGTAACCTATACTATTAGTAATGTTTCAATTTCTCTTCAATCTCTTCTCTCATTATGCGCATCCCTTTGAAAAAAAGGCGGATCGTTTTTTTAGGAGTGTGCGCTCAACAAGCAGCTCGCGGGGCGTCCAGAAAAAGCTGGAAGGGCTTATGCAGGAGAATTTAGCGGTGCTGAATTTGTGGCTCGAGAAGCGGTATAAAAATTACAAATATTTGAACAAGCGGACGCGGCGGAAAATGTATAAGGATCTTGAGCTTCTTAAACAGGCATTTGAACGCTTTACGAATGAGCATACGGTACAGCCTTCTGCAATTGCACATACTCTGAAAATTTTGCACCTCAAAATGCCGCCGGATATGGATAAGATGATCTATCTTGCAAAGATGATGCACTATTTGCGCCCCGGAGCTCATTACGAGTATCAAGCCGGTGCGAATTTCGGCAAATTGCTCCGCGATCCGCGTCATCAAAAATTAATTGGGGATTGTAATCAAATAGTTACACTCTATGTTTTTTTGTATGCGCAGAAATATCCGGTGGGGGATTTGCATATTAAGTTGCTGCCCGAGCATGTGTGTCTGCATTTTCAGGGTGTGGATATTGAGGCAACGAATGGCACATTTCAAAATTATAAAGATTTTGAGGCCTTGCTGCCTATTACCGAACTGATTCCAACGAATTTATTGGATATTGCCGATATTGAGGCGCAGCAGGCACACGTTGATCCGCGTGCTGTTGTTAAGGCCGCACAACTGGCAGTTTTGGTAAGTTCGCAGCGAAGTATTGTTGAGCGTAATCTTAAAATTGCATATCGAAATTTGGGAATTTTGCTCATGCATCAGCACGAATATGAATCTGCAATTTTTTACTTTGCAAAGTTGGGAGATCACGATTTGATTACTGCGGCAAACCATAATGCCGCCATCTATTTTTTAAAAAAATACAAGTATAGAGAGGCGCTGCACTATGCACTGAAAACAAAAGATTTTGAATTGGAACGTGCAATATATTTAAAGCAGTACAACTTGCTTGCACAAAAGGTGGAGGGTGTTACAACGGTTTCGGCAGCCCGCAACAAGCGCTCGATTTATAGAAAAATGCGCGATTTGGCGCGTAAGGCAAAAGATCGGGAACTGGAAAAATCGATTCAGAAGATTTTAGATGATATTAGATAGTAAGTGCCGGCGTTCAGCGCACCTGTCCGCTGCCGCGCAAAATCCACTTGTAGCTGGTGAGTTCGCGCAATCCCATGGGGCCGCGCGCATGCATTTTTTGGGTTGAGATGCCGATTTCTGCGCCGAGTCCAAATTGTGCGCCGTCGGTAAAGTAGGTGGAGGCGTTGGCGTACACCGCGGCTGCATCGATTTCGCGCAGGTAGCGCTCGATATTTTTTTGATTGTTGCTTACGATCGCTTCGCTGTGCTTGCTTGAATAAGTTGTTACGTGCTCGATCGCTTCATCTATGTTAGAAACGGTTTTGATTGTCATTT
>PCVQ01000061.1:0-15100 GCA_002796025.1 Candidatus Peregrinibacteria bacterium CG11_big_fil_rev_8_21_14_0_20_46_8
GTTGGGGGGTAGAGGTAGATGTTGAGGCGCTTATTGATGCGATGGTCGCAGCGGTTGAAAATCGGGATTTTGCTTCAATTCAAATTCCGTCTGTCGAGCTTCCTGCCTATGTCTTTAATGACACTGGTGTAGATTTGGGTGATTTAGAGCTCTTAGCAAGCGGACGGTCAAATTTTGCGGGATCTCCCGAAGGCCGCGACTTTAATATTCGCAAGGCGCTGGATGAGCATTACAACAATGTATTGCTCGCCCCGGGCGAAAAGTTTTCGTACAATGCGTTGCTGGGCGGACCGGTAACATACTCGCGCGGATGGAAGGCTTCGTTGGCGATTTTTGGCGGTGGCAGTGCTTTGCGTCCGGTTCCGGGCGGCGGACTCTGCCAGGTTTCTACAACGATTTACCGTGCGGCCGTGAATGCGGGCTTAAAGGTAACAGCACGCCGGGCGCATAGTTTATATGTGCACTACTATGTGCCGTATGGGGAGGGTTTGGATTCAACAATTTTCCCCGGCTCGCAAGATTTGGTATTTGAAAACGATACCGATAATTATATTCTGATGCAGACCTACGCAATTGGCGACGATGCCTTTGTAAATTTTTATGGAACGGACGATGGCCGAAGTGTTGAGCTCGACGGTCCCTACCGCTATAACGAGGTGCCGGAAGGCGTAATTGACGAAGAGTACGGCCGGCCCTTCCGCCGCGACGACATTGTCTGGTTTCAAAAAATCACCCGCCCAGACGGAACGGTAGAAGAAAATCAGCTCGTCTCGCGCTATAAAAAGCCGATTCCGCGGAAGCAGAATTAATCTTCTGTGAGCGCCGCAAGAGCTGTAGCTGCGACGTCGTCTAAAATTTTATCAGCATTTGGTGAGCCGATATTTGTTGAATGAATTGCAGCAGCTGCGTTACAGCCGTCTAATACCTCATTTGGTGCACTCACTTCTGCACTGGTAAGTGCTTCGATATTGTTCCAAAGGTTATCATCCATGCCAAAAAGGTAGCACATACAATGCATCTGTCTATGTCAAAATTATCTTATGCACGTGCACAGATTTTTATGCAATCAGCACTGCCCGCACCGGAGAGCCATCTATGCCGGTAAAAGCTAGCGGGAAACAGCAGAGCGTGTAGGTGCCGGGCACGACTTTTTTTAAATCGATGCTTTCTAATATCGGGATTTTTTTTGCGAGCAGGGCGTCGTGTGGGCGGGTGTCTGTACTGCCGCGCTGCTTGATAGAGAGTGAGTCGATGCCGACCAGCCGGACGCTTTTTGCCGCAAGCCATTCGGCCGCATCTCCATCTAAATAGATGTAATCGTTGCGGAATTTTTTAAAGCCGCGCAGCGAGTTTTTTGTCTTGAACAAAATCCGCTCGCCTTTTTTAATCCGCGCTTTTTTTAGATCTTCAATTCGCACCGCTTCTTTACAATGGGTCATATCGAGCACGCGGCACTTTCCAAAAAAGTCTTCGAGCGGCAATTTATCCAGCGTCATGCCTTTTTTAAAAACATGGCTCGGCGCATCGAGATGTGTACCGGTATGCGATCCAAAACTAATCTCCGAGTGAGTCGAAGTCGCGCCTTGTTTGGGCACAATTTTTACCGGCGGATTCCCCGGATAGATAATCGTCTTTGCATTGAGCGGTAATGAGATGTCGATGAGTTTCATAGAGAATTTATTAATTGTTCTTCTGACATATTAGCTTGTCTAAGAATTGATCTTACTGTTCCATGAGGAATTTCTTTGCGATATTTCATATGACTGCCTTTCTGTGAGATAAAAATAAAGCCCTTCTTCTCGAGGACTTTGATTATCTGTTTTGAAGAAAAGAGTTTAGGCATTCTGAAAATTTCCGGAAACAATTTCTACCCGTTCCACCTTTATGATTGTTGGATGTTTTTTGTCTTCAAAATAAAGGTCAAGCGCCTCATTAAGATTATTAATGGCCTCTTTTTTCGTTTTCCCAAAACTGGACACATCCACATTTAAACATTGTGCAACAAAAAACTTACCTTCCTTCCAAACTGCATGTTTTAGTTTAGTTTTAGCCATATATGTAAGAATATCGGATTGAGAATTTGAAGTCAAATTTAGGCTAGCAGCGCCCGCGTCTCGCTCTTGTAATCCTCCACATTCGGCTGGTCAAAGGCATTGAGGTTCATGAGCCGCGCAAGAAACATCATCTCGATCATTTTGAATTGGAGGTATTGGCCGAGCGTGTGTTCGCGGACTTCGGGCATGGTAATTTCGGTAAACGGGATTTTATTTTTTACATAGGCAGCTTTAACGCCGCCGATAATTGCGCTCATAATTTCTTGAAATGATTTGCCGCCGATGCCTTGCACAAGATTTTCGAGCGGCGATTCTTTGGGAACATTCGCTGTAAAATTTGGTGTGGGACTGTAAATAATGTGATGGAATTTGTCGCGCGGGCCGCCAAAGTAGAGCTGTGCCATAGAATGCAGATCGGTTGAGCCGATGGAAACCATAGGCGTAATGCCGGCGTGCACAATATTGCCATCCAGATCTTTTTCCTTGCCGATGCTCTCACCCATGAGCTGGCGGTGCCACTTGCCGAGCGACTCTAATTCGGGATTAAAAAAGAAGTTGTTGCAGATTGTCAGGTCGCTTTGCGCGTGCAGGTGCGTGAGTATGGCACTAGCGAGTGCGGGATTATTTGTAGCCGCCGTCTCTTTGCTGCTTTCCAAACAGCGCTCTGCCATGGCGCGCGCGCCGTCTAATAGCTCAACGATATTTATGCCGACAAGATGCAGCGGAAAGAGTCCGACCGCGCTGAAGACTGAAAATCGGCCGCCGACCTTTTTCGGAATCTCGAGGTTTTTAAATCCCTTTTTCTCTGCGAGCTTCCAGAGTTTGGAGCCGCGGTCGGTTGTGGTCACAATGCGGGCATTTGCGGCATCGCCGTATTTTTGATGCAGCGGTTCGTACAGTGTTTCAAACTGCGCAATCGTCTCTGTAGTCGTCCCGGATTTGCTAATCACATTGAGGACAAACTCTTCGGGAGCGCTTGTCTGTTCGATGAGCATTTTTTTAAGGTAGGTTGCCAGGCGCGGTGAGACGGTATCGCCAAAAAATATTCGCACCGGCCGAAACTCGGTGTGGCGTCCATGTAGCGCCTCGTAAATCGCTTGCGTGCCCAAATTGCTCCCGCCAATTCCCAGCACCACAATGTATTTGAGTTTTGGATTTTGCAGCTGAGCGGCGAGCTTCAAAACTTCCGTGCGGATTTTTTCGTCAAAGGGCAGGCGCACCGAAGCCTCGTCTAAGCTAAAATCCGCATCTTCGCTTGCGCGTTTGAGCTCTTCTATATAAGGAATAAGTGCTTCTGTTGATGGCTGTACAGCGGCCTCGCTGATTCCCGCATTTTCGTGCTGTAATTGTAAGAGGTCCATAGGTGCTTATCGTACCAGGTTCTTTTCCCACTTTAAATATCCGCGCAGATTGAGCATCGCGATTACAATATTTGTAAAAAGCAGGGCGATACCTTGAGTCATAATCGCAAAGATTATCCAAAAACAGTTCCCAAGAAATGTAAGTGCAAAGCCGTTGCGCCGCTTGTCGCCGATCCAGTAGATGCCCCAAAAGGTAAGGAGCATGGCGAGGATATCGATGCCGTAGTGTTGAGTGAGTATTGTGAGCATGCTAGCGCGCAATCAATTTATTCCAATCTTCTGTAAAGCTGCTAATGCCTTTGGTGGTAAGTTCGTGGCCGATGTTAAATGCGCTCCAGTTTTGGGAGAGGTCGAGTTCTTCGTAGGCGATTGGCGCGAGGGGAGTGTTGTTGGCGCTCATTGATTGGTAAGTGAAATTTTCTTCTATGCCGGCGCCAGCTTCTGCCCATGGTTTTAGAATTTTATGCGGCGCGGTGATGATATCTGAGTTGAGCTGGAGTGCCGCTTGCAGATGCTCGACAGAGCGCACACTCGCGGTGAGAACTTCTACATGGCTGTCTGCCGCCCGGTACATTTTTAAACAGTTGGCAATAAGGTCCATACCGTTTTGGCCGATGTCATCGAGACGGCCGATAAAGGGTGAGAGAAATACATCGCCTTTTTGTGCGCCTGTGGTTGCGGCGTGCACGGCCGCGGCTTGCTGTTGAGAAAAGACCAGTGTCATATTGACGCGCATTTTTTTATCGATGAGTGCACGGGCGGCTTTAAGTCCTTCTGCGGTTGTTGGCAGCTTGATGTGCGCATTTGGAATCCAAGTCCACATATCTTCTGCTTGTTCGATCATTTCTTGCGCGCTTGTATTGTCATCGGCATAGACTTCAATTGAGACCGAGCCGTGCGGAATGAGTTTAGAAATATCTTGGATGACTTGCTTGTAAAAGGCGAGCAGCTCGTGCTCGGTAAATTTATCGCCATTGTCCGCGCGCCCTTTGGCGTAGGGATTTTTTGAGACGAGTGTGGGATTGGTCGTTTGTCCATCGAGCTGGCGCGGCGGCTGAGCAGCGCTGAGAAGCTGGATGATTTCTTGAGTTTCTTGAGGATCGCCAGAATCGAGGAAGATGCGTGACATGACGGTAGTATAGAGAATCTTGTGAAGAGATGCACTATGAACTCAATTCGAGTCAGATGAAAGATCCCTGGTCGATGGTTTGGCAGGGCACCCCTCCATGCGTGATTTTGATGAGTTGTGTCCCGAAATTTTGTTGTCAGTTTTTGAAAAATCGATACTTTGTTTATGGCTCAATAAAAGGCAAAAGTGTGCATCTTGAAATGTTTGCTGTGGCCGGAAATTTTTATACTATATAAGTATATGCTTATACTTTGAATTCCATTTATATCATATTTTTTATGACCGATAAGCAGCTCTACAAACTTTGCAAAAAATATGGCACTCGCGCCATTGTATGGCGTCAAAAATTTGTAGCCTTGCTACCGGAAGTGTATCGGCGCAGGCTCTATGAAAAGAAAAAATTTTCATCTATTTTTGAATTTGCGGCCAGGCTGGGCGGTGTGAGCAATGAGCAGGTGCGGCGGGTGCTGAATTTAGAGAAGAGGTATCAGCCTTATCCTATTCTCCACACTATGCTCACCAGCGGACAGGTGAGCGTGAATAAGCTTGCGCGCGTTGCCTCGATTATCACTCCAGAAAATGAGGAAGGGCTTGCGCATCAAGTGAAAGTTTTATCGAGCCGTACTTTGGAGGTCTTTGTTCGTGATGAAAAAAATGCGCAAAAAGAATTGCAAAATGGGCTGGAACATGAAAATGAGATGCTCGATGGCTTAGATAAGCCGAAAAATGATGAGGAATCTGTGCACGTGCACAAGTTGAAAACTAAAGCAAAGAATGCCTCGGTCAGGTTTGATGATGGCGCGAGTGCTCGTGCAAGTACTCGTGATAGTGCAAATGCAATACTGCATTTCTCCGAAGAAGTACAGTCACAACTTTTGGAACTTCAAAATAAAGGCATCGATATCAATGCCCTCATTTTAGAGATGCTACAAAAACGCGAGCAGGAAATTGCCGAAGAAAAGGAGAAGATTGCAGCTGAGTTGGAGGAAAAAGAGAAAAAAATAAATTTGGGTTCAAATAGGAAGTTCGTTTCGCGTTATATTCCCTCAAAAGTGCGCAAGATTTTACAAAAAGAGTACGGCACGAGGTGCACCGCCCGCACATGTAAAAGTGATTCAGAGCATATTCACCATACACAACGCTTTGCCGCCTTCAAAAATCACAATCCATATTTTTTGGCACCGCTGTGTAAAGAGCATCATGACATTGCACACAGTATGGATGTAAAGTGGGGCGAAGTGCGGGGAGCAGTTTTGAATTGCTATCCGAGAGATGGCTGAGTAATTCCTGGGCGTGCTGCAGGCGGCTGGCTGGAGGATTGTTATCGCCCAATCAACGCTTTTGCTCGCGCCACCACATTCTCCACACTAAATCCAAGTTTTTCCATCGCGACTTCGCCGGGTGCGCTGGCGCCGAAGCGGTCTAAGCCGATGATGTCGCCTGTGTCACCAACGTATTTGTGCCAGCCAAGACTTGAGCCGGCTTCTACGGCAAGGCGGGGGAGCGTGCCTAGGACTTGTGCACGGTATTCGGCAGGTTGCGCATTAAAGAGCTCCCACGATGGAAAGCTCACGAGCCGTGTCACAATTCCTTCCGCGGCCAGTTGTTTTGCTGCTTCTATAATCAGCGCGACTTCGGAGCCGCTGGCCATGAGGGTGAGGCGCGGCTCGGCCCGAGAAGAGTCTGCGGCCGGCGGCGCTATTCTCACAAATTTTTCGGTCAGTACATAGGCGCCTTTGAGTACATTTTCTGCCGGTGCAAAATGTGGGGATTGCGCGGCTGGCCCACTTGATGCTGAATGCCCGTCTTGCATGCGCTCCAAAACCGGCAAATTTTGCCGCGTTAGAATCAAACAAGTCGGGCCGTGCGAATTTTCCAGCGCTGCGCGCCACGCCATTGCGGTCTCATTTGCATCCGCCGGACGAATCACTAGCATATTCGGAATTGCGCGCATATGAATGAGATGTTCGACCGGTTGGTGTGTTGGACCGTCCTCGCCAAGCCCGATTGAATCGTGCGTCAGCACATAAATTACGCGCTGATGCATCAGTGCAGACAAGCGCATGGCGCCTTTCATATAGTCGGTAAAACAGAAAAAGGTTCCGCCAAATGGAATGATAAGTTTTGAGAGGGCCATGCCGTTCATGATCGCAGCCATGGCATGTTCGCGCACGCCATAGTGAATATTGCGGCCGGAGTGGTTGAAGTCGTTTGAAGTAACTGATTTCTCGCCCTTGATGAGGGTGTTGTTAGAAGGTGCCAAATCTGCCGAGCCGCCAATAAGTGTTGGCAAAAGCGGAGCGATCGCATTAATTACGGTGCCCGATGCCTTGCGTGTAGCCATGTTGCCATCTTCGGCTTTGAAAACGGGGAGTGCATCTTGCCAGCCGTCAGGAAGTTTCCCGCTCGAAAGCAGTTCGATTTCTGCGGCGAGTTCGGGCTGCGCTTTTTGATATTCTGCAAATTTTGTCTTCCACTCCTCCTCTAATTTTGCACCATTTTCAATTGCTGTCGCAAAATGTTCTCGCACTTCATCCGGCACAAAAAAGTCCGGCTCAAGCGGCCATCCCAAATTTTCTTTGGTTGCGCGCAATTCATCTGCACCTAAAGCAGCGCCGTGAACTTCTGCAGTTCCTGCTTTTGTAGGAGCTCCAAATCCAATTTGCGTTCGTACAATAATGAGCGACGGTTTACTTTTTTCTGCACGCGCATTCTCAAGCGCTGCATTTACGGCTTCAACATCATTCCCATCTTCAACGCGCTGCACATCCCAGTGCAGTCCTTCAAAGCGCTTGCCAACATCTTCGGTAAACGAAAGTTCGGTGGAGCCCTCAATCGAAATATCGTTACTGTCATAGAGATAGACCAAATTGCCCAGCCCAACACTTCCGGCAAAAGAGGCGGCTTCATTGCTCACGCCTTCCATTAAATCGCCGTCAGAGACGATGCCGTAGATGTTGTAGTCAAAAAGATTGCCGCTGACGGCGCCGGAATTTTTATCATACCGCTCGTGCAAAAATCGTTGCGCCAACGCCATGCCCACGCCGGTTGCAAAGCCCTGACCGAGCGGACCGGTAGTAGTTTCTACGCCGGGTGTATCGCCATACTCAGGATGCCCGGGTGTTTTTGATCCCCACTGCCGAAAATTTTTCAAATCTTCAATCGATACATCATAGCCGGTCAAGTGCAGCAGCGAATACAAAAGCATAGAGCCGTGTCCGGCACTTAATACAAACCGGTCGCGTCCCAGCCAATCGGGATTGCGCGGATTGTGCCGCAAAAAGCGCGTCCACAATGCATACGCCATTGGCGCCGCGCCCATCGGCAGCCCCGGATGCCCGGAATTAGCTTTTTCTACAGCATCTGCCGATAGCATGCGGATAGTATTGATTGCGAGATTTTCGAGTGATTGAGGCATTTGAGAGATTATTTAATCCTTCTTTTCCACATCGTGCCCGCCGAACTGATTGCGCAGCGTGCTGACAACCTGCCCGGTATAGCTTGGATTTCCTTGAGAATCAACGCGAAAGCGTAGTGATCCTTCTATAATTGGCACCGGAATATTCATCTCGCGGGCAGCTTCTACGGTCCACTGGCCTTCGCCGCTGTGCGATACCTCGCCGGAGATCGTATCTAAATCCACCCCGTGCTTTTCGTATGCCGATTCGAGCCAGCCAATTAAGCTCGAAGTAATAACGCTGCCGTGGTTGTACACTTCGGCTGCCTTTTTTAAATCCAAATTAAAATCGGATTTTTTCAGCACCTCAAAGCCTTCGCCAATGGCCTGCATCATGCCGTACTCAATGCCGTTGTGCACCATTTTTACAAAGTGACCGGCGCCGTGTTTGCCAAAATAGCCGTAGCCGTGCTCTACACAGGTGTCTTTGAAAAGTTTTTCGTGCTGTTTGAAAATTTCATCATTGCCGCCAATCATCATGCACGCGCCCTTTCGTGCACCGCCCGGTCCGCCGCTCACACCGACATCCAAAAAGTTTACGCCGTGTTCTTCTATCCATTTAGCGCGCTCTACCGTCTCTTTATAGAAAGTATTTCCGCCATCTATTACCGTATCTCCTTCTTCCAAAAGCGGGACCAGCTTCTTCAGCATCTCTTCGACCGCGCTGTTCGGCACCATCACCCACACCAGCCGCGGCTTGGGCAGCTTGGCAATGAGATCTTCGAGTGTTGGTGCTGCATGAGCTTTTTCATACGCCGCCGCCAGCTGTTCCGCCTTTTCAGTCGAGCGGTTGTACGCCACAACTTCCCAGTCATGTTCCAGTAAATTTTCACACATGGCATATCCCATTTTGCCGAGTCCGAGGTAGCCTATTTTCATAAGAATATTAATTTAATTATCAAGCGTTCCAAATGCCAAATAACAAATAAGAACCAAATGTTAAATCACCGATGAATTTTAATTGTTTGGCTATTTTGGTCATTGAGATATTGTAAATTATTTGTTATTTGGCATTTGCTTATTGGTTATTTGCTTCCCTGGTCCATCCGTATGTTGCGCATATATTTGCAGAGGTACTTTTTGCCATTGATCCAAAATTGGCGTTACATAGTTCCAGCTAGCTTCAATTTCTCGCGTGCTCATGAACATAGTCTGGTCGCCGATAATGCAGTCGTACAGCAGAATAGCATAGGCATCGGGAATTTTTGAAAAATCTTGTGATTCGCGATACCGGAATGTCAGTTTTTTCTGAATCACCTTGTTTTGAAAGCCCGGCTTCTTTGCCCAAAAGCGCAGAGAGATCGCTTCTTTCGGCTGGATGCGAAAGCGCAGAATATTGCAAAGGTGCTGGCCGTTATCTTCGGGTAAAAAAAGACAGGAACGTGTGGGTTTAAAGTGAATGGTAATATCGGCATTGCGTTCACGCATCTTTTTTCCGCTTGAAAGATGAAACGGGACACCGCGCCATCGCTCGTTATCAATGTAAGTTGTCATGCGGAAGTATGTCTCGGTCTGCGACTTTGGATCTACATCTTTCTCTTTGCGATATCCTTTGTACTGCCCGCGAATCACATCCTTTTTAATTGCAGCCGGACCAAATGGTTTGAGTTCGGAAATAATTTTTGCCCGCTCTTCGCGAATGTTACTTCCCGTAACGCCGCACGGATTTTCCATAGCAACGGCAGCAAGCATTTGGAGTACATGATTTTGGCCGACGTCGCGCATGGCACCAATATTATCGTAGAGTGCTCCGCGCCCTTCAATGCCCAGCCGCTCGTGCAGCCGGATTTCAACTTTTTCAATGTGATCTTTATTCCAAATCGGCTCAAAGAGCGTATTTGAAAAGCGGAAGGCGAGAATGTTGCGTAATGTCTCTTTGCCTAAATAGTGGTCGATACGGAAAATTTGCGACTCTTTAAAGAGTTTTCCAAGCAGCATGTCCAAATTTTGAGCGGTCTGTATGTCACGGCCAAAAGGTTTTTCTACTATTACCCGCGTCCAGTCATGCTGAATATCTTTTTTTTGTCCGCAGTCGTCGGTGAGGCCGGATTTTTTTAAAAGCGGAAAAATATTTTCGTAAAATACCGGCGGCACAGCGAGATGGAACATTTTGTTGCTGCACGTTTTGTACACCGTATTATCGAGCTCTTTTAATTTTGCATACAGTTTTTGATATGAATCTGCATCTTCGAATCTTCCTTCTACATAGAGTGCATTTTTTACAAACTGTTCTACTTCTTTCTCATAGACAAAGTGCCCTTTTTTGCGCAATGAGTTTGTCACAAATTTCTGAAACTCTTCATCGCTCAGTTCGCCGCGCGAAAATCCCACAAGGCGAAATTGCTTTGGCAGTAGATTCTGACAGTAGAGTGAGAAGAGTGCTGGAATTAATTTGCGCTCACTTAAGTCGCCGGTAGCACCGAAAATGGTAATCGATATTGGTTTTTTGGGGCGCTCCATAGTCGGCGCAAGTATATCATGCCAGGCTGTTGAGCAGCTCAGGAATTTCACTCAGTTGTTCGATGGTATACTCAGCAGGAGAAAAATCTTGATGCAGATTATCGGGAGTTTTGCGAGCGATGAGTCTCATGCCGGCACCTGTTGCAGCCCGGAATCCTGCTTCCGAGTCTTCGATAACAATGCACGCTTCTGGTTCAACACCGAGTGCGGCCGCTGCTTTGAGAAATATTTCCGGATCTGGTTTGCGTCGGACAACATCGTCTCCGGTAAAGATAGACTGAAAGTATGGAGATAACTTGTATCGCTCGAATACACGATTAACACAAGATCGGTTTGTGTTTGTTGCAAGCGCCATAGGAAATTTTGCGCCTAATGCGCGAAGCGTTTCATGTACATGTTCGGCAAGGGGTATTCTATGGGAATAGAATTCTTCCAGGATTTCATGATATTTAATAAAAAAATCCTCAAAGTCCAATGTGTTGCCGTGATGTTTTGAAATCACTTCATAAAATGGTTCATTGCGTCCGCGGAACTGTTTGAGATGTTCTATGTTTAATGTCAGACCAAACTGGGCTGCGAGGTCTCGTCGCACTTCATCATAAAAAAGTTCAGAATCCAAGATTACTCCGTCCATGTCCCAGATAATTGCCTTATGCATAGGTGAATATTGTTTTCCCTTGTTATCGCATCTTACGCAATCGTGCGATTCGCTCTTCAATAGGAGGATGGGTAGAAAAGAGAGCGGTCAAAAGTGAGCGCTTAAAAGGATTAATAATAAAGAGATGAGCAGTGGATTCGAACTTTGGCTCTGCATGGAGGGGATGGCGCTTGCTTACGTTGTGCATTTTCTCGAGAGCACGAGCAAGTGCTTCGGCTTTGTGCGCCTTTTGTGCACCGGTCTCGTCGGCCATATATTCGCGTGAGCGCGAAATTGCTAAATGTAAGAGCGTTGCCACAATCGGTGTAAGAATAACGAAGACTAGTAAGCTGAAGACATTGCCCTGATCGCCCCGCCGATCGGCGGGGCCAAAGAGCAGTCCTCCGTAGTAGGCCATTTGTGCAATGTACGAAATTGCGCCGGCTAATGTTGCAGCAATACTCGACACGAGAATATCGCGATTTTTAATGTGCGCGAGTTCGTGGGCTAGTACGCCTTCAAGTTCATCTTTATCTAAAAGTTCAAGAATGCCGTTTGTTACCGCTACTACCGCATGCTTCTCATTCCGGCCGGTTGCAAAGGCATTGGGTATTGGCATATTCACCAAATAGAGTCGAGGTTTCGGCATCTGATACATCTGGGCCAATCGAGTTAATGTGCGGTGTAATTCCGGCTGTTCACGTTCCGGTATCTCTTTGGCCCGATAGAGTCTCAGTATGATCTTGTCAGAAAACCAATAACTGCCGAGATTCATTATGGCCGAGAGACCTAAGGCGATCAGTGCGCCGTTTTGTCCTCCAAAGTAGTACCCAGCGCCGACCACGAGGCCGGTCATCACTCCAAGAAGTATGACTGTTTTAAGTTGATTCATAGGACGTTTATTATAGCATTTTTTCAAACCAGTATTTCCAGGAATGTTCTAGCGGCAGCTCTCTAATCTCCTCAGGTGTATACCAATCGAGCGATTTTGATTCTTCATCCGGTTGTGGTTCGCCGCGTGTTTCGCATTTATATAAATACCAGTAGTGCGTTGTGCAGCCTGCAACACACGGAAATTTCTCATTATAGATCTCTTCTTCAAAGAGAAGTTCGGCGTGTACAATGTCCAGCTGTGTCTCTTCTTTAACTTCGCGATGCAGCGCCGGTAGCGGCTCTTCTCCAAGATCGATGTGTCCTGCCGGGCCGGCGTATCCAAAGGGAGTAATCGCCCGATCCATTAATAAAATTTTCCCGTCGCGCTCAATGAGCGCGCCAACCGTATAGTGCATCGGCCGGCCTGCGGAAGAGGTGCTAGTTTTGAAAGGTTTGTGCGTCATAATGATGAAATGAGCAATTTTGCTGCCAACAATACCACGACGATCGCAAAGACCAATTTTAGCCATTGGTTACCTTTTCTGAGTGCGGTATGGGCCCCAAGATAGGCGCCGAAAATTGAACCGAGTAGCAAAATAATGCCAAAATCAAAGTGCACAAAGCCGTTGTAGAGAAAGATTGCAAGTGAGACAAGTATCATGCCCAGAAATGGAATGACGCGCGTTGCAAGCGTTTGCAGCATGGTCAGGCGGAAAAAGAAGATGCCAATGTACAGGGCAATTGCACCGGTGCCGCCGCCAAATGAGCCGCCAAAGATGGTCATAAAAAACCAGCTTATGTAGCCCGCGGCTTTGCGGAGCGGCGAAGGGACTTTGCGCACTAAGCCGATCTCACTTTTTAAGAAAATAATGGGCAGAAACAATAACATAAGAAGGCCAATGATTGGCTGTAGCAATTCTTTGGGAAGCGCGATGAGAATAAAAGCGCCGAGCGCGGATCCAACAATTGCAATTGCAAAGAGCTGCCAGCCGAGGGCCCAGTCAATATGATTGCTTTTTCGATATTGCGGATATGCTCCAAGCATAATGCCAAGTGCTGCAAGGCGGTCAGTGGCAATGGCATTAATCGGAGGTAAGCCAAGGGCGATAAGCAGGGGAATGGTTATAAGGCCGCCGCCTCCAACAAGCGCGCCCATAAAGCTGGCACCAACGCCGATGATGAATGTGAGGAGATAGGGGAGAAGATCAGCCACCTCGCT
This sequence comes from Candidatus Peregrinibacteria bacterium CG11_big_fil_rev_8_21_14_0_20_46_8, assembly GCA_002796025.1. Classification (GTDB taxonomy): domain Bacteria; phylum Patescibacteriota; class Gracilibacteria; order UBA1369; family UM-FILTER-53-11; genus 21-14-0-20-46-8. The sequence continues at coordinate 13,191 of PCVQ01000061.1, forward strand.
ACATTAGCATAAATAAAAGCTCTTGACTTTTAGTCAGTGGTGCAGTAGCGTACTAGCGTTCTATTGTGCTAGTACACTAACATTCACCTCTATGAAGCAAGACATGCTTATTAAAGAATTGGCTCAGACGGTGGTAAAAATAAAAGACGCTCAGAAGGCGACCGCATTTCTGCATGCAATTCTTACCCCTGCAGAATTAGAGCAGATTGCCCAGCGTTTGCAGATTTTTCGGCTTCTTATTAAGGGTGTTCCGCAGCGCGAAATTTCCAAACAGCTTGGAGTGTCTATTGGCACTATTACTCACGGCTCGCGCGAACTCAAATACGGTTCCGCGCGCGAAATTGAAGCTATTTTAAAATAGTATGGATACACGAACACTCCAGCACGGCATAACCGAAGCGACAGTTGGCATTGCATGCGGGCCTGCACACGAGATTTTTTCGCAGCTCTACACGCAAGGCCAGCCGGCATTTCTCTTTGAATCAAAAGATGTATCGCCGGTGTATGGCCGCTTGAGCATGATCGGCATCGATCCGATTCTGAAAATCAGCGGCAAGGATGATCAGTTCTCTATTGAGGTGTTGGATGCGGCCGATAGTAATCGAATGAGCCGCGGTCAGTACTTTTGTAATTTGATCAGCGATGAGGATTTGAGTTTTTGTGATTCTTTTGAGCGCAGCGAGCGGCTTATTATTGGTATGGCAACAAAGGAACATGCCGATTTTGAAGAATCTCAGCGCTCACTGCAAAAAAACATCTCTCAAATTATTCGGCACGTGCTTGCAAAATTTCAGCAAAACGAGCGCAGTTTGTTCGGTTTGTACGGCGCTTTTAGTTATGACTTTATTCGCCTTTTTGAAGATATCGGCGACCGCCAGCCTAAGAATAATATTAATGATTTCACACTCTTTCTCTACGATACTTTTATTTTTTTTGATCATATTAAAGAGCGCGCCGAAGTAACGGTTTTTCGTAACGATGCAACCGAAGCGCGTAACGCGGCTGAGAATTTGAAAAAGAAGATTGCTCGGCAGGCGAACGAAGAATCTTCTGAGTCCGCATATACGGTAACTGAGCCAAAGTTTGTGCTCTCTCAAAAAGAATATGAGGATCTCGTTGAGATTGGGCGTGAACAGGCAAAGCGCGGCGAGATTTTTGAAATTGTATTTTCAAATATCTTAAAGGCGCGATTTAGCGGTAATCCATTGGGACTTTATGAGATTTATCGCGAAAAAAATCCATCGCCATATTTATTTTTTGTAGATGCGGGAGATGAGCAGTTAGTTGGTGCTTCGCCAGAAATGATGGTGCGTGTAGAAGGGCGTGTTGCGCATATGCGCCCAATTGCCGGAACTGCAAAACGCGGTGCTGATCCAATAGAAGATCACGAAAATATGTTAGAGATTTTATCTTCAGAAAAAGAAAAATCAGAATTGGATATGTTAATAGATTTAGGACGAAATGATTTAAGTAGAGTTTGTAAGCCGGGAGTTAAAGTTACCGATTATCGCTTTGTAGAAAAGTATTCGCGTGTGATGCATACGGTGGCACATGTTTCCGGAGAACTTCGGGAAGAGTATACGGCTCTCGATGCGCTTATTGCATGTTTGAATGCGGGAACTCTTACTGGAGCGCCAAAGGTTGCTTCTATGAAACTTATCGAAAAACACGAAAAAGAGCGGCGCGGATATTACGGTGGCGCAGTAGGGTACTTAACTTTTTCTGGAGAAATGGATACTGGAATTATTATTCGTACCGCACATATTCGCGATGGCGAGTTGCGATTTCAGGTCGGCGCCTCGCTCCTGTATGACTCGGTGCCGGCCATGGAATATCAAGAAACAATTAATAAGGCGCAGGCGTTCCTTGATATAAGCTCAGATTTTCGTTCAGTCGCCCCGCCGATCGGC
>PCVQ01000061.1:15109-24280 GCA_002796025.1 Candidatus Peregrinibacteria bacterium CG11_big_fil_rev_8_21_14_0_20_46_8
AATGACCCCCAATTTTTACCATGAAAATACTCATCATCGACAACTTCGACTCCTTCACCTTCAATCTTGTTGATTATTTTAAGCGGCTGGAATGTGAGGTTGTGGTGTATCGCAATACGATTGATCCCTCAAAAATAGATGCAGAAGTGCCGGATCTTATTGTCTTTTCGCCGGGCCCTTCGGTGCCGAAAAATGCCGGCAATATAATGAAGATTATAGATCTTTATCATAAAAAATATCCGATGTTCGGGGTATGTTTGGGGCATCAGGCACTTATTGAATATTTTGGTGGAGAGTTGAAGTTTGTAGCGCCGGTACATGGCAAATCTTCGGCAATTTCGCATGACGGCCAGACGATTTTTGAAAATATTCCGAATCGCTTTATGGCCGGACGATATCACTCGCTTGCTGCCAAACGCGTGCCGGATTGTTTTACAGTCAGTGCACTGCATGACGATATTGTGATGGCCATTCGTCATAAAGAGTTGCCTATTGAGGGAGTGCAGTTTCATCCTGAATCCGTGTTGACGATGAAAGGAGAGCAGGGAATAAAAATGATTCAGAATGTATTAGAGCATCTTGTTATCACCCAAAAAAAATCTGCCTCTTCTCTTATTTCTTTTTTAAAAGCGAGCATCGAAGGGCGGCTTTCAATTACTGAACAGGAGGAATTTTTGCGCAGTAAAAAAGAAGTAAGCGCACAGGAGTTGGCTGATGTTGTTGACTATTTGCAGGGAAAGATGAGCATGCAGGTGGAGTTGCCGAACGCTATCGATGTCTGCGGAACCGGCGGTTCGGTTCTGCTTCGCATAAATACTTCTACCATTGCTGCATTTGTATTGAGTAGTTTAGGCGTTGGTGTTGCCAAGCACGGTAATCGGGCGGCAAGCGGGCGGGTTGGAAGTTTTGATGTGCTTGAAGCGCTCGGGATTGGCTTTCAAGAAAATGCACGGGAAATTGAGCACATGTATAAAAAAACTAAATTGGCATTTCTCTTTGCACGTACATTTCATCCGGTTATGAAGCACTTTGCAGAAGTCCGGCAAAAGATTGGTGCGCCGACATTTTTTAATATTTTGGGGCCGTTGCTTAGTCCTGCACATGTGCAGCGGCAAGTTATTGGTACGGCTTTCCGCGATAAAATGCATTTGATTGCTGAAGCGGCTCGTTTGCTTGGCAAGGAGCGCATTGCAGTGGTGTGCGGAGAGGATGGCCTGGATGAGGTGACGCTTACCGGCACAACGCATGTTGTGGAATTAAAAAACGGAAAAATAGAAAAATATTCGCTGCGGCCAGAGGATTTTGGAGTGCAGCCTGCGAAGTTTTCCGAAATTGAGGGCGGAACATTGAGTGAGAATAAAGAAATTGCTGAGCGGATTTTGAGTGGGAAATCTAAAACCCGGCATACCGATTTAATTTTGATGAACTGTGCCCTTGCATTGCGCATTGCCGGAATTGAGGAAGATGTAAAACGGGGATTTGTTTTGGCAAAGTCTGCACTTGCAGCGGGAAAAGCACATGCCTCTTTGGAGCAGGCAAGGATGTATTCCAATATTCCAAGTATTTTGTTGGAAATCGTTCAGAATAAGATGGGAGAGGTGGAGGAGAGAAAAATGCAGACGCCACTCGCGAATTTCAAACAGAATCTTAGTTGCTCAGATAGGTCATTTAAGAGAAGTTTGCGCTCGGCTGTTGAGCATGCAGGCCCGGACAGTGGCCTTGTGCGCGTGATTTCCGAAATAAAGCGTGCTTCTCCAAGCGCCGGAACGCTGCGCGATGCTGAAAATTTTTCCCCGCTAGCGATTGCGCAGCAGTACGAAGCCGCGAAGGTTGCCGCAATTTCCGTGCTCACTGATACAAAATATTTTGGCGGTCGTTTGGAAGATTTAACGCAGGTGAGTGCTGCAACACAGCGAACTCCGCTCCTCTGTAAAGATTTTATTATCGACGAGTATCAAATTTATGAGGCACGAACTTATGGTGCCGATGCAATCCTGCTTATAGCCGCAATTTTGACTGAGGATCAAATTAAGCGTTTTATTGCAATTGCACGCGAGCTTAAAATGGATGCATTATGCGAGGTCCATACCGAAGAAGAAGTTCTAAAAGTTTTAGCCGCAGGTGCAGAAATTATCGGGATTAATAACCGCGATTTGCATACTTTTGAAATCGATTTGCAGACCACGCACGACTTAGCGCCACTCATTCCAAAAAGTAAAATTATCGTTTCAGAAAGCGGTTTTGTCTCCGGTGAGGATGTTGCGCAGCTTCCGCCCAATGTGAATGCCATTCTTGTGGGTACGTCGCTCATGCGTGCTCAAAATATTCCGGAAAAGTTGGATGAGCTGATGAACGCGAAGTCTCTATCTTCCACTTTTTAATCTCAATATACGATGCTTATCGTCATGCACAGCGCAGCACGCAGCGAGCAAATTGATGCCGTTGTAGCGGCGCTCAAAAATTCAGGATTGAATGCAGAGCTGCTGCCCGGCAGCGAACGCACAGCTATTGGTGTGATGGGCAACAAGGCTTTTGTCGATGAAGATCGTTTGCTCACAATGTCCGGTGTAAAAGAAATTATTCATGTTACAAAGCCATACAAGCTAGTGAGCCGTGAATTTTTTCCCGAAGATACGATTGTACATGTAAAGGGCGTGCAGTTTGGAGGCACAGCGAAACCGGTGCATATCGCCGGCCCGTGTGCAGTAGAATCGCGCGAGCAGCTTTTCTCGATCGCAAAAGGAGTGAAAGAGAGCGGGGCAGATATGCTCCGCGGCGGTGCATTTAAGCCGCGGTCGTCGCCTTATTCGTTTCAGGGATTGGGGGAGGAAGGCATCGCGCTTCTGCGCGAAGTAGCCGATGAACTCCAGATGCCATTTGTAAGTGAAATACTTTCGATTGAGGATTTGGAACTCTTTGAACACAACGCAGATATGATCCAAATCGGTGCGCGCAATATGCACAACTTTGATTTGCTGCAGCGCGTTGCAGACCTTGGAAAGCCGATTTTATTAAAGCGCGGCATGAGTGCGACCGTCGAAGAATTTTTACTTGCCGCAGAATACATTTTGAATCGCGGAAATAAGCAGGTTGTTCTGTGCGAGCGCGGTATACGAACCTTCGAACAATCCACGCGCAATATTTTGGATTTAAATTCGCTCGCATTAATCAGATTAGAAAGCCACTTGCCGATTATTGCTGACCCAAGCCACTCTGCGGGCCGCTACGATTTAGTGGCGCCGCTGGCAAAAGCGGCAATCGCAGCCGGTGCGCACGGTTTGATTGTCGAAGTTCACAACAAGCCGAGTAAAGCATTGAGCGACGGGAAACAGTCGCTGGATTTGGAGCGATATGAAGAGTTAATGAAGGAATACAGGAATACAGGAAAGCAAGAAGTAGGAAGCGAAGCACGAGCCAAGAAAACAGGAATGAAGCCGGAAACGTCCCAAGCGGTATTCTCGTCTTCCTGATTTCTTACTTCCTTTCCTGCATCCTGCCTTCTTGTATTCCCGTTTTCCTATGAAAAAGCCTTCACTAAAAAAGTACATACTTAACTCTCGCGGCACCTTCGGCGAATACGGCGGCTGTTACGTTCCCGAAATGCTCATGCCGATTATGGAAGAGCTGGCCTTCGAATTTTTCCATGCAAAAAAAGATCCTAAATTTCGTGCACAACTTAAAGATCTCTATAACAATTATTCCGGCCGGCCGACTCCGCTGACGTTCTGTGCAAATCTCACAAAAAAAATGGGCGGTGCAAAAATTTATCTTAAAAATGAGGGACAAAATCTAACCGGTGCACATAAAATTAATCACTGTCTCGGTCAGGCGCTGCTGGCAAAGCGGCTTAAGAAAAAGCGCCTTATTGCAGAGACCGGCGCAGGGCAGCACGGCTTGGCAACGGCAACGGTGGCTGCAAAGCTCGGCTTGAAATGTACGATTTATATGGGCGCAAAAGATTACGATCGCCAGCGTCCCAATGTTTTTTGGATGGAACAGCTGGGTGCAACCGTGATTCCCGTGCACGCCGGCGGGCAAATTTTGCGCGATGCAATTAATGAGGCACTGCGCGATCTTCTTACCAACCCGCAAGATACGCACTATTTACTTGGAACTGTCTGCGGTCCGCATCCGTATCCGGTTATGAATACGTATTTTCAATCTATTGTGGGCGCCGAGATTCGCAAACAGCTAAAACGTGAAGGCGCAGGCGTTCCGGATCTGCTTATTGCAAGCGTTGGAGGCGGCAGCAATGCTATGGGGCTCTTTTATGAATTTTTGGATGATCCGGATGTGAAACTCATTGGCGTAGAGGCCGGCGGCAAGGGAATTACAGAAACGCAAAAAAAGGCGCAACACGCTGCGCGCTTCCAAACAGGACGCACCGGCGTTGCCGAAGGCTTTCAATCCAAATTTTTGCAAGATAAAGACGGGCAGCTCAAAGAGACTCATAGCATCTCTGCGGGTTTAGATTATTCGGGAGTGGGCCCGCAGCTGGCCTATTTGGAAGAGATAGGACGAGTCAAAATGACCTACGCTTTAGATAGAGAAGTCTTAAGCGCATATACCTTGCTCGCTCAAACAGAAGGAATTTTTGCAGCACTCGAATCTGCACATGCCGTTGCAGAAGTTATAAAGCGTGCGCCAAAGATGAAAAAAAAACAAAGTATTGTTTTTAACTGCTCGGGCCGCGGAGACAAAGATCTTTTTATTACGGCCCAGAAGCTCGACCGCAAACGCTTCCGTGCATATTTAAAATCGCAGCTGTAAACCTCGCTATGAAACTCATGACACACATTGTGGCAGGATACCCGACGCTTGGAGAGAGCGAACAAATTGCACGCACCTTGCTCGATTCCGGCAGTGGTTTTTTAGAAATTCAAATCCCGTTTTCCGATCCCATTGCCGACGGGCCCGTTATTGCGGCGGCAAATCAGATTGCGTTACAAAACGGCACGCGTCCGCGCGATGCTTTTATATTGTTGCGCAAACTTCACGAATACGCGCCGGATAAAAAACTGCTCATCATGACCTATTTTAATATTCTCAAACAGTACGGTGTGGAAAAATTCTGCCGCGATGCCGCGCGCTCAAACTGCTACGGCCTCATTGTTCCGGACGCGCCAATCGATGAAGAAGCGCATACGCACTATCTTGCATCGTGTAAAAAATACGGGCTGCATGCTATTCAAATTATTTCCCCAATTACTCCTGAAACTCGGCTCAAAAAAATCGCACAAGCAGCCAGCGGATTTGTGTACTGTGTTGCCCGTTTTGGGGTAACCGGGGCGCAGAAAAAACTTCCTCAAGAACTGGGCGGTTATTTGCAGCGTGTCCGCAAGAGTATAAAGGTTGCGCTTGCGGTCGGCTTTGGGATTTCAAAGCGCGCTCATATTGCGGCACTGCAAAATAAAGCAGATATAGCCGTCATAGGATCACAAATTATTCGAGAGTATCAGAAGAGCGGGCTATCGGGAGTAGCGAAAATAATCACTGGTTAGAAAAGGTCAATTTATGGTATGATATTTTGATTTAAAAATAAATATGAAACATAAAATTTCTGAAATTTCCACGCATCTTGTTGCGGCTTTTATTGTGATTTTTGTGGCAGTGCCCTTTGCAATTGCTGCAACAACCATCGATGCGAATATTACAACCGGCGGAAATTTGAGTGTGACTGGAACATCGAGCCTTAGCGGTTTGGTGACCGTTGGTGCAAATGGCATTCAATTCGATGATGAAACAACGCTGACCACGGCGCCGACAAGTTTCGATGGCGACCTTACCGGAAATTTAACCGTTAGCGGAAATTCAACTCTCGGCGATGCTGCAGCAGATACCATTACATTTACGGGTGTGATGAATAGCGGCATTACTTTTATTAAGGAAGTTGCCCGTACGATTCAAATAGATGATTCTACAACAGCAGATACTGCAGGTGCTGCGCTTACCATTAAATCTGCTGCGGGTAATGGAACCGGTGCAGGCGGGGCAGTGAATATTCAAAGCGGCGCAAGCGGTTCTGGCGCGACTGGTAATGGTGGTACTGTCGCATTTACAGCGGCTAATGCTGCTTCTACAAATGGCAGTGGCGGGCCTGTTACCATTACTGCCGGAAATGCAACCGGCACCGGGGGCGGTGGTGGTATTACAATGACTGCCGGGAATGCCGCGGCCTCAGCTGAGGGAGCTGATGTAGGCGGCGATATTACGCTTACGGCAGGTACCGGTGGTACCGGTGATTCAGTAGGAGGCCATATTAGTATAACCGGCGGTTATGGCGGAACCAATGCAAGTGTTGGTCACGGCGGAACTGTTACAATTTCTGGCGGTATTGGCGGTACACCTACTATTAGTCCGTTTACATCTGCCCCGCGCGGCGGTGATATTACAATTAAAGCGGGAACCGGTGGTACCTCAACAAGTGGTGGCCAAGGGCAAGGCGGTGCAGCTACATTTCAAGGCGGTGATGGTGGAACGAATGCAGTGAGCACAGGCGGTCAAGGCGGTGCAACAACATTACGTGCCGGGGATGGCAGTTCTGGTGATGGTGGTAAAGGACGCTGGGGCGGTGTACTTACAATTCGCGGCGGTAATGGCGGAATACAAAATGCAGATGATCCTTATGGCGAGCATGGTGCAGATGGGGGATATGTGAGTATTAATGGTGGAAGTGCGAGCGGAACACAAGTGAATGATGGAGGTCACGTAAATATACAAGGTGGTACTGCAGGCAGTACTGGTGTGCCGGGCGGCATCCGCTTGGGTAGTGCCAGAATTACTATTGCCAATAAGCCAACTGCTCCAGTCGCCTTGGCTGATAGTAACGCAACTCCGACCGTGGCACAGATCCTTGATGCTGGAATATTTGTTATGACACCAACAGCAACACGAACTTTTACTATGCCAACAGCACAAGGTGCAGCCGGTCTCGTGCGTCAATTACCCGCTACCGGCATGCCATCCTCTGGTGCACGTCCGCAAGCTGGCGATGTGTTTCAATTTTTTGTTGCGAACAATGGTACGGCTGCGAATTTGATTGATTTAACAAATGGCACCGGTTCGACATTTAATGGTCCGGATATTGCTGGTGGTACTGCGCGCTGGGTGATTTGCCGCATTACCAGTACAACAACCGATTCAGAGACGATCGCTTGTTATTAGTTGCCACAATTGTGTTAAGATTTTTACGGCGTCACTTTTTGGTACAGTTTCGCTTCCGGGTATTTCTTCATTACCGGGCCGGTCGTAGCCGAATTCATCTTCGCAGCTCTGCGAGCCCCACATCGGTTCGGCATGTTTTGCAAGTGCGCCGGCGCCTATAAATTCTAAGTGGGGAAGTTGCAACAGCTCTTCTTTAACTGCATCGGCGTGGATAGTGTCCGAAGGAAAGAGGATTGCGCGCATGTTCTCGCCATCTTTAAAAATTGCAAATTTAATGCGGTGTCCGCGGCTCAGTAATTCTTTAGCCTCATTTTTGAATATTACCTTCATGCAAGTTGCATGATACTATATGAATTGCTTGCTTACTTAGCGTATGACAAAAGAAAATAAGCTGATTTATTTTGGAGTTTTCCCCGGTCTCGTCTTTCAGCTTATTGGCGCGATTTTATATTTTGTGATCTTTGCAGAGAGCGGTTTTGCGCAGGCGATTTATAGTGCAACAAAGATATTGATTTTGATTTGGCCGTTGGTGTGGTGGATGGGCGTTGGTCTTTTGTGGCGGATGCATGCACGTCCGGAACGTGCGGTGTCTTTCGGGTATGGCTTGCTTGCCGGTATTGCAATTGCGCTGCTTATGCTCAGTACCTTTTTTCTCTTTCAGGATTTTTTTGCGCAGTTCGCGCCGCAATTTTTACAAAAGGCACAGGAGCTCAATTTTCTTGAGCACTATATTCTTTTTGCAGTTTTTTTATCTCTCGCTCACTCGCTCATTGAAGAGTACTACTGGCGCTGGTTTATTTTCCGGGGGCTTATGCTGAAATTTCAGCCGGTTACCGCGGCGCTCATCGGCAGTATTGCTTTTGCAAGTCATCACTTTATTGTACTTTCACAGTTTTTTCCTTTTTGGATTACGATGCTCTTTGGTACCGCGATTATTGGTATAGGACTTTTTTGGTGCTGGCTCTATTACAAAACCAAAAGTCTGCTGGGGCCTTGGATTAGCCATATTTTTGCTGACGTTGCGATTATGATCGCGGGTTATTTCTTGCTCTTTTAGAGCATGTGGTACACTAGTTTGTATGCAGCTCAACAAAAAACAGGAAGAGCTCTGTCATACAAATAAGACAGATTTTAGTGATTTGAAGGCGCTCTTTCTAAACTGCACGCTGAAAAAATCGCCGGAACTTTCACATACGCAGGGGCTTATCGATATCTCAAAAATGATTATGGAGAAAAACGGCGTGAGCGTGGAGGTTTTGCGCCCTGTCGATTTTGATATTGCATATGGTGTGTGGGGAGATATGACTGAGCATGGCTGGGATAAAGATGATTGGCCGAAAATATACGAAAAGGTAAAGGCTGCGAATATTTTAGTCCTCGGTACACCGATTTGGCTTGGTGAAAAAAGTTCGATCTGCACTAAGGTGATCGAGCGGCTTTATGCAAATTCCGGTGATTTAAACGAGCAGGGTCAGTATGCATACTATGGTCGCGTTGGCGGTGTATTAATTACCGGAAATGAAGATGGTGCCAAGCATTGTGCCATGAATATTCTCTACTCACTACAGCACTTGGGATATGTGATTCCGCCGCAAGCAGATGCAGCGTGGCTCGGCGAAGCCGGTCCAGGTCCATCGTATTTAGATGAAGGCTCGGGCGGGCCGGAGAATGATTTTACGAATCGGAATACAACCTTTATGACATGGAATCTCATGCATCTTGCCCGTATGATAAAAGATCACGGCGGTATTCCGGCGCATGGTAATCAGCGTTCTGAGTGGGATGCCGGCTGCAGATTCGATTTTGAGAATCCGGATTATCGCTAGCTGCGGCCATCCAGCCGGCCTAAAATATTCCGCTGCTCGTTGCGCGGTAATTTGGTGCGCTCTACAACTTTTTTCATAATGCGAATGGTATTGTCGTAGGTGCGGCGGTCAACAGGATACGGCGTGGCATCTTTTCCGCCGTGCGCAAAGCTGTAGCGTGCCGGATCGGTATAACTTGGTT
>PCVQ01000061.1:24299-47234 GCA_002796025.1 Candidatus Peregrinibacteria bacterium CG11_big_fil_rev_8_21_14_0_20_46_8
TAATTTCTGCAACGAGGGAAAGTGCGCGCATCGTCTTGCCCCCAACACCTTCGGTCCGCAGTACAGCTTCATAGCTTTCGGGTTTTTCATCGCACAATTTATATAAAATGCGGTCCAAATATTTATTGTGGATAAAATTTTCTGTCAGCACCGGATGCGCGCTGAATTCCGTATCTTCCAGCTGTAAAAGTGTCAGCTGATCACCGTTTATATCCTCATATTTTGCCATGCGGCTGAGCGAGCTTGAGTGTTTACGCAGCAGCTGAATGTCTTTCATTAATCCCCAAAAGCCGCGGTTCACAAATTCAGCAGAGAGATTGCGGGTGCTGGTGCTTTCGCGTGCGGTTAAATTCAAAACATTTCGCTCGGTAGCTTGCGAAGAAATCGCCGTGTGCGGCTCACAAACCAAATCTTTCACATTGTTTGAATACCAGTGATACCGCCGCGCTGATTTCTTCTTTTTATTCATCCCTTGCTGCACCACGGCCCACGCACCGTTGCCTGAAAAAAAGAGCGAGTGATGATACAGATCATAGCCGTCTTGAATGAGCGCACTGTCAACTTTGGCAGTCATGCGCGAGTTGTAATCTAGCGTGCGAATATGCCGCGGCGTGAGCCAGGCCCGCTCGCCCCAGTTCTGAATTTCTTGCGGGGTCTTGCGCGATGTCTTGCCTTTGCCGCCACAGATATATAGACCCAAATCGTTCTCGTGCCCGCGAATCGCCTCTTTTAAAGCTGCGGTTAAAATAGTAGTCAGCCCGCTCGCATTCCAGTCAAAGGCCAGCACCGTACCGAGCGCCTGAAACCAGACTGGATCGGCAATGCGCGCTACAAATTCATCCGGCCCAAACTCCGCCACAATCACATGCGTCATCTCGCGCCCCAGTTTTACCATGCGCTCAAAAAGCCAGGGGGGACACTTGCCATAATCGAGAGTGAATGTTGCTACGCCGCGCTGCATGGTTGCAGTTTACAATCCCAGTAGCACCGCCGCAATCCAAGGAAAAGCAACAGTCACATCGCTTTGAATAACTTGATAATAACTTTTTGTTGAAAGCTTATCCCAGGTAATTTTTTCTTTGCCTCCGGCGCCCGAGTACGAGCCGTACGACATTGGTGACGAGCCTATCTCTACAAAGCCCGCCCAGTCGCGCACTTTATTATGCAGTTGTAAATCGTGCTTAATTGAGGGCACCACACAGATAGGGAAGTCAGCCGCAATGCCGCCGCCCAGTTGCAGAAAGGCTATAGGTGATTTTTTTGAGGCCTCCATGTACCAGTCGTAGAGCCAGGTAAAGTACTCGAGTCCGCTCTTCATAATGGTAGGGTCGAGCATGACCGATTTGTCTTTGCGGTGTTTGCCGCTATACGTGTAGCTGGCAAAGATGTTGCCCATAGTAGAATCTTCAAAGCCTGGCACCACAATTGGAATATCTTTTTTGTATGCGGCGTAGGTCCAGCTGTCATCTGGATTTGCTTTCGCATCGGGTTTGATAAGCTTCTTAGCATAGAGGCGGCGAAAATATTCGTGCGGGAAGTAGCGCTCACCATTTGATTGCGCCTCTTGCCACATTTGTAAGAGGTGCGGCTCCATAATGCGCACGCTCTCATCTTCTGGTAAAAAAGTATCGGTAATGCGGCGAAAGCCTGCATCGCGCAGCTCTGCTTCTTGCTCGGGCGTTAACTCTGTATAGCGCGGAATATAGGCGTAGTGCGAGTGAGCAACGTAGCGGTAGTAGGACTCTTCGTGATTCGCGCCGGTTGCCGAAATCAAGTGCACCTTGTCTTGCCGGATGAGCTCTGCAAGCATCACACCCACTTGGAACGAGCTGAGTGCGCCGGCAATGGTAACAACCAATTTCCCGCCGCGATCTAAATGATCTTTAAGCCAGAGCGCCGCTTGATATGTTGCGCCGCCATTACAGTGATTAAGAGTACGCTCGGCAAAGGCACTCACCGGTGTTTTGCTTTTCTTCACATATGAGCTGAGTGTGCCCTTGGCCGTTTTGCCCGCGCCGTCGCCGCCACTTATAACTATGAGCTTTTTAACACCCGCTGAGAGTTTGTTGAATTTAGGATCTTTCATGATCACATTGTGCTTAATTTGAGGCGAAAAAACAATAATTAGCGTCCGGCTTGGTATAAGCTTTGTACTTGGCTTGCGTTTAATGCTTGATTGTAAATTTTAAGATCGTCCATTTCTATCCCTTGCGTGCCTTCTGTACTGCAGACGCCGGGAAAGGGAAAGCGGCAGGCAATGCCCATGCCTTTTGAAGGTTCATCCAAAAAGCGGTCAAAGCCGGTTACGGTAACACGTTCGCTCGTAACTTCTGAGCCATTTGCATAAAATTTTACAAAACCGCTGCCGTCTGCATTGCGTTCAAAAACGCAGGCGAGATGGTACCAAGTGTTTGCTTGCGGTTGAAAGGTATTAAAATCTAAGTTGAAGAAGAATGTCTCATCGCTTTTGCGCACAATACAGTGAAAGCCGCTGCCACCGGAGAAGTATTTAAGTGCGAAATTTTCTGCGCCCATTTCCCAGACAAATTGTTCGCGGGCGTTGGGGCCGGTTTCGGGCAATTTGATCCAAGTTGCACCGGTTGCGCCGTTGGGTGCATCTTGGGGCAGGGGATAGCTACTCACATTGTATGCACTGCCGGGACCAAAGGTACAGGCGGTGCCATTACACGTTACGCTGCCGCTCGCTGTGCCGGCATAATTTGAACTTACGGTATTTGGTAAAGCCGGTGAGCTGCCGGAAATATTAAAGTTCCAATGGGCAACAAGACCTTGTGGCGGATCGCTTGGAGTTGGATTTGGGTCTGGTGTAGGCTCGGGTTCAGGCGCTGGTGTAGGTGCTGGTGCAGGTGTTGGGGTTGGGGTTGGATTTGGCTGAGGATCCGGATTTGTAACCGCAATTTGCGCACCGCTTTGTCCAAACTCAAGAAGTGCGTGATATTTTGGCGAATAGTTTGCGCCATCTGCAGGATTTGCTGTTTGTAAGAAGTGCTCACGTGCACCCCAATTGCCCCAAATAGTAGGCAGGTAGATGTGCGTGTAATGTGCAAAGAGTTTGCCGCCACGCGCAACCCATCCTGCTAAATAGCGGTCATATGCAGTTTTCATACGTGCATGCCGGCTTGCATCTCTGTAGAAATTGATGAGGTCTTCATGCACTAAATTATCCGATGCATCGCGCTCGTGCGATGCGGGATCCCAAACAAGGTGTTGCCCCCCTTCGTATGCGATCATCTCAATATTTGAATATGCTGGTTTGTTTGCCAAAAATGCCGCATCCGCTTCGATATATCCAAACATTTCATCTATGCGTGTATCGAGTGCCGCAAATAATGAGGCGAAGCCGCCATCCGGCTCTTGCATCCACTGGCGAACACGCGCTGTATTTGTCTCATTGAATTCACCTAAATCACCTCCGCCACCAAAATATGGTGCGGTTGCAAGTGAGTCGATCTGCTCATAACATGGCCGCGCGCCTCGGGCCACGGCAAGCGGGCAGTCGAGTGCCTGTTCATGTACGTAATCGCCGCCGATTTGGCTTGCCATGACACAGTTAATCCGCCCTGATTGATCGGTGCCCTCTGACCAAACGCGTTTCCAGGTACGGCAAATATCTGCGGTACGTTTTCCAAACCAGTTCATTTGTACCGTAAATGCATCGAGCGAACGCGTATCTGGCCAGTCGCGGTATGCGCTTTCTCGTACATACTCTCCAGAGAGGGAATACGGATAGCCTCCATTCCATACCTCATTAGAATATTCTACATAAATTGTTTGTGATCCGTTGCCGAGGCGCGCCCGTGCAGCACGAGCCGATTCTTCGATATACTCATCGCTCACGTGTGCCGGAAATGTAATCCATGGATCAATACCTGCCTGTGCCGCCAGTTCAAAAGTCATCTCTATCGGTCCGTCCGACCAGTTATGATCGTTCATTTTTACCCGCTCTTCCCATCCGATTTCTTCGAGAACGCCCGTATTACGAAAGCGCTCCATAACAGGTTCGAGTACATCGTTGGTGCGCATAAATTGCATAAAGCGAACGGCGCGGTAATTACGAATCTCATTCAAGAATGACTGCGTAAAGATATCGCCGTCTTGTGAGCCCGGCGCAATAACGCGGATGTTGCGGACATAGTTGCCAGTGTTATTTGGATCAATATTACTTACTTTTAAGAGAAATCCATCATGTGTACCGGGCATGCTAATAACAACGTGTCCTCCATTTGCAGTAATTTGCGATGATCGAATATCCGATTGATTGGTGAATGGAAATGTAATAGTGCCTTCGCCATCCCAATAAATATGATAATCACCGGCGATATTGTACCCGCCATTCCCCATCATAAATACAGCATAACTATCTGCAGTAAGAGAATTAGGAATAGAGCGCACCCAGCCGTTCGTATCAAGAATAAGCTGGTCTGCCTCACCGGTATCCCAGGGCTGATTTGAACTAGCACTTTGCGTTAGGTAGTGGCTGCCTTGTTTAAATACATTGGCATAGACCGGGCTGGTACTTCCATAATCCGCAGATTGAATATTGGTTGCAAGATAAGAAAGAGTTTGAGTGCCTGTTCCTCCAGTATTTGTGCCGCCATTTGTGCCGGTATTAGTGCCACTGTTTGTGGAGCCTGTTGTTCCTGCATCATTTGTTGTTCCGCTTGTTCCATTTGTCCCACTTCCCGTTGTAGTACCGCCGCTGCTGCCCCCAGTTTGATTATTGCTGGCGCTTCCAGATGTTGGATTTTGCTTAACCTTGGGCTCTTGTGCGGAATCACGTGCAACATATACTGCAATTGCATTGGTGCCGCTCTCAATTGCCGCATAGCTATGTGGTCGGTCGTATGCCGATCCTAAATATTCAGCCAAAGTATTATCATCGTTTTTTACAAAACGAGTCATCATCTCGGCCATTTGTGCGCGTGTAATTTTTAGCGCAAAGCTCGTAATATCGTGCGGAATAAGATTTGAAGTGCTCGCTTTTTCTACGCCGTCACGAAACCATGGATTACTCGCTGTAGAAAAATCAATTCCGAAAAGACGATTCATCATAACAACCGCTTCAACAAAGTTTACAGTATTGGCCGGACCGAAGTTGCCATCGGGATAGCCCGCCACAATACCTTTTGATTTTGCATAACAGACAAAGCGCGCATACCATGCATCGACCGGTACATCCGGGAAGCATGTGGTGCTAGGTATTGGAGGATTGGCCTGTGTGACTAGAATTGTTACGAGTTCGGCTCGGTTGAGCTGATTTTCCGGACCAAACGTACCGTCCGGATACCCGCTGACAAATTTATGCTCTTTAAGAAAATGAATTGGTTCATTATAGATATGTGTATCGGCATCTGGAAAAAGACTCTCTGCGCCTACTAATGGAGTAAGTGCACCGATAATAACGAGTGTTGCGAGGAGCGTATATATTTTTTTCATTGTTCCTGAAACGTAATAGAATTAAAAAAATTGCAAAATGAGTTTTTTTACTCAAGTGGTTGTTGCTGTGTAGAACAGTGTAGCGTACCTAGCCCCCAAACCAAATCGACACAGTCGATACCGATAATTTTTCGATTGGGGAAGTATGCTTCTAATATTTCTTTCATAATTTCATCTTCGGGGCAGCGGAAGGTCGGTAGTAAAACAGCGGAGTTTGCAATATAAAAGTTGGCGTAACTGGCCGGAAGAATTTCTCCCTCATGAATAACCGGCTGCGGCATTGGCATCTCTACTATAGTAAGCGCGTTACCATCTTGATCGCGCGCGGCCTGCAGAATCTCAAAATTGCGCTTTAAAATTTGATGATTTGGACTTGTAGGATTCGGCTCCACAGAGCAGAGGATTGTGGTTGGATTTACAAAGCGTGCAATGTCATCAATGTGCCCGTCGGTATCGTCGCCTTCAATTCCTTCTGGCAGCCAAATAACATTTGTTGCGCCAAGATAGTCGCGCAGCCGCGCCTCAATATCTTGCTTTGATAGATTCGGATTGCGATTTTGATTGAGCAAGCAGCTCTCAGTTGTGAGTAGCGTTCCTTTGCCGTTTACATCGATTGCTCCGCCTTCGAGTACCATGCCGCCGTCAACAACCGGCAGGTCAAGTGCAGCGCCGATTTTATGAGGTACCGCATTATCTAAATCCCATGGCGGGTACTTGCCGCCCCAGCAGTTGAATTCCCAGTTTGTTAGGGTGAGTTTTTCATTCCACACAAAGATCGGCCCGTGGTCGCGCACCCAAGATGCATTGTTTGGAATATCAAAAAAATCTATGCGCATGGGATCAATGCCTTCAGAATTCAAGAATCCGCCAACTTGCAGCTGCATTTCCGAATCGCGCACCTCAATAAAGACCCGCTCTTCCGCCTCTAACAGTGCACGCACAATTTCTACATACACAAAAGGAATTGGTTCGAACTTTCCGGGCCAGTGTTCGGTGTTGTGCGGCCAAGCAAGCCATGTACCTTCGTGCGGCTCCCACTCCGCCGGCATTTTATATTTGCCGAATGTTTTTGTCATAAGCACTGTTTTAAAAACGGCCAGTCGCGCCGCATCTGTTCAATGGTTTCTAAATCGATCTTTACTAAGAAATTTTCTTCTTTTTCTGTGCCGGCTTTTTTCAAGATACGTCCATAGGGATCCGCAACAAATGAAGTGCCCCAAAAATGTAAATTATGCTCTTCGCCCACGCGATTAATCGCAACAACGTAAGCATTATTTGCAATGGCGTGACTCTTTTGCATGGTTTGCCACGCCTCGTGTTCCGCGCTGTTTAAAACGCGCCCCTGCTTTACCGGCCAGCCGATGGCGGTTGGATAAAAGATAATTTGCGCGCCTTTTTTAGCCACGGCACGTGCGCCTTCCGGAAACCACTGATCGTAGCAGATAAGTGCGGCAAGTTTTGTACCCCTTGTCCTTGGTGCTGCCTGCAAGTGAGCAACCGGAAATCCTAAATCTCCCTTTGCAAAATAGAGCGTCTCTCCATAGTAGTTTGCAAGATCATTGGGGATGTGAATTTTGCGGTACTTCGAAACTATTTTTCCGCGCTCATCAAAAATAAGTGCGGTATTGTAAAATTCCGGCACGCTTTTTTTAGTATCAACGCGTTCAAAAATTGAGCCGCCTACAATCGCAACTTTTGCATCCCGTGCAGCAGCTGCCAGCGCCTCTGTTGTTGGTCCGCTTGGAACTTTCTCTGCCAGCTCAAAGAATTTTTTATTGTTTGTCTGGCAAAAGTACTCACCTGTAAAAAGCTCCGGCAGCGCTACAATATCAGCACCGCGTTTGGCCAATGTTGCAATGCTTTTCACAGCGTGCGCCAGGTTCTTATCGAATCCTCTATCGCACCGCATCTGGACAATTCCAATGGTAAGGATTTTTTTCATCAGCGGCATGTTCCCAAAATTTTCTTGCCTTTGCAAACAAACATTGGTATACCCCACCTGTAATGTCACAAGTACGAAAGCTCTGGAAGCTGGGAAGAAAGGACGCGAATACCGCTTGTTTTGACGTAAATAGAGATGGAGAGCTCATCGTCAAAGAGGGGAACTATCAATATAATATCTTTGATTTGGTGCGCAAGGTAGGCTCGCCGGTAGAGGTCTTTTTGCCCTTTATTCTAGAGCAGCGCCTCGAACATCTCTTCGACACACTTAAGGAGCAGGCGCGAGAGACCGGGTATCGCGGCAAATACTACTATCACTATCCCATGAAGGTGAATCAAAATAAGGAGTTTGTTTTGACGTTGGTTGCCGAAGGTGCGCATTTAGAGGTAGCGTCATCTAACGAATTGTGGCTGGTACAGCGTTTATGGCAAGAAGAGAATTTTTCTAGCAAAATCCGCGTACTTTGCAACGGGCCGAAAACACCTGAATATCTCAAACTTATTCATAAACTCGCAGATAATAATTTAAGCATCGTGCCGATTGTCGAGAATTTGGATGAGCTCGATCTTTTAAAAGATTTTAAGGGAGATATCGGTGTGCGCATTAATTTAAAGACAAAGGTAAAATCGCACTGGGATAATAAGTTCGACCGTTTTGGTTTAACTTCTGAAGAGATTTTAGAAATTGGTAAGTTTAGAAATTTAAAGATTCTGCACTATCACATCGGTTCGCAAATCGAGCGCGAGCGCGATATGATCGCACCTTTAACCGAAGCTTTTAAAACCTATGCCGCTTTAAAAAAGAAGAATCCAAGTTTAGATACGATTGATGTCGGAGGCGGACTTGCAGTTCCGTATGAGAAGAAGCGCCTCTATAAATTGGATCGCGTCGTGAATCGCCTTTTGACGACGATGGTAGAGCTTTCTGAAGAAGCAAAGATTGCTCAGCCAAATGTAATTGTAGAGTGGGGACGTTACATTACTGCGCCTGCACAGTTCACGGTGTATAAAGTCGTTGCCGAAAAGCAGATGGAAAAGGCGCCGGTGAGCAGCTGGTATATTGTTGACGGAAGTTTTATGAACGATTTGCTCGACACTTGGGCGCTGCATCAAAAGTGGCACATCGTTCCCGTAAATGGATTGGATGCCGAACATCGTAAGCGTGTATGGCTGGCAGGTTTGAGTTGCGATGCCGACGATCAGTATACGGCGAGCGAAGGATACTTACTTATGCCGCGCATGGATGATATGCGGCCCGGGGAAGATCTCTATATTGCAATTTTAGATACTGGCGCATATCAGGACGCATTTGCATCGCATCACTGTCTGCTCGGATCGCCTACTAAAATTGTATTGCAGAACGGCCTGCTTTCGGTGGCACGAAAAAAAGAGGGGCCGCAAGAAATTGGAAAGTTGTTTGGCTGGTAAGCCCCACGTCCGCGCGGATTTATAGCGCTTATCGCTGTGCTGCCGTAATTTTTCTTGCGATCGCAATGAACGCCACGAGAATAAAGCCGGCGACGATGAGAAGTGAAGCGCGCGGTACGCGGTTTGGATTTGTTGGTGCTTCGATATTAAGCCGGAAGTTTTGCGTAGTCTCTTCGCCGCCCTGCGTCGCAAATCGTGCAGTAATATCGTAATCGCCGTCGTGCGGGAAGACGTATGTAAAGAGCGCTTGATTATTTTGCGGAGCGAGATGCCCGGCAAATAAGACCTCTTCTTCTAGAGTAATTCGAGTCCAAATACTTGTGAGCGGTACGGGTTCGCTGGTTATGCGCTCTGTTATGCCGAGCGCCAGCGAGGTCTGCCCGCCAGCTTCGGGCGTTGCCGGATCGTAGCCAAAATCTATAATATAAGTACCATCGTCGGTTGCTATGTCTTGTCCCCCCACCAGATGAGCAGCAGCAACTTGTATGCCTAACAAGATGCCGATAGCGCTGACCGCCACGATTCCTATCGTAAATTTTCGTATGTTCATAGCTGGAGTTTATCACAGATCGTGGTAGAATCGCGATCTATGCAGAGTATGCAGGAAATTCAGGAGTATCTGAGGGCGCATAAGCTCCCCGAGTTTCGCGCCAAACAGATTTTGCAGGCGGTCTACAAAGAGGGGAAGGGGAGTTACGATGAAATTGCTGTGCTGCCGAAGAATTTGCGCGAACAGTTCGCGCGCGATTTGCCGATTCTCTGTTTCGAAAAGACAAACGAGGTGCGCAGCAAGAGCGGAGATACCGTAAAGACCCTCTTTAAACTTCACGATGGATTACTTGTCGAAGGCGTCTTGATGCGATTTAAGAATGGCCGTAATTCGGTGTGTATTTCCAGTCAAGTCGGTTGCGGTTTAAAATGCACATTTTGTGCTACCGGTACCATGGGATTTACGCGCAATTTAACTGTAGAAGAAATTGCCGATCAGGTGTTGTATTTTGATCAGATGTTAAAGAGCGAGCAGGGCGCGCGCGTTACGCATGTTATCTTTATGGGAATGGGGGAGCCGTTTTTGAATTATGATAATGTGATTGGCGCAATTCGTACGCTCAATGATCCGGACTGCCTGAATTTGGCTGCGCGCCATATTACGGTCTCTACTTCCGGTATTGTGCCGAGTATTAATAAGCTTGCCGATTTTCCTCTGCAGGTAAATTTGGCGGTGAGTATCCATGCTCCGAATCAAGAGTTGCGCGAGAGCATGATGCCAATTGCAAAAGCATATAAGCTCGACCAGCTGATTGCGGCGTTGAAAGCATACGGCGACAAAACGAAGCGCCGAATTTC
The DNA here is from genome assembly GCA_002796025.1 of Candidatus Peregrinibacteria bacterium CG11_big_fil_rev_8_21_14_0_20_46_8. Taxonomy (GTDB): domain Bacteria; phylum Patescibacteriota; class Gracilibacteria; order UBA1369; family UM-FILTER-53-11; genus 21-14-0-20-46-8. The sequence goes on from PCVQ01000061.1 coordinate 34,473, forward strand.
TTACGAGTATGTGATGCTCTATGATAAAAATGATTCGCCGGAACTTGCACGCCAACTCGCAGAGCTTATTCGCGGCCAGCGTGCGCACGTGAATCTTATTCCGTATAACGAAACATATTTAGGATTTAAGAATGCCGGTAAATCGCGCATCGACCATTTTCGTGAGATTTTAGAGTCCTATAAAATTCCAACTACTGTTCGTGTTTCACTTGGCCAAGACATAAGCGCAGCCTGCGGCCAGCTTGCGGTAGAAGAAAGAAAGCCGCCACGTCCGCCAAGCGTGGTGCCGATTGTGCAGTAATTATGCGGCTTTCTTTGCGCGCGCATCTATTTTCTGAAAGCGTTCGGGTAATTCTTTGCGCTGCAGCTCTGGACGATGTCCCCAGCTCTTAAGTAAAGCTAAGTGAGTTTCTGCTTCACTGTGTATCCATTTATAACGCTGCACGATTTTACGACCTTCGTCAGGTGATTTTGCTTTCTGAAGTTCATCAATTTCATATTCAGGAAGATCGTTTAATAACGCTTCGTATTCTTTCATGGTCTCTTCATAGAGTCGCGGCAAGGCATTGTAAAGTGGGAAGCGTTGATGGTCGTGCTCAAAGAGCAACCATGGTAAGAGACGCAGAGTTGTTGGAAAGAGTTTTTTGCAGCGCCGTACCAGCCCTAAATTTCTTTGCGTAGCAATATTGTGAGAGGTATCAGCCATCTTCACGAGCATAGTCATATAGTAAATAGGGTGTTCTCGTTTTTGTTCTAAGAAGCTTGCACTATATATAATTAGGCGGTCGATTTTTTTGAAGAAATCCTTGTTGCTCCCCAGATTTTCAGCGATCTCTTCTTGTGGTGGTATTGGAAATCGTTTCATTGTTTTATTCGGTTCACGCGACTTATCAGTACCTGCAGCAGCTGAATCTGCTGTAGGTTGCAAGATGCTCATCGTGCGCTCTGCACCAAAGATATTTTGCTGTATGGCAGATTGGAATTGTCGCTCACTCATCGGTTCATTCTTAGAGAGAGCTGCCAATGCTTTTGTAAGATTGGTGAGTTGACGTCCCTTTAAGAGTTCGTAGCGTTTTCGGAATTTTTCGCTTGGAATATCAAAACCACTGATAATGAGTTGATTGATACTTGTGTCAGGGCGGTTAGCTCGCGGTTTAACAAAGTTATGAATAACATATTCAGAACTTAATTCAGTATCTTCTGCCAGATCGTGCAGTGCGGCAAGCATTTCGAGTTCTACCGGCATAGAAAGGTGTTTAGGTATGTCATCATTAGCTACAAGAAAGGGGACAACATCGTAGTACAATGAGCCTGCAGCTTCTGCGGGGTGGAAAATATAGGGAACACCTTCTGCATCGCGAACCCGTTTTTGTTTTTGTTCATGATGAGCTCCCTTTGCATATGATATGCCTTGTCGCAGGCTATCGAGTGCATATAACATACGTAAGCGAGTGAGTATTTCTCCACGCAGCGGATGGTCAAGCGGGAGGATTGGCGGGCGTGCCTTTGCCGCCGCAATTTCTTCGCGAGTTGCCTTCTGCATTTTGAGCTCTGCACTATCTCTGGGTTTCTCGAGCAACAATTCATAATACAGGCGCAATGCGGCAAAGTAGTCCTTGTCTTTTTTATATAGAGATTCCCGCGAATCGGCTTCTGTAATCTTCCATCGTTCAAAATCAGTGAGCGGTTTTTCCCACCAATTAGTAGGAGGTCGTTCTTCTCTTCGAAGAAATTGTTGTACGCGTTCTGCGAGGTTTTTTTGAATTTTTGCGGGATCACTAATGACCGCTGCAGTTGCTCTTTGGAATTTACTTTGTACATCGATGGCTGTTTGTTCTAGTGCATCTTTGGCAGATAAATCTGTTGTTTTGGGTGCTCTGCTCCAATCGTCCAACAGTTTACGAATTGCATTCTGCCACTGTGCCTGTATTTGCAGTACTTTGTTCCAAAGTCCTGCAAGTCTCTCTCGATGTACATCAGGAATGGACCCACTAAGATTTTCAAATCTAAGTTCCTCAGGAATTTCCATAAATTCCCGCTCGCTTTCCATAAAAAAAGCACGCTCAAATGTAAAACACTCGTCGGGGTTATTTGTTAATGGCCAGCACCTGTGGAGCATTGCCGCATATCCAATCTTGAGCGTTGAATCCTCGGGGTGCTGTCTATGATCTGATGTTTTGAGGGCGTCGGGACTCATGAGTTTAGGACGATGCAAAGATGCGACTATACGACCATAGCCGTAATTCGTCAAATTATCGTGGCAAAAGCGCTTGCTAATAGGCAAAAAGCTGTTTTTATAACTAAGCAATAAGAAGGCGCCTCTGGAGGTGTATACTATACGCATATGAAACAAACTAACGACCGTGTCGACCGCTATCTTCGTACTGTTCATAAGCTTGGAACACCTTGCTATATTTATGATGGTGATATTATTAAACGCCAATATTCTCGCCTCAAAGAGGCGCTGCCGCGCTGTGAAATTCTCTACTCATTACGTGCAAATCCGCACCCCGATGTTGTCTATTTGTTGCGGAATGTTGGTGCCGGTGCCGATGTTTTTTCGGAAGGGGAGTTGGAGCGTGCTCTGCGTGCCGGAATTTTGGCGCACAACATAAGTTTTGCGGGACCGGGGAAGACCGAAGACGAACTGCGCATGGCCATTGGTACCGAGGTCGCCGCTATTGCCGTTGAGTCGATACAAGAGTTAGAGCTGTTGAATGCATTGGCAAGACAGATGGGAACCCAGGCACATATTACATTGCGTATTGGCACGGGGAAGTTTGGTATAGATGAAGAGCAGTTGCCGGAATTTTTGTCACAGTATCAAAAATGCACCAATGTCATTTTCGATGGATTGCACTTTTCGACACATGCAGTTCCGCTTGATGCGCAAGATTTGCTCGCAAAATTTAATCATAATTTAGAATTTGCCCAGCGTATACAAAGAGAGGCCGGTCGTCCTTTTAAAATCATTAATCTTGGCGGAGGATTTTGTATCCCAATGTTTCCGGGTGAAAAGGCACTCGACCTGACTGTATTCAAAGATTTTGCACCCCACAAAATGTTTCCTCAAACGCGCTTTTTTATAGAAGCAGGCAGATACCTTACCGGTCCGGCCGGTGTGTATATTGCAAAAGTACTCTACACAAAAAAATCTCGCGATACTGAATATATTATTATTGATGGCGGTATGCATCAAAATGCATTTGCATGTGGTTTGTATGCAAAGACTGCACCACGAAATTTTGATATTCGTATTTTAAATAAAATCAATGCAAAGCCCGAACGGACATACAGCATTGCAGGTCCCCTGTGTACCTCGTTCGATACCCTTGCACGCGATATTCAATTGCCGGAAGTTGTGCCCGGCGATTTGATTTGCGTTTTAAATTCCGGGGCGTATGGATTCTCTATGAGTCCGTTAGATTTTGGCAGCCGTCAACGTCCGCGCGAAATACTTTTGTCAAAGAGTTGAGTTGTTGGAGATGTCCGACTATAATGACGGATGATAAAAATCCTTCATATTTTTTAACCCCAGCTTTTATGATGAAGGGAGCTACAAAATGTCGGTCAGTTATTCTTATTGTTTTAGGAATTCTATTTTTGCTCGGCACGCTCGGCTACTGGCCAGCTTTTACGTTTACAAGATTCTGGCCGCTTTTCCTTATTCTTTGGGGATTGCACGATCTCTTCTGCAAGTGCGGAGGTGATATGTGCGGATGCAAAAAATAAGCGGAGGCAGATAAGCTAAACTGAGAGACTGAATTTTAAAGAGCCCCAAGCGGGGCTCTTTTGTTTTTCTCGTATGTGCAGAAACAATTTGTGCTCTTACATTTAATTCAGAATGGCAAAGCTGAAGAGTACGCGGAACGGTTCGCACCAAATGAGCACGTGATTGTACTTATCGGTATCGGTGCCGGCAGGGAGTGTGTAATTTACATTGCCCTTTGTCGCCTTGAGTTTGCCGAGATCGATATAGTCGCCCGCACTTTTGCTGGCCGAAAGGTACACTTTAAGCAGCGGACCGTTTGCGGTATTGAAATTTTCGAAGCGAAGAATTTTGGAATCGCCGTCTTGAATGAGAATTGCCTTGCCCTCAACATCGTAGACGCTGCGTTGAAAGTTTGCCGATGCAATTACTTGCGGACCTGCCGGTTCTGGAGTTGGCGCAGGAGTTTCGGTTTTTGGTGCGGACTCGCTTTCTGTTGTTTTTGCCGGCATGGGCGACGGCTCATTTTTTACAACTGCTTCGCCCTCTGCATGCTGCTTAAGCATATCCATAAAGCCGGCTTTTGTTTCTTCATCCATTGTTTCCATTACTTTTTCCAGCGCTTGCTCATCCGGCCGCATAACCTTTTCTTTATCACCGGGCTCTTCGGCTGCGTTTGTTTCTTCTACTCCTGGCGTGTCCAGAGGTGATGCTTCATTCAAGACAACTTCATTATTTTGGAAAATAAAATAGTAGGCTGCGTAAATAACACCAACAATAATAATAATGCGAAGAAGTCTTTTCATAGAAATATGAGGTTAATAAGTTAGATACAGCCTAATGTCTCGCTTGCTATTTTGCAAATCGACCAGATTGACCGATATTATAAATCGCCCGGATGTATCCAGCGCCCTAACTCTTTCTCACTATCTACATACCCGCGCAATTCAACCTGCGATCCGCGATGCAGTGCAAAGTGCAGGTGTTGGCGTTCGCCGCCGGCTTCATCAGTAAATCCATCTCCAAGCACGCCAAGTTTTGTGCCAGATGCAATATAATCGCCAATAGTATGATCGATACTTGTAAGATCTACATGGCCGTAGAGCGCTGTGAATACCTCTTCTTCAATATTGCACTCCTGAACAATTACGCCGCCGTAGCCGGTTGCAGTTTGTTTTATTTTTAATGGTCCGCCGCAATATGCAAAAAAGGGAACTTGCGTCTCGCCGGGCAGCGTTTCGAAATCTATGCCGGTGTGAAATCCACGAAAGCGTTCTGGTTGAACAGGGGATGTCGCCGACTCTATAAAGATGCCGAATGGTTTTTTTGTAATACGCGATGCCGCCGATACTGCAGCTTGATCTTCTATTGGCATGTGCAAACTTGCACGATCATTATCAAAAATGAATGAGTCAATAAACTCCTCGAAAATTGGTGCATCGAGAGCAGGGTTGTACGCAATAACATAAAAAGTACTTGGATTTTTTTTTGTATGGCGAATATCGATCAGTTTATGCCGCTCATTCCTCCATGAAGGCTGCTGCGGAAAATGAGATACGCCGGGCTTTTTCTCTATCTCATATCGTACGGCTGCATGTCCATGCACTTCTGCATTTTCACGCTCCAAAATGGTAACCGTATTGAGTGTTAAAAAAATATTTGCGGAAAATTTTCTAATAAAGATTTGTGATTGCTCCAGGGGCGAAGTTGCCGCTAGCGCCGGATCGTAAATATTTATCGATTCAATACCGGGGATATATGCAATCTGCCATGCTTTAGGAAGTTCTGCAGAAAAACGATAATCATCATTGTACTGTGCAAAATGGTGGCGCGTGGCGATTTTTTTTTCTGGTGCTGGAGTTTCTATTTGCTGCGGCAATTTAGTTTGGTTTGGAATTTGATCTTGCGCCGGCGGTTGTGTTGGGGCGCAGCCGGCAAGAAGCGCGACTCCCCAAAAAGCGGTGATAAAAACAGCGGCAAAAATATTATTTTTCATGAGCTTATTGTAGCTTGAGTAAAAAAATACTTGCTCTATTTGTCGACCAATTTTTCTTCTGTAAAGATGCGTAATACAACATTTTTTGCCATACTCACGCAAGTGAACACTTTTTTTATTCTTAATCCTTTTCACTATGGAGTTTTCAATGACACTTGCTCGTGTGATAGGACCAGTATTGGTTCTCGTATCACTCGGTGCGCTGCTCAACATGAAGCGGTTCATGGGCATGGTCAACGACTTTTTAAAAAATGAAGCGTTGATGTTTTATGCTGGTGTAGTGCATCTTGTCCTCGGTCTTGTGCTTGTTATGAAGCACAACTATTGGGTCGGCAGCTGGGAAGTTATCATTACAATCCTTGTCTGGCTTGTGCTGGTTAAAGGAGCACTCATCGTAGTATTTCCGGAGCAGGCAGTTGAGATTTCAAAATCTTGGAAGAGTAAAAATATGCTCACGTTCTGGGCAGTTGTAGATTTGATCGTGGGCGGTGCATTGATTTATGTTTCGTATCTTGTTTAGAAAAATAAACTAAAAAGGGCCCCAGCACATAAATGTGATAGGGGCTCTTTTGTGTCGTTGTAAAATTAGTGAGTCGTGATAAGTACAGTGAATCGTGGTGAACTTTACTTCTTCGTTTTCTTTGCAGCCTTTTTTTTGACTGTCTTCTTAGCAGGCTTCTTAGCTGCTTTCTTAGCAGGCTTTGCAGCCGCTTTTTTCTTCGCAGCTTTTTTCATAGCCATAGAGTGAAGAAGTTAAGAAATAGAATGAGAAAATTATCTTCTTACTTTTTAATAAATACAAGAGGTACTTTGCGAAATTGCATGCGGCGTTTTAAGTACATCACTATTTAGCTCGAACTCGATATTGAGCTGAAAATAATTTTCAGGAATTAAATAGAAACATCCTGCGCGCTCCCATGTTGCGCCGTCGTCTTCAGTAACAAAGCGAACAAGATTTCCCTCACCACTGCCGGCACCGCGGTCGTCTGCAATATCTACAAAGATCGCATTATCAGCAGTGAATATTCCCACCGGATTGAATTTCATTTTTTGTCCGGGTTGCGCCGGATCGTCAGGATTTTTTACGGTGAAAAATTTGTGCCACGTTTTTCCGAGGTCGGTGCTGCGAAGTATTCCGGCCCATGGTGTTGCATTGCGCGGTACCTCAATATTCCAATTTAAATTCGGCTGGCGAATCATTGCATACATGGAATCGTCATTGCCGACGACCAGTGTTGTTGGATATTGATTTTTATATATGTAATCTGGATAGTTTTTTGGCGGCGCGTTCTGTAAATACGTAAGTTCTAATATGCGCTCGCTATTCGCATCACACGTGCCGCTCTCTTTCGGACACTCCATCTGCATCCATTCATAAAAAGTTGCTGCCGAACCATCGATCGTATGAATTACTCGTTCGATATTGTTGAGCTGTGTCAGTGAATTTTCGACAGGCACCAAAAAACTTTGGCTTCCGCAGCTGGTACTGGCATTGGGAATCGCCCGTCGAATGTCGCGCCAATCCACAAAAGCAATACCGTCGTCAACTTTTATATCGCGCAGTGCGCCTGGACCCGTTTCGGTATCAAACCAAAATGGCTGGAGTCCCCCTTGCTGTTCACTCCGGGTTGGACCATCAAAAAGCTCAAGCATCGCTGCAAATTCGCCGGGCAGTTCGGCAGGCACTTCACGATATACTCCTTCCGTCTTTCCACAATCCTGAAAATTTTCGTTATCACGTTCGCTACTAAAATGGACCGTCACTTCTCGAGTCGGTGTATTTTTTAAACAAGCGGTCAAAGCAATGCCGATTATAAAAACGAGTATTATTTTTTTCATATAAGCAGTATAGCAACTAGAGCGTTTCGTAGTTGTATAAAAAGGGATCGTGTTCACTTGAATTATCCTCTTCCGCTCCACACAAGTCGTCGGGAGTAGTTTCTTTGAGTTTAAAAAGTGCCTGTACTTCTATTTGGCGTACTCGTTCACGAGTCAGATTCATGCGCTCGCCAATTTCTTCGAGATGTAGCCCACGTGTTCCATCAGCGATGTCGAGTGCGCACGAAGCATCTGCTGGCATTTCGTCAGGTCCCTTATCTGGAAAGTTTAATTTTATAGAGCCTGTGACTGGATTACTATCGAGATATAGATTATATCTGCAACCCACGTAAGGACATGGGCGCTCGACATCTATACAATCAGCGCGGGTTTTTGGTCGAGATGTTTCTAAGTCAGTCACTTCATCAGGAAGTACCGCAAGTGCCTCCCGGCGAGCCTTGCGCCTTTCTCTTGTAAGTTGTTTAACCGTAAGCGTTCTGGGCTTTTGGGGCTTCTCGCGCTTTTCAATATCTAATTTAGATTTTGCGTGCATAATTTTTTGTAAAATGACTTATGAGCAATCCATCGTCGATATCGACGAATTCGGTAGTATAGAACGGACTTTTTTCCAGATATTCACGGTAGGATTTTGTGTGTTCGGCAAAATCTTTCATATTATCGGCAACGATAATTGCTCCGTCCGCGAGCTGTGGTTCAAACAATTTAAGATAGTCGAGATACTCTCGTTTGCCTGCATCTATAAAAATAAAATCGGCTCGTGGCTTTTGCGTCTTTAAAAAAGTGATGATGTCGGAGTGGATGCATTCGATTACTTTGTCTAAACCTGCGCGCCGTATATATTCGCGCGCTTCTTCTACTTTGAATTTTTCACGCTCTACGGTCATCACACGGCCACCATATTGCGCAGCAGCTTTCCCGAGCCACAGCGCCGAGTATCCTACACTTGTACCCAGCTCTAAAATTGTGCGCGGTTGCTCGCGCATAACTAACTCGTATAAAAATTCAGCGGTCTTGCGCCCCACAATCCACAGTCCAACATTTACATGCATCTGCCATTTTTTTTGGTATCGCTTTGGAATACCATGTTCGCGGAATTCGCGGTCCAGTGCTTCGATTTCTTTAATTATTTCTAGCATCCGGAATATGCAAGGTAACTAAAGGGGCGATTCTGGTTTGCGCTTCCCAAATTTTAGAATGTACTTCGCCTATATGTTCTTCTTGAAGCGGTACACGAAAGCCAAGAAATTGAGTATGTAATTTAGTTCTAAATTGCTGACAAAGTTCTAAAGCTCCGGAGTTTTGATGAATACTTTCTTCTGTTTCTCCATCGATAATTGCAAATTCTTCAGCTAGATTTCCCGCACTAACAATTCTTTCTGCGCTATCGTTGTAAACTCTGCGAACTGCTGCAACCGTGTAGCGTTGACCTTTTTGAATTCCAGGAATAACCGTAATGTGCGGGTGCGGACCAGGTGTTTCGATTGGAGGATGTGCATCGCGTTGGCTAAATATATTCCGTGCATACGGTTCAATAATAATTCGTTGTAATGGCAATCGAGTATCGGGCTGCTGACGATAAAAGCGTGCCCATGCAACTTTTTGCTGTTCTTCATTACTAACTTGCGTATTTTTCAGGACAGCTCCAATAAACTGCCGCAGCATATCAGCTGTTGATTGTTGCTCTAATGCCAGACGAAATTCTCTTTCTTTCTTGGCAGTTTTATTAAAAACTCTTTTTAATTCCTCAAAGCCTCTGTCACCTAAATGCTCCGCTGGTGTAGCATATCCAAATGACATCCAGCGTTCGCCAGCTTCTGCCGGGCCACGAAATTGTTTTGGTAGTTTGACCATAAGGTCAGCAGTATACGATTTTCTTGCTCTACGTCAAGCTGCAGGGAAGCTCACTTTATAGAGTAGACCGGCTTTATCATCAGAAATATAGAGTGCACCTTCATGAAAAATTAAATCAACCGGGCGCCCAAGGGCGCGGTTATCTTCGGTGAGCCAGCCGGTAATAAAGTCATGCATTCTAATAAAATTTCCCGCTGCATCAAGTTCGGCGCGCACTATTTTATAGCCGGTGGGCACCGTGCGGTTCCATGAGCCGTGATAGGCAATGAGCACATCATCGGAATTAGGAATAAATGCAAGGCCAAGCGGCGCTGAATGTGCCTGCAAGTCGATATGCGAGGGTTCAGTGTCTTCGCACGGATCACGAATGTACTGATTTTTGTCGAAGTTTGTGTCATGAATTTGTTTGCCGTAGCAAATTGGCCAGCCGTAGTTTTTTCCGGCCTCAATAATATTTACCTCATCCGGCGGCAGATCGTCACCCAGACGGTCGCGCCCCATCTCAGTTGCCCAAAGTGCATCTGTCTTCGGGTGCCATGTAAAAAAGACCGCATTTCGCAATCCGTCCGCTACCAATTCAAATTCGCTGCCGTCGCGGTTCATTTTATATATAGCGGCATAGCGAGGATCCGGCTCTTCACATACATCACATGATGAGCCGATAGAGATATACAATTTATTATCCGGTCCAAACCCGAGTGTGCGCGTAAAATGGCGTCCGCTTGGAGGTAAATCGATAATTTTTTCCGGCGAACTGTCATCGCAGTACACGCACGTACGTACAATTTGATGTTCCTCTGCAATATAAAGAGTAAATGGATTTTTGGGATCAAAGGCCAAGCCGTGTGGCCGCTGCAAATTTTGAAACATCGGAGTTTTTCGTACTACAGCGCCATTCTCGATTTCCAGCAGCCATACCGTGTTACTCCGCGTTGCGCTCACCCACATATTTCCGCGTTCATCAAAGCGCATGGCGCGGGCATTGGGAATTCCATCTGCAAATATTTCAATAGAAAAACCATCGGGCAGTTGCAATGGCATGTCCACTGAGGGTGGAGGAAGAACTACCGGTTTTATTCCAGGCCAGAAGCGGTACGCTGCAAAGGCTCCTACTCCCATGAGAATTAAAAAGACCAAAGAAAATATCCAGTTCTTTTTCATATGTATTATTTTATCATCCATTAAAAAACCCCGCAGTAAAGCGGGGTTTTTATTCGTCCTACTATATAAAACGCTTAGCAGCACTTCTTTCCCATCAACATCATAACAAGAACCTTCACTGCCATAACACCTACAAGTAAGTAGATGATCCACTCAACTGTTGGCCACTGGCCAAGGAGCAGATTAACGACATTAAGATTGCGGTCTAAAAAGCCGCCAAGACCAACGAGACCCCAGTTTAAGCCGCCGATGAGCAGCAATATGGTAGAGGGCCAACACCATGCAGATTTTCCTTCCATGATAAAGTGGTTAGGGATAACTGATCAATTTTAATACTATTTCGTAACCAAGTGCAAATGGAGCAAGTAATAATTCGCATTACCGGCAAGGTGCAGGGGGTGTTTTTTCGTGCAGAAGCAAAAAAGCGCGCCGATGCTTGGAATATAAAAGGATATGCAAAAAATCTTTCTGATGGTTCGGTTGAGGTGTGTGCACAGGGTGAGCCGGATGCAGTGCGAAAGTTAATTGAAGTGGTGCCGGCACGGCCCGGAGCAGGCACGTGTTGTGGATATACGTGTGAAGCAACAAGAAATGGCTGCACCGGTTGAAGATTTTACAATTAGGTAATTATATTGTATAATATAATTATGAAAAATAATTATCAAGCCCATATTTTTGGTGTTTTTACGGCTGTAGTTCTTGTTGGTCTCCTTTCTTTTGCACAATCAGAAGAGAGTTTGCGGATATCTTCAACAACGTTTGATGATGGCGGATTTATGCCGCTCTATACCGCGTATACGCAAGAGCCGCAGGGCTTTAATATTAATCCTCACTTTGCATGGTCATCGGACGGGGATGAAGCTGAAAGCTATGCGATTATGATGTACGACACGCATCCTGATGCAGATAATTTTGTGCACTGGTGTATTTCGGGAATTCCGGCAAACCGCCGCGCTATTAATGAGGGGGATTCCGGAGTTATGCGGCCAAGCGGAAGCTATGAGTGGCCGAATAGTTCTGGGCTGTTAACATACGGCGGTCCAACACCACCGGCCGGCTCTGGTCTTCACGAGTATATCTTTAAATTTTATGCATTAAATGTAGAAGACGATCTGTCCAGTTTTGTCGGTGAAGGGCGGTGTAGTTTGGAATCGTTTGCTGCGGCGATTGAAGGAAAAATTGTGGCCGAGGGAACATATACCGGATACTTTGGTCTCGATGAAGATAATACTGAGATAGATGCAGAAAGTGCAATTGAGGAATACAAAGCTGCGGCAGCGGCTCGTGAGAATGCCGTAGATGCAGTTCAAAATGAACAATCAGACGCACCCGTATCCGGCGAAACCGCAGATAAAGATGAAGAAGATGATGATGAATCTGTACAAGTTGAGAATATCGAACCTGACCGCCCGCTCACGCTGCGCGAGCGGCGTGAGGCGGTGTTGGAATGCCGTAAAGATTACAGCGTGGCGCGTAAAGCATTCCATACCTGTCGCCAAGAGGCAGAGACCGATGAAGCGGGTAACGAGTTGCGCCTGCGTGACCGCCGGGCAAATATCTTGCTATGTCGAGATGAATATAATAGAGCCCGTGGAGTATATCGTGAGTGCGTAGATCATATAGAGTGAGCGTTGACAGTATAAAAAAAATAAGTATAATCACCTGGCGCTTAAAGACGATTAAGAGCTTTAAGGCGTCATAATTATGGAAATTAGAAACATCGCAATTATCGCACACGTTGATCATGGCAAGACGACCTTGGTGGATGCTTTGATGCGCCAGACCGGAATGGTGGACGACGCTTCTGTTAGCATGGACAGCAACGATCTGGAGCGTGAACGTGGCATTACTATTTATGCAAAAAATGCATCGCTCTTTTACAAAGATACGAAGATTAATATTGTCGATACGCCCGGCCACGCCGACTTTGGCTCTGAGGTTGAGCGCGTTTTGCGCTCTATAGATAGCGTGATTTTGGTGGTCGATGCCCAGGAGGGGCCGATGCCGCAGACTAAATTTGTTTTGAAAAAGTCGCTGGAGCTGGGACTGAAGCCGATTGTTGTTTTGAATAAAATAGACAAACCGGCAGCGCGTCCGGACGAGGTGCACGATATGGTGCTGGAGCTCTTTATGGATTTAGGTGCCAACGATGAACAGCTCGATTTTCTCACGCTCTATGGCATTGGCAAAGACGGTGTTGCGATGC
>PCVQ01000061.1:47353-47948 GCA_002796025.1 Candidatus Peregrinibacteria bacterium CG11_big_fil_rev_8_21_14_0_20_46_8
TATATCAGACGATTTATTGAAGGTTTTCGGTCGATCTCGATAGTTACTCACCAAGGATTTTCAGGCCGCCTCAATCAGTACATGTTAGTTTGTAAAGTTCTGGGTAATCACGTTATTTAAGGATAGATATGCTTTTCTCTAAAGCCAAAGTTCTTTTCCGGAGACTACCGCTAATCCTCTGCTTCCGTAAATTGTAAGGTACGTATTATGAAAGTTATATTGAAAGTTCTTCTTATTTTAATTGGGGTTATTTCTATGGGACTCCTAGTGTTCACTTTCGGCTTCCAGTTTTTAAATAGCCTCGTGGTTATATCTTCTGCGCCCCCTGCTGATCTCAATGATAAATTAATTAAATATATAGTAATAATGTTTGTTGCGTGCTTATACCTTTTGAAGGATTGGATCAGGAAGTGATTCGTGATCTCGATCCTTTAAGAGGACTTTTCGAAGGGATGCTCGGATGCTTTTGAATTTTTTCGACTTCAACGAAAAAATCGCCGGCCTCGCAGGGAGGGGATAGCCTCATTGACGCAAAACCACCCTTATAATTAGGAAAGATCTAGTTTAATGGGTTGGTTTAACAGATTGTTTTTGC
>PCVQ01000061.1:47980-48193 GCA_002796025.1 Candidatus Peregrinibacteria bacterium CG11_big_fil_rev_8_21_14_0_20_46_8
GCGTAGAAGTAATCTCTGCTTATGACCATACTATTACAAATGGTAAACCAAATAAAGCAGGAATGTTGGAAAACGCTGAAGTTAAGATTTTTGAAAATGCAACTGGAATTCCTGCTGGGTGGTTAGGTGTTGCTCCTGGACCAAAAACATTGGATAAAATAGCATCTGTAATTGAAAATGCTGCTGTTTATCTACAATCAGGACCGTATTCGA
>PCVQ01000021.1 GCA_002796025.1 Candidatus Peregrinibacteria bacterium CG11_big_fil_rev_8_21_14_0_20_46_8
AAATGCATATTTTATGGATAATCATGATTATGAGCAGTTCCACTTGCCGCTAGAGCTTCTGGGGGATGTTGTTGAGTATTTAAAGGAAGGAGAAAACACAATTGTTACAAAGCATGACGGACGGCCGCTGAGCGTTGAACTGCCACCGAAGGTTGTGTTGGAAGTTACGGAAACAACCCCTGGAGTAAAAGGTGATACTGCAAGTGGCGGAACCAAAGCTGCAACGCTCGAAACCGGACTGGTTGTTCAAGTACCCCTCTTTATAAATGAAGGCGAAAAGATTCGCGTTAATACGGAGACTGGGGAGTATGTGGAGCGGGCGTAGGTGGAAAGAGATATTTGTCCCACGTCTTCATAGGGAGATTTCCCCAAATGCTGACCACCGGCATATTCAATAAGTTGCCGCGTGTAATTGTTGGGGCATCTTTGCCAGAAAAGGAGCGTCCGGTTTTGTGTCCCGCGGCACGCACTGTCTCCATCACGCGTTCATCATACTTTCCAAATGGATATGCGAATGCAGTGACTTCAATTCCATAGAGCTCTTCAAGAATTTCCTTAGAACGAGTGGCTTCGCGTGCCAGCGCTTCGTCGCTTAACGCTGTCATTTTTTGATGCGAGACAGAATGATTCCCAATTTCATGTCCCTCAGCAACAAGCTCATGCACTTGCTCCTCATTCATAAAGCTCCCATTCCCGGTGTAATTCGTCACAATAAAAAAGGTGGCTGTGAATCCGTACTTGCGAAGAATCGGCAGCGCATTCGTGTAATTGTTACCATTTCCGTCATCAAACGTAATGAGTACTGGCCGCTTTGGGAGCGGCTTCCCGCTCTCAAAAAAATCACTCACAGCTTTAAAGCTTACACTCTCAAAGCCATTTTCTTTAAGATATTTGAGTTGTTCATCGAGCCATTCCGGCTCAATAAACAAACTTTTATATGCGCTGTCGCGCCACGTTTCTGCATGTCCAATGTGGTGATAGACAAGAATCGGGAGCCGGATTGCCACATCTTCTGGCGGCGGCTGATATTTTGGCGGCGCAGGAATTTCGGCTGCGGGAATAACCTCGTTTGCTGGCTGAGGCCGGACAAAAAGTAGGGCAATCGCAACGGCCAGCACCAAAAAAAGCGGCGCAACTTTACAGAAAAAATTACTCTTTTGTTTCATCATACCGATTTTAATTTTTTCACTATACTTTGTAAATCAGGCGGCAGTGGCGCTTCAATGACGATGTGTTCTTGCGTTATTGGGTGTATGAATTCCAGCGATGCTGCATGCAAAAAATGCCGCCCGAGGCGCAAAATTTTTCTAAATTGACGGTTAAATTTTTCGTCACCGTATTCATTGTCTAAAATAATGGGATGAAAAATCGATGCCATATGCTGACGTATTTGGTGTTTGCGTCCGGTCGATATTTCGGCTTCGACAAGGGCGCAAGGAGGTATCTGGAATTTTTGTACAACGCGGTATGTTGTTTTTGCTGCAACATATACATTGCGGTTTCGCGCCCGCAATTTTTTCGTAATCGTTCCTGATGCATACTTGGGAATGCCGCGCACAAGAGTTATATATTTTTTTCGTGTTGTAGGGGTGCGAAAAATTGCTTCGAGTTCTGCTCGGACACCGGCATCTTTGCCAAAAACCATAATGCCCGATGTTGCGTAATCTAAACGGTGTAAAGGATAGAGGCGTGGATTTTCTATCTGTGCTCGTAATATATTCTGTACACTTTCTTCCCGATCGTCACCGGCATTTGGTACTGCGAGCATCCGTGCCGGTTTTTCAACCGCGACCAGTGATGCATCTTGATATACAATGTTGAGTTGTTTCATAAAGTAGATAGATCATACTATACTGTTCGAGATACTACATATCTCCAGATAAAATGAACCCTGAAGCTGGCAAAATTGATTGGCAATATCCTGCGCCGAGAAAAAAAGGATTCGGAGCTTTTATTGACCGGCTTGTCGGTCCGGGAGCAACACCGGCTGAGCTGTGGCTGCAATTTGGATTTGCAGTAGCGGCAGGTTTGACTATGCTTTATTTTGGATTACAACCCGAGCTCGGCTGGAACGGCTGGCAAGTGGCAGTTGCTGCATACCTTGTATTTGATATTTGCGGCGGGATTGCAACAAATGCAACAAATGCTGCCAAGCGATGGTGGCATCGCAAAGAGCGGCAGAATTTTAAGAGTCACATGAAGTTCATTCTTCCACATTTTTATATGCCTCTTTTTATCATGCTGGCATTTTTTCCGGGACAGTGGGATTTATTCGCAATAATATACGGATATCTTGTGCTCGGCGCTATCGGTATTGCTCAGACGCCGCTCTATTTGCGCAGGCCCGTTGCTTTTATTTTGTATACCGGTGCACTGGTAATGAATGCATATCTTTTTGAAATGCCGCTTGGGCTAGAGTGGTTTATTCCACTTTTATATCTTAAGCTCTTTATGGCGCATCTTATACGCGAAGCCCCATATCGGCCTATTGACAAATAATAAAATTGTATTTATAGTATGGCCTTATCTATTCATAACACCTATGTTTATGAAAAGGCCATTACGCAGAGAAGATAGTATTACTCCGGAAGCTGTAGAGGCCATTGTTGCCGCATTAAGTGTGCACCCTGAGGCAAAATCATTGTTGGCAACGCTTTCTAAAGATGTTCAGGCAAGGGCGCTCGGTATTGCCCGCATTTTGTGCGCAGAACAGGTTGAAGCTGCTCGAACTTCAGGCGGTGGTGATTGGACACATCTCATTAAAAATTTGCGCACAGCAATTGGTACTGCATTTACCGATCTTCCCATCTCCCGCGGTACATCAGGAAGGTTCTTGCGAAGTGAACGTACTCAATAGGATCATGGAGTCACGGCAGTGCTATTCTGAGTCGCAATAAGAAAAAAGACGATCCCGTTGATTAGCAAAATAGCAGCAAAGATCGTTGCTATTGCCCGCAAGATGTGTTTTACATTTAGGCGTTCCGGTACATTGGAGTCGGTAATAACCCAGGTGCCGCCACGGCGCTGGACCGTAAAGCGTGCCGGTATTCCGTTTACCTTCCAAAATCTGCCGCCCGCACTCTGCGGTAAAGAAAAGCGATAGGTATTGGTGTCGATTTGTTTTGAAATAAAGGGAATGAGTTTGAGTGGTATGCTGTAGCGAATTTTTTTATTCCGCAGCAGCTCATCGAATTTGCGTTGCAGCTCTGTGTTTTCCAAGGCGATAAGTTTTCTCATGAGCGTCGTATCGGATGTATTCATTGCCTCTTCAAATGTGCCCATGAGTTGGGTAATTTCGGCTTTGTCGCTGCTTTTGGGGGCGGTGCGGTCGGCACGTTCTGCCGTGTGGCGTACCGGCAGGTGCTCTGCAATATAGCGTCCGCCAAGAACAAGCGCCAAAACTCCTACACCTATAACAAAAATCAGCTCATTCATACCTTTATCTTACACGATTTTTGTATAATAATGCGCGCACCGCGGGATGTAGTATAACGGTAGTACGCGCCCATGGGGTGGGTGTAGCCCGAGTTCGACTCTCGGCATCCCGACCATACCGATTTATTCACCATTTGGCCGGAGACTTTGTGAAATTGTCACCGACATTTCTTGCAGATCTTTTATTATCTCCTCGGGATCAACTGCTGCCGCCATCATGTGAACGCCGGGCGAAATAATTTTGCCATCTAAATATTGTTTTATACATGCTACTACGCTAATGGCAGTAAAGTCGTAGGCGTCTTGATGATCGGCTACTAAGCGTAACGTCTTTCCCTCTTTTTCGCATTTGCCTTTTGCTTCGAGTACAAATACAACCCCCGGAATTTTGCTCGAAAAAGTATTAATACCCCACGTTAATAATTTTGCCAAAAAATTGCGAGATCGTTTTGGAAAAATCTTCCCAATAATAAATGCAAGTGGAAAAATAAAATAATCAGTGCACCAATTAAAGCCGGCTACGAATGTTCCAATTTTTTTTAATGGAAACATGGACGGCAAGATATGCATTTCAACCATTTTTAGAGGCACGCACTGTTTTTTTCCAAAGCGTCCAAAGTCAAAAATATGAGTGTCGCGAAATTTTGCTTTTCTCCATGAGCCGTTTTCGAATAGTTCACCGCTTGGTTCCTGAAGTTCGTCAACAAGCTCCAGAATAGAATCCGAATTTTCTATTGGTGAATTCATAATCATACCAATCAACGCGCTCTCGTAAGTGTCAAAAAATTTGGCGCCGTAACGAACAAATGTAGCTGGAAGTCCGGGATGGAAACCCGCCTGAGTAATTATTACTCTATTTCTTTTCTTTGCCTCACTATCTAACTTTTGTAATTCGCCGGGAACATTATGGTTAAAATGATAATCCAAATAATCAACGCCCGCTTCAATCGCTGCCGCAGCTACATTTTTGGCATATTGAGGCGTATTTGACGCCACTAAAAGCAGATCAATGTTTTTAATGGATTCGACAAGTTCAGCGCACTTTGCTGCGTCCGCTTGCGCAGTATGAATGCGCTCTGGCAGATAAGTTTTTTTTAATTCTAAGGCGACTGTTTTGGCCCTAGCTACATCTCTACCGGCAATAACGATGTTTGCATCAGTATTCTGTAGTAATCGGCGACATACGGCTCGGCCGGTACTTCCGTATCCCCCCAAAATGAAAATTGTTTTTTTCATTCATCGTCGTCATCATCTTCTTCCTCTTCCTCCCAATCCACTTCAATTACCGCTTCATCAAAGAAGCCGATTGAGTCATATACCCGGGCACGGATGAGGTGCTTGCCTTCGTCTACGCTACCGCCAAATCGTACAAAGCCGGTATACGGCGCATCGCGTTCAGTAGTGTAGGGGAGCGAGCGGTCATCACGGAAGAATTGTACTTTTTCGACACCATGCGGTGCTTTTACCTTTACCTTCACGGGCACTTTTGCCCCGCTGATTGTAGAAAAAGCAGACGGCGATGTGATTTGAATTGTCGGTTTATTCTTCAGTGTTTCTTCGGTAAATATTGGAGTGGTCTCTGTAGGAGGGAATGGTAGAATTTCTGGATTACTCTTACTCGCTGCTGCGACCCAGCCGCGAATAGCCTGACCCCAAAGTGCAAAGGTATCGATTGGATCTTTATGATTCATAAAGAGTCTCTCTTCAATGTACTCCTCTGGAGTTTGCGGTGTTGGCAGCAGCCCGTCGAGCGTATTTACTTTGGTCCGTACAAAGACATCTTCAGTTTCTGTTGGGATGGCAAAACTTGCTACCTCCTCTTTTGTTTTATAGTGGTCGGGGGTGAGTGGTCCGGGCAGGAGTCCGGTTGCCCGGCTTACGGTTACTTCTTTAATTTCAGAAGGTTTTCTCCACGGTTTATTTTCGAGTCCCTCATGTGCCGCAATCATGAAAGGATGCCAGATTGGCGAGGCCGTATTATAACCTCCACCCCCAATTTTCATTGGTTCTCCATTGCTGTTTCCGGCCCAAACGCCGGTGACTACCTGTCGTGTGTACCCAATGGTCCAGGCATTTGAAGGCAAAATTTTATTTGCCGAAATTTCCTTGTTCGATGTACCTGTCTTTGCAGCGGCGGCATGCCCTGGGACTGTTAAGCGCGGTCCAAGGTTGATGCTCGTATCTGATAAGATGCTGCTTATTAAATAGGCAACCTGCGGATCCAAAACTTCTTTTGGCGGTGTCTCATCAGGAAAGTGTTCAACAAGTGTATCGCCGTCCCGGTCCACGACTTTTATGATGCCGTACATGTCGCGTAATTTGCCCTCATTCGCAAAGACCGAAAAGGCAGTTACCATTTGCGCCAGGGTAGTTTCTCCGGTGCCGATTGCCAGCGGCGGGCCGTAGTCACCATTTGGATTTAAGCTTGTAACCCCGAGTTTTTCGACAAATGGAATGATCTCTTCTTGTTGGCCGGCAAGAAAGTAGGCTTTGAGTGCAGGAATGTTGCGCGACTGTGCAAGTGCATACCGAATACTCATCGGGCCTAAAAATTTTCCATCAAAGTTATCCGGCCGGTAGCCTGCACCAAAGTTCGTATCGACATCGTATAACACTGTTGCTGGAGAGTAGCGGTTAAGGAATGCTTTTGCATATACTAACGGTTTAAAAGACGAACCTGGCTGCCGCAACGAAAAGACATGATTTATGCTGCCACCGTTTTCATCAAAATAATCGGCAGAGCCGACCATAGCTAAAATTTGTCCGGTCTCGGCATCGAGCGAGAGCAGCGCTCCGTGAGAGACATTATGCTGTTCTCGCTTGGCTTCAATAGTTTCCGCAACAAGCTCCTCTCCCAGCTCTTGCAGTTTGGGATCGATAGTCGTATATACCTGCAGGCCTCCTTGCTCAACCACTTCTTTGCCGAACTCTTCTTCTAATAGCGCCCGAATATAAAAGACGAAGTGCGGGGCTTTAATAGAGATGCGATGTTTTTTAAAGTCGAGTTCCTGGAGGTCAGCCAGTGCTGCACGTCGCTCCTCCTCTACAATAAAACCCAGATCCTCCATGCGTTTTAAGACGAGATCGGTGCGCCCGGGAATGTAGAGCTTATGATCTTCGCTAAAAGAAATTTCTCTTCCAATAAGGCCGAGTGTAAAGTCGCGCTCACCTAAATCTGCAATATTTCTAGGTAGTTTTTCTGCCTCAATGCCATCAAAGTCGATATTGAGGCTCGAAAATACATTTGGTCCAAACGGAGAAAAGAAGCTTGGTGCCTTTGGCAGTGATGCAAGAATCGAAGCTTCGGCAAGAGTAAGGTCTTTTGCCGATTTATCGAAGTAGACGCGTGAGGCAAGCTCTGCGCCATAGGCATTGTTGCCGTAGGGAATACGGTTTAAATAGAGTTCGAGGATTTTTTCTTTGTCGTAAGCGCGCTCAAGCCGTATCGAAAGAATAAGTTCTTTCATCTTTCTGGTGTAGACACGCTTTGGCGAAAGAAAGGCATTCTTGGCGAGCTGTTGTGTAATTGTTGAACCGCCGCGTCGTGCGCCGAATCCCGTTATTTCGTGGGCTAATCCGCGCAAAATACCCGGAATGTCGAAACCGCTATGGGTATAAAATTGATCATCTTCGATTGATATCGTTGCTTTTTGTAGAAGGGGAGAGATCTCTTCGAGCGGAACGTATTGACGGTTTTCCTCACCGTGAATTGTATATAAGATGCCGCCTTCGCGGTCATAAATTACAGTAGATTCGACGCCGGCAAGCTGATTAAAGTCGCGCACATCGGGCAGCCCTATCGAAAGAATTGCAACAGCAAGGGTAAAGACAAAGAATCCGGCGAGCATTCCTGCGATTGCCAAAAGTAAGAGCCAGATAATAATGCGCTTCCAGAGTGGCTCGTGGTGGGCAGGCATTGCACGATGTACGTGCTTTTTTAAATTATCACTAAATTTCCCCATGCGCCGGGATTATACCGTTATCGTCCGCGAATCTCAAAGTTTGCGCTGGTTATTGCCCCATACACACGCTCCTGAACCTGTTGCATATCTTCATCAGTCAGTGTCCGCTCTTCAGATTGTAACAGAAGGCGGAATGTGAAGGACTTTTTGCCTGATCCAAGCTGGGGCCCGGTAAAAATGTCTATGAGCTTCACGCTTTGCAAAAGTTTATTGTCAGGCTTTCGAATTATTTCATATATTTCTCGCACCGGCGTCCGCTTTTCTACAAGAACGGAAATATCAAATTCAATTCCGGGGAAGCGCGGCAGCGGATGAAAGGTTCGTATGTTGCTATCTAATGCAATAAGCTTGGCAAGGTTAATCTCGAACGCGCTAATGGCGATCTCAATACCAAAGTTTTTAAGAACTTGCGGGTGTATTTCGTAAAGAGTGCCGATTACCTCTTTGCCAATGCGGACTTCGGCGCACTTTTTAGGATGTGCATAAGGCGGAACGCTTTGCGCTTCTTGAACGCGGAATTTGCTGGCATTAAAGCGCGCAAGAAACTCTTGTACTGCCCCAAGAGCGTTATAGAAAATTTCCCCCTTCTTTGCCGGATCTATAAAAATACCACCTGCAAAAGTCTCTTCTTTTGGAAAGTAGTTGCTGTCCTCAATGTAGGTACGGCCAATTTCGTAAAGCGAAAATGCATCGCGGTATTTTATGTTGTGATGTGCAGCTCGAAGCAGCGTTGGAATTAAACTGATGCGCATATATTTTTGATCTTCAGAAAGCGGATTGAGCATTTCCAAATGGAGCTCTTTGGGCAGGAGTGCATCGTCTATTTCTTTATCGCCGTAGAAGGAATACGTTTGTGCTTCAAACATGCCGAGATCATGCGAAAAAATATCACGGGCTGTATTTTCTAATTGGCGCGTGCGGTTCTCGCGAGGAATATGAATTGGAAGATCGGGGAGTTGCGAAGGAATATTTTGATATCCGTAAATCCGGGCCACCTCTTCTATGAGATCTTCTGCTATCTCTACATCGCCGGTTGCTCTATGCGGCGAGACGCTTACTTTTAGTTTTTTTCCGCTGCCACTTACTCCAAACTCGAGCCCCTTTAAAATCCGCACTATCTCTTTGGGTGAAATCTCTATCCCAATTTTTTTGCATACCATATCTACATCTAAATCAATTACGATCTTTTTTTCTTTCCAGTCGCCAATCGTCTGTTGTGGCGTAGTGATGATTGCATCAGGACAGGTCTCTTGAAGGAGGGCAAGCGCACGCTTGATAGCCAGCTCGGTCAACTCTGGATCGAGGCCCTTTTCAAAGCGCTGAGAAGCATCCGAGCGGAGCATGTGGTGCGTTGAGCTTTTGCGAATAATAATAGGATTCCAATTTGCCGCTTCGAAAATAACTTCTGTAGTTGCGTCCGAAATTTCCGAGTCTTTGCCACCCATAATTCCGGCAAGTCCGAGAATTTTTTGACCGTCCGTTACTACCGGATCGCGCGCGGTAAGCGTCCGTTTTTTATGGTCGATTGTTTCAAGCGTTTCACCATCTTTTGCAAAACGTACGTTAAGGGTATCGGTGCCTACAATATTACGGTCATAGGCATGCATTGGCTGGCCCAGTTCGACCATTACAAAATTTGTGATATCAACAATGTTATTAATTGGACGGATGCCGATTGCCTGCAGGCGAGATTTAATCCACTGCGGCGACTCCTGAATTTTTACATTTGAAACCATGCAGGTAGAGAAGCGGGGGCAAATCTCTGCATCCTCAATCTTTATGTGCAGAAGTTCTTTCTTTTTTTCTTTGAGCGAAGATGCGAATAGGTGGTCGATTTTTTTGCGCGGCCTATCGAAAATTGCACTGAGCTCGCGCGCAAACCCAAAATGTCCCCAGAGATCGGGCCGGTGGGTGAGTGATTTGTTGTCGACTTCAAAAATAGTATCGTTGCGCCCAAGCGCATCGGCAAGCGGAGTGCCCGCCACAGCATCCACATACGAAAGATCGTGAATGTGGACTTCTTTTTGCCCCTCGCGATTATCCGGCTCCAGCCCAATTTCTTCACCTGCACAGATCATGCCAACACTTGTTTCTCCGCGCACCTTTGCTTCTTTAAGTTCCACAGTTTCTTCTCCATGCCATTGCACAATTGCTCCCGGCAAAGCAACCGCAACCTTCATGCCTTCTTTTAAATTTTGTCCGCCGCACACTTGTTGCACAATTTTGCCACCACCGATATCCGTCTCCGACAGCTGCAGTTTGTCTGCATTCGGATGCGGCTTCAATTTTTTGACCTGCCCCACAACCATGTTCGCAAACTTGCTGCACTCATCTTCGTAGCCTTCGATTTCAGCAGTATGCAGCGTAATTGTATTCGCAAGTTCTTGTGCATCTGTGCCGTGCGGCACATCCACAAACTCACGCAGCCAATTGAGAGAGATATACATAGTTAAAATTGTTCTAAGAATCTAATGTCGCCGCCTGCAAAGAGGCGGATGTCGGAAATTGCGTAGCGCATCATTGCGAGGCGTGTTAATCCAAAGCCAAAGGCCCAGCCTTGATACACATTTGGATCTACACCGCCGGCGCGCAGCACATTCGGATGTGTCATGCCTGCGCCCATAAATTCGATCCAGCCCGTGTGTTTGCACACGCGGCAGCCGTCACCGCCGCAGAGCGCGCACGACATATCTAACTCTAGTCCGGGTTCCACAAAGGGAAAATAGCCAGGCCGAAACCGCACTTTGGTTTCGCGCCGAAATAAGCGTGTTAAAAATGTCTCCATCACACCTTTTAAATGTGCAATAGAAATATCTTTATCGATCATCATTCCTTCAACTTGGTTGAAAGTATGTTCGTGGCTTGCATCGATCGCCTCGTTTCTAAATACGCGTCCGGGTACAATCATGCGAACCGGTGCACCGTACTTTTCTAATGTGCGAACTTGCACCGGTGACGTATGCGTGCGCAATACCAGCCGTCCGTGCTGCGGATCGGCTTTGCGCTTCAAAAAGAAAGTGTCTTGCATGTCGCGTGCAGGATGGTGCTCCGGAATGTTTAATCCCTCAAAATTGTAATATTCGCTCTCTACTTCGGGTCCGTCCTGGATTTCAAATCCCATAGCACTAAAAATCTCCTCAATTTCACGCTGTACTTGATTCAAGACATGTACCCGTCCCGTTTTGTATTCGGTGCCCGGTGCCGTTACATCGATCCACGAGTCGCGCAAACTCCGCTCGACCTCTTCGCGCTCCAAGGATGCCCCCTTTTTTTCAAAAGCCGCCTCAAGCGCTACCTTCACCTCGTTTACCAGTTTTCCCATCTCCGGCTTTTCTTCTTTTGGAAGATCTTTAATGCCGCGCATCAAAAGCGTTAGCTCGCCTTTACGGCCAAGATATTTCACATGCACTTCATACAGCGCCTCCTTTGTTTGGGCGGCATCGATGTCGGCAAGCGCCTGCGCCTGCATCTTTGTAAGCAGCTCTTTCATGTTGCACGAACTATACAAGGTATCGTGTTGGCAGATCAACGGAAGCACGTGGAACGATGGTTGACAGATATGGCTCTTTGATTTAAAGTTTCTTTCCGAATATGTCCAAACTAGAAAATTTCAAAGACGCCGATGAGGCGCTTCAAGCATTGCAAGATAGAATGTTGCGCGATAAGCAAAAAGAGCGGACCTCATTTTTATCGTTGAGCGTACCGGAATTTTATACGCTTGATGGAGAGACGGTGGCAGCTGTTGGGACTATTGAGCGGAAGGGTTGCCGCATTGAACGAAGGGGTAGCCGAGCTATACGCGCTGTTGAATTTTATCCAACATTTGAGCAGCTTCGTGAGGATAGTAATGGTATTCGTAGGGCAATTCGATCATTGGTCACGCGAGCGCTGCAGGCATCGAGAGTTTCTGTGGCTGTTGACTGGAAGTTGAAAAATCCTACAGCGTTGAGGCCGTCGCATGCTGCATTGCAGCAGCCGGACTTACACGGAACTAATCTGAGCGAACTTAGCCGAGATCCAACTTTAGATGAACTAAGTATGGGCGGAGATGATAATTTAAAAATTTAAAAGTCATTCTTAACAAAAGAGCCCCGCACCCTTTCGAATACGAGACTCTCTGTATTTTTTCAATATCCGTTCTATCGGATAGCGTCCTTCAAAGTTTTACCAGCCTTGAAAGCAGGAAGCTTCATTGCAGGGATTTGCAATCGTTCCTCTGGGTTGCGTGGGTTTACACCCATGCGCTTAGCGCGCTTGCTCACACGGAATGTACCGAAACCGGTAACTGTAACAGACTCACCTTTCTTGAGAGCCTTTGTAATAGTACCGAGCAAAGCCTCAAGTACTTCTGAAGCTTGGCGTTTGGTAACACCAGTTGCGTTTGCAGCTGCTGCTACAAGGTCCTGCTTAGTCATAATTAAGAAGGATTAGGGGATATAAATAACTACCACCCCATTATATGAATGAGAAATCAGCATGCAAGTCAAAACGCCACAGCACGCAGTAGAGCGAAAATCATGGTAAAAGCTGTGTAAAAAGATTTTTTTCTATGCAATAATTTTTCTTTTCTCTCCTTTTGCACGACATAAAATTACAAACGCGCCAAGAGCAAAATCGAGTTTATGGCTTTGTTATGGGAAAATTGATTATGCTACAATTAGCCTCAGTATGCAATTGAGAATCTTTGCTGTCTCACTCTTTTAACAGTAATTATAGCGCCCGTTATGCCTACAAAGAATTTAATTATCGTAGAGTCACCCGCAAAAGCGAAGACTATTTCCCGCTTTGTGGGTAAAGAGTATGTGGTAAAAGCATCTATGGGCCACGTGCGTGATCTGCCGAAATCCAAAATCGGCGTTGAGATCGAAAAAGATTTTGAGCCCACATATAAAGTAATGACCGACAAAAAGAAGGTTATTACCGAATTAAAATCAAAGATTGGAGACAATACTACTATTTGGATCGCAACTGATGAAGACCGCGAAGGAGAGGCGATTGGATGGCATCTCTTAAAGGCCTTAAAAGTTGATGATGGTGATGCGCGCGTAAAGCGAATTGTTTTTCATGAAATTACGAAGGGCGCGATTTTGAATGCGCTTGAACATCCGCGCGAACTTGATGCGCGCCTCATCGATGCGCAGCAGGCGCGCCGCGTTTTGGATCGGCTTGTGGGATATGAGTTGTCGCCATTGTTATGGAAAAAAATTCGTTACGGACTTTCTGCCGGCCGCGTGCAGAGTGTTGCCGTACGTTTGATTGTAGAGCGTGAACGCGAAATCCGTGCATTTAAACCTGAGGAGTACTGGTCGATTACGGCCCACTATATTAAAGACGGGAATGAATTTGCCGCTGAACTAAATAAGATAGATGGCGAAAAAGCAAAGATCGATAATGAGTCCGCATCACAAGAAATTATGAGTGCCATCGAGGGCAAGCCGCATCTCGTTGGGGAGCTGAGTAAAAAAGAGGTAAAGCGTAATCCATCGCCACCCTTTATTACTTCTACGCTCCAGCAGGAGGCATCGCGCAAACTTGGCTTCTCGGTAAAAAAGACGATGATGCTTGCACAGAAGATGTACGAAGGTGTTGAGATCGGAGGACAGACAACGGGTCTCATTACCTACATGCGTACCGATTCCGTGAATTTGAGTAAGGTTGCGCTGGATCAGGCTCGCCAAGTAATTGAGCAGGAGTTCGGCAAGGAGTATGTATTGGATGAACCGCGCATGTATAAAAGTAAGAAGGGTGCGCAAGAGGCGCACGAGGCCATTCGTCCTACCGATCTTGCACTTTCTCCAACAGATGCAAAAGCATATTTAGATAAAGATTCACACCGTCTCTACGACTTAATTTGGAAGCGCACGCTCGCATGCCAAATGCAGCAGGCGATTTTAGAGCAGGTTGGTGCCGATATTATTGTTGAGAATACAAAATATCAGTTTCGTGCGACCGGTCAGACCATTAAATTCGCAGGATTTATGAAGGCCTATACCGAGGGGCGCGATCATCCTGAAGAAGAGCTGCAAGATAAAGAAAAGATTTTGCCGGAGCTGTCGCAGGGCGAAAAGCTCGATGTGCAGCAGGTTGTGCCCGAGCAGCACTTTACCAAACCGCCGGCACGCTATACCGAAGCAAGCTTGGTAAAGAAGTTAGAGAGTGAGGGGATTGGGCGTCCGTCTACATATGCACCGACAATTTCTACGGTTATTACACGCGGCTATGTAGAGAAAGAGCAAAAGCAGCTCAAGCCGACCGATGTGGGCGAGGTAGTAAACGATGTCTTGGTTGAGCACTTTCCGGATATTGTCGATATTCACTTTACGGCAAAGATGGAAGAAAGTTTGGATGCCATTGCCGAAGGCAAAGTAGAGTGGCGGCCGCTCATGAAAGATTTTTATGGTCCCTTCCACAAAAATATTGAAGTGAAAGATGCCGAATTGCAAAAGCACGATCTTATTACCGAAAAAACCGACGAGGTTTGTGAAAAGTGTGGTAAGCCAATGGAAATTAAGTTGGGACGCTTTGGAAAATTTTTATCGTGTACCGGTTATCCTGAGTGTAAAAATGCCAAGCCGTTTGGAAAAGATCCCGAAAAGCAAAAAGAGGAAGATGAAAAATTGAAGGAGCTCCAAGAGAAGCATAAAAATGAAGTATGCGAAAAGTGCGGCAGTGCTATGGAGGTGAAGCGCGGACGTTTTGGTCCGTTCTTGGGCTGCTCAAAATATCCGGAATGCAAAAACATTAGAGCTATTGTGAACGATACCGGCATCAAGTGCTGGGGCTGCGGCGAGGGACACTTGGTCGAGCGCCGCACGCGCAAAGGCGGCCGTGTCTTCTGGGGTTGCAACCGCTTTCCAAAGTGCAAAACTGCAACATGGGATAAGCCGCTGCGCCAGTGCGACAAGTGCGAACAGGGCGTAATTGTAGACAGCAAAAAAGAAGAGCGGGAGAAGTGTACGGTGTGCGGGTAGGGTAAGCGTATGTTTACGCTTTGGTATTGGTAACTTGTGCCAGAATCGTGCCAATCCTATGCGAGTAAGCGCGCCGCGTCTCCATCTTTGCCTGTAATTTTTGGCGCTCTTCGTCCAGACCGAGCATACTATATATAAGGTGAAGGTCGGCGATGGCGTCGTCGTAAATAAGGTCGCTCGTGTTTAGGAGTTGTTCCAGGCCGCTGCGTGCTTCATCATAATTTCCCAGCATATAGGCCATGCGGGCCCTGCGAAGTTTGGAGCCTTTGGTATCTGCGCCGGTGTGCTGCTGTGTAACTTTGTATTCAGAGCGGGCTTCGTCAAATTTTCCCTGTGCAAAATAAACATCGCCAAGGTTTGCGTGCGCCAGCGGATATTCGGGCGCAAGCTGCAAAATGCGGAGGCCGAGCTCTTCGGCATCGTCATATTCGCCTTGGCGTGTCTTTGCCTTCATCTGTACGGTTATAGCAAAGAGATTCATGGGATTGTGAATAAGCGCGCGCTTTGCATATTGTTCGGCACTTTGAAATTCGCCTTGTGCAAATGCGCACTGCGCAAGGAGTCCGTAAATTTGATCGTTGGCTGGTATGATTGTTTGAAGTTGATTCAAGAGCGATTGTGCAGCGGAATACTGTCCGGCAGTCACCATGAGTTCTGCAAGCGTTATCGCAGCTTCGGGGTTTTTTGAAATTTCTTTGCTGGTTGAAAGTGCTTGCTGAGCTGCGGCGGTGTTGCCTTCCAGCAAGTTAAGATATGCAGCATAGAGTTTGAATTCGGGATGAGACGCAGAGATATTTCCCGCAGCGCTGCTTAAATGCTGGCGCGCCTTTGATGGATTCCTCAGCCGAATATGGAGTCTGCACAGGGCCAGTTCACACTCTGAATTCGGTTTTTGCACTGTGGCAAAGTGACCCTGCGCTTTAGAAAAAAAATATTCGTTAGTTGCGATTTTTCCGAGGGTAATGTGTGCGTCGTCTGCGCGCGGGTTGAGTTGTAGTGCAGCATTGCAATCATCTTTCGCACCTTTATAGTCGCCCAGCCAGTAGCCGATCTTGCCGCCCAGCGCCAAAACTTCGGCCCGTTTTTCGCGCGGCAGATCTTGGCATATATCTAAAATATCCATAAGTGTTGCACGTGCCAAAGCGTACTCCTGTGATTTGATTTCTTGCTGTGCCCGCTGCCAAAGTTCATCAAAAGTTGTAGCGCGGCCATGTTGCTGTGAGACTAGCTCTTCAGGGGATTTTGGCTCCATGCGCCCAGTATACAGCACTTCGACACAGAAAGGCGTTATCGAGAGAGGGCTTGACAAAAATGAGAATATTCTATAGAAATATTTTCTATTAACTATAAAACTATGAAATCACCTCAAAATCTTGCAGCCCTTGGACTAGTTCTTTTAGAGGCATGCGCGGCTACCCCTCATGTCGGACCCGTTTCAGTTGAAAATTCCAGAACTAGATCGGAAGCTCTAAGCATTTTAGGAATACGGCAAGAAGGGCTACAACAAGGAGGCGATTATGTTATGTGTGCAGAAGGTCCCGATTCTCAAGCAACTGCTACCAGACTTGCAGTGCAAAATTCATTAGCAACTTCGGGGGGAGGCGGAGGAAGAGTAATAGTTACACCTGATGGCAGAGTTTTATTTGAAGGAGGAGCTCAAGCAGTCGGCGTTGCGCTAGAGTCTGCTCCATTTGCCGATGGAACATGTGTGCGAGTAAATGCACCTGGAGCAGTCATGGGGCTCACGCCCGAACAAGAAGAGAAAGTTGCCGGGCTAGATAAATTTTCATTGGATATGAAAAGAGAGTTCGGTTTAGATGACATGCCGGATATAAATCACCATACGAAAAAATTTCTGCAAGAAATTGCTCCAATAATGACAAGAGAAGTGGCAGTTTGGATTGAGCGAGCAAAACAAATTCTTATAGAAGGAGGTAGTATCAATCAATGCTACGAAATGAGAGCAATAGGGTTAAATTTAATACATGACAATAGAGCCCAAGCATTAAATAGAATATATGAAAATAAATCCAAAATTGGGGGGAGACAGGCGTTTGGACCCGCAAAGCAATATGTAGCTTTCGTTTTTGAGAGCTTTAAAGAGCTTGTAGCGGAATGGTTTGTTCAATGTAAAGCGTAGATCACACCTTCCGCAAATCCACCTCGGGATACTCCTTTAATTTTGTGACAACAATTTCGCGGCAGCGCTGTAAGGTTGTTTCATCACCGGCTTCAAACCGCAGCGTTAAATACGGGCTTGTGTTTGAGGCGCGTACGGCTCCCCAGGCATCGTTGCCAAAGTCGATCCAGACGCCATCGATTGTAAGGCATGGATACCGCTTTACAAAGTACTCTTTCACATCTTCGACTACCCGGAATTTAGAAGAGTCAGAGCAGGGGATTTTGAGTTCCGGGGTGTTGTGTACTTGCGGTAGCCCTTCATAAAAAGAGGAGTAAGGCTTCTCACTTTTACTCACAAGCTGCACCAGCCGCGCACCTGCATACATGCCGTCGTCAAAGCCATACCAGTTTTCTGCAAAGAAGAGATGTCCGCTGGTTTCACCGGCAAGCAGTGCGCCGCTTTCGCGCATTTTGGTTTCGATAAACGAGTGGCCGGTTTTGTACCGCACCGGCACGCCTCCGCCCGCACGAATATCATTTTCTATAATTTTGGAAGTCTTGGTATCGAAAATAATTTTTGCTCCGGGATTGCGTGAGAGCAAATCGCGGGCCAGCGGAATAAGGAGCAGATCCGCGGCATAAAATTTTCCGCCTTCGTCAATAACGCCTACGCGGTCGCCGTCGCCGTCAAAGGCCAGACCAAGATCCGCCCCCTCTGCAACAACGCGTTTTTTCAGCTCTTCCATATTTTCTTCTGCCTCGGGATTCGCTTCGTGGTTTGGAAATGTTCCGTCCAGCTCGCAGTACAACTCAACAACATCACAGCCCAGAGCGCGGAAAAGTTCCGGCGCAAATTTTCCGGTTATGCCGTTGCCGGCATCAATTACAATTTTTAACTTTTTAGCCATCTCTACCCGTTTTTTTATATCGGTTAAATATTCAGGAAAGATATCGACGCTCTCTAGCCGGCCTTGTCCATTTCCTTCAATAAAGTCGTCCTGCTGAATAAGTTTTAAAATTTCTTGCAGCTCGTCACCGCAAATGCTGTGCGCATTTTTGCCGACTAATTTTACGCCATTATACTCTTTAGGATTGTGACTTGCTGTGATATTCACGCCACCGTCCACATTCAAAACGCATGATGCCCAGTAGATCATCGGTGAGCTTGCCAGTTCCACATGCAGTACATCGCAGCCGGTACTGAGCAATCCGGCAATGAACGACTCATGCAGAATTTTCCCGTGCGTCCGGTTATCTTTGCCTACAACAAATTTTTGAGCCCCCTTTGCTCCGCCTGCCCCGCCTCGGCGGTGGCTTTGCTTATCACCCGATTTCCGCTGCATATATGTTCCAAAACCGCGGCCAATGGCGTACATCGCTTCGGGCGACAAGTCCACCGAGTCACCTTCGGCAATACCGCGAATATCGTATGCCCGAAAAATCAGAGGGTTAATTTCCATAATTTAGTTTGTGCTTATTGTAACGGGATATCCTATTTTTTCAATTGCTTCAGCTACAGCTGCAGGCACAAGCTCCTGCCAATTTTCACCAAGCTTCATACGCCGCCGCACTTCTGTTGCCGAAACATTAATGCGTTTTTCTAAATTAAACACAGTATGCGCGCCATGCGCCCGGAATAATTTTTTTGCCAGCGGCGAATCCATAATATAGACATCACCAAATTGTGGAAATACTCTTTCGAGATGTGCCACCCACGCATTGTTATCATTAACATCCCGCGCCATCAAAATTGCATAGTGCTTTGGATCAATACCAGCAGCATTCAGTGCTGCACAAATCATCTCATACCGCTCGCCGCACGTGTATGGATTCTCTGTTTCGCGTGCATTCTCTGCGCTTCCAATTCCAATATAAAAAAAATCTTCCCGCGCCAATATTTGCTGAACCGCATCAAGGTGTCCAAGATGGAAGGGTTGAAATCGTCCGATGAAGAGAGGGGGGATTTTCATGTGTTATCGGCTCGCAACACTCTCAATCACCGGCGGCATCGCGCGCTTGTGTCCATTATCATCCATTCTTCGGAATACCAATTGCACCAGTGCCAGTGGCAGCCCATGCGCTACACACCCTTCGCGTCCAAGCTCGCGGCGCATCAGTACTTTGTCGATGTCCGGATACGGCGCGCCCAGCTCTTCTTCATCGCTCTGGCCGGCAACCAGCTCCGCGCTTGGTGTTTTGTGCGCAATTTCCGGCGGTAAGCCCACATATTCTGCTACTTTAATAACTTCGGTTTTGTACAGCTCTCCAATTACTTCGATGTCTGCAGCTAAATCTCCATACTTTGTTCCGTAGCCCAATAAGATTTCGGTTAAATTTGAAGTTCCCAGTACAAGAGCCTTTTCGCTATTGGCAAGGCTATAGAGCATAGTCATGCGTATGCGCGCTTTGCAGTTCATGATTGCAACATGATTCGGCTCCCATGGCAGATCGATAAAAGATGAGACGTAACTGTTAATGGGCACATAGTAATATGGTACGCCGAAAAATTCGCAGAGCATTTTGGCATGCACACAATTTTCGTCGCTGGTTACGCTCAGTTCCGGCATAATAAGCGCAGAAACATTTTCAGCGCCAAGTGCGTCAACGGCAATTTTTAATGTAAGTGCCGAATCGACCCCGCCCGAAACACCAATAACTGCACGCTTATAGCGGTTTGCATCGAAATAGCTGCGTACACCCATAATTAAACGCTGATGAACATCTTCCAGCCACTGTTGACTCAAATATTTTGACGGCTGCTTAATTTTTTTTGGTGTCTCTGAGATCGTTGCGGTATCCATAGATTTTAAAGAGGGTTTAGGGGATGGTTTTTTGCGGCTCTTTACGGATGGAGCGGCTGGAAGTGTCGTACCATCTTCCTCGCCGCCAAATAGTGAACTTTGTTGCATCATAATTAAGGAGTGTACTTTACCCTTCGCGCAGGCTTGATTTCAAGCTTTGGGCGACTTCTTTTTGCATTGCCTTTTTCTTGAGATCATGGCGTTTGTCATATTTTTTCTTACCGCGGCATACTCCAATACTTAGTTTAATAAGTTGTTTCTTCAGATACAACTCGAGCGGCACTAAGGCGATGCCTTTTTCATTCAGCAAACCTGCAAGATGGAGCAATTCTTTTTTGTGTAAAAGGAGCTGGCGGCGGCGATTTGGATTGTACTCCTGGCCGCGTGCAAAGTCGTACGGTGAAATATGTGCTTTTTCAAGCCACGCGCGACCACCCTCAATAGTCACATGGCTGCCCTTTAATTGAACACGGCCGGCTTTTGCAGATTTCACTTCGGCACCGGAGAGCATAATTCCGGCCTCAAGTTTTTCCAAAACCTCATAATCGAACCAGGCCTTTTTGTTTTTTGCCAAGAGCGTGTCGGGCATGCGTTTATTGTAGCGCAAAAAAAGAGTGCCGTCCCCGTGAAACGAGAGCGGCACCCTATTATAAGCTCGCGCAGTGGCGCTCGCATTTATTTACTTAGCAATTCTTGCATTTCTTATCGATCGACCACATACCAGCACCTGTCAGCCCCAAAGAGATCATCATGGCAAGATAGGCAAAGTCTTTATTCGGGATGCGCGTTGCATTCGGATCGAGAAAAAATGGCACTTCAGGCGTTGCAGCACTTACTCCAATTATAAAACTTGCAAATAGAAGCGCGCCAACCCACGCTACATAGCGCGTCCAAAGGCCAACAAGCGTCAATACTCCCACAACCAATTCTACATACGGCAGCGCATAGCCGTAAGCTGTTGCCAGGCTGCTCGGCAAATAAGGTGCCATATTTGTGATAAGTTCAACAAATCCTGCAGGATTCATGAGCTTACTAATACCGGCAAGAATAAGTGTCACACCAAGTACAATGCGTAGTACAAGCGGCGACCATTTAGCACAATCCTTCATAGAAAAAATATTAGGGAATATGAAGCGTGAATATTTACATTCACTTGGATAAGCATACCTGTTCGTCAGGTAGTGCGCAAATGATGCAAAGTGGCCGCTTTAATTTGTGGGCACTGGCTGTACATTTAGTTCGATATACTTATCGAAGTATTCGAATGTCGTGTGAATGCAGTTGCGCACTTGTGTTTGGGGTGCAGCGACTGGTTCGAGCGGCCCAAAATTAGCGATCTCTTCAATGAGTTCGCCGTCAGCATTATAGAAATTTGCCCAGCAGTTATTAGCAGGTCCGCATGCGCGTTCTTGGTAAATTCGCAGCTCCGTGTCTGGTTCTTCACATACAAGATATTCAATTTCTCCCTGCGCCGGTGCCTCTACCTGTGGGAATGCGCGGAACTGTTTTACGGCAAAATCTTTGTAGGAATCGAGCATGGTCGCTGCCTCGGCGCGATTAATGTTTCGTGCAGGCCCGTAGGTGCCATTTGGATAGCCGGCAATAACACCGATGTCGCGAAGATTATAGACTGCGTCTTCATACCAGCTGTTGGCCTCTACATCGGGAAATACATGAGAAGATGCGGCAACTTGCACAACCGAAGTAACGACAAGTGCTCCCAAAATAAAACCGAATAAAATATTTTTCATATAGAAATGATTAATGATTATTGAGTATCGCTATAAAATGCCTGTATCGTCTGAACAGTCGATTCGGGATAGAGATGAATCGCAACAAATGCACTAAGCAGCATCACAATGACAACATTGATGCCGAGGTCTTTGAGGTATGCTTTCATGACTAAGAGCGTTAAGGTTCGGCCTTCTATAACGCTACAGCTTGCGATGTCTTACGTTTATTTTATTTATTTTATGAAGCTTTTGAGCGCTTGCAATAGCGACACAACCGGCAAGCCGATAACATTATCGACCGGACCTTCAATTCGCTCAATCATATGCTTGGCTTTGCCCTGGACTGCATATCCGCCCGATTTATCGAATGGGTCGCCGGTTGCAATATATTTGTCGATTTCATCGTCCGTTGTGGTTTTTTTAAACCACACTTTAGTAGATACCGAGCGTGTTATCGTGCGGCCGCTTTTAGTATCGAGAATGCAGAAGCCCGTAATGACGGTATTATGTGTAGTGCGGTAGGCATGATGCATTGCGCGTGCTTCGGCATGTGTTTTTGGTTTGCCGAAAATTTTTCCGGCGCAAACTACGAGGGTATCGGCTCCGATAATAATGGCGTCTTCATGGTCCAGCGCATGTGCTTTTTCTTTTGCCAAAAATCGTGCTAAAGCGCGCGGTTTGAGCGGCAGCGACATGTCTTCTTCATACGGGCTTTCTATTACTTCAAACTGAATTCCGGTTTGCGCCAAAAGTTCGCGTCTTCGCGGTGAGCGTGAGGCAAGGATGATGCGTCGTCGCTTCATTTTTTAAGTGCGAAATCTTTGCCGTGTAGAGTAATGTTTAGCGGTTGTAAGACCACTTCGCGCGATTCGCTCACTTCAACATAACCGCCTACAACTGCATTTAATTTCTGCGCACGAGCAAGCTCCACAATGCGTAGGGCCTCTTCATCGCTCTCAACAAATATTGCTAGGCCGGTTCCGCAGTTAAAAGTGGTAAACATTGCTTCTTTATTCATGCCCGATTCGCGTTCTACAAATTCAAAAACTTCGAGCATCGGGAGCATTTGAGTAACAACATAGCGCAGCGATTGTGCCGGGCGCATCAATTTTTGCCAGCCGTGTCCGGTAATGGGCTCAATGTTTGTCGGGTGAATGCCATCATCTAAGATGCTTTCTACAAGCGGCGTGTAGAGTTTTGATCCCTCATTAATGCCTTCCCAAAATTCGCGGCCACTCGGCATTTTTGTGCGATAGCCTTGCGGTAATTTTTTTGCGAGATCTCGAAGCGTGGTAAAGCCATTTTCGTGCGGGCCGGAACTTTCGACAAAGACAATTTTATTTCCCGCCTTTAAATTGCTCGATGAAATAGGTGCAATACCTGCGGGCATCAATCCAAACAGCGCGCCGGCAATATCTAATTTATCTTCGTACAATTTGCTTTTAAGCTGGGGCGTTTCTCCAGAAAAGTAAACGCAGCCAACAGCGCGGCATCCTTCAACAAATCCATCCAAAAATCCCTGCATAAAGTTTTTATGAAACATCAAATCTGGTCGCGCACTCGGCATATAGAGTGAAATTAAAATCGTCTGCATGCCGGTTGAGGCAGCATCGTTTGTCATAACCGAGACCGTTTTTGTTCCAATATTGCGCCAAAATGTTATCGCCTCTGCATCGCTCAAATCATCCGGCCGTGCATCATCGGCAGTGCCAAGTCCTTCGGGTAATAGGGTAATAAAGAGCTGCTCTGCACCGCTTTTTAAAAATGGTTTTAAATCGAGCTGAAAGACATTTGCGCTCGCGCCCAATCGCTCATCCGGCACGAATCCATATTTTTGAGCGAATTGCAGGGTCGAGCGGCTGGCCTCAATAAAGGCATTTTTCGCAGCATCGAGTGCATTGTAGTCAACACGTTGTAGTGGCTCCATATGTGTGTATCTAATCAGTAAAAGCCCAGAAGGGCAATAGGGAAGTCTGGCTCAAATGCCACTTGACAGAATTGCTTGACATTGTGCGGCGGTATGGTATAAGGCGTCTATGCTAAAAATGGGGGAATCGATACAGGTAGGTGATGTGCATTATACAGTCCAGCGTGAACTAGGCAGTGGGCGCTTTGGTAGTGTTTGGTTGGGTCTAGATATGACGGCCCCTGCAAACAAAGTGATACGTGAACATCAAGCTAGATATCGAGCGGCTGCATTGAAAGTACTTAAGAGAGATAGTGACTTTGATTTTAGCGAAGCTGTTAACCATGGATTGCGGTGCCGCAGCGAACTTCCCCCGGACTTATCAATTTCAAATTCGCTGGCACCTAAATTGATCTCACATGGAGCTGTTGAAATTGCTTGTACGGAATTTATTGAAGGTCCGATGGTGCGTACGATTATAGGCCAGTTGAGGCGTGCACAAGACAGTGAATTAGAAGATAGGAGATTGGAAG
>PCVQ01000031.1 GCA_002796025.1 Candidatus Peregrinibacteria bacterium CG11_big_fil_rev_8_21_14_0_20_46_8
GCCACGGTGTTGCGGTGCTCACCGCAGCACCAAATTATCCCGATGGCGAAATATATAAAGGGTACAAAAACCGCTTCCACAAAGAAGAAATGGACGGTGTAACCATTGCGCGCGTTCCAGTAATTCTCTCAAAAAAGAAGGGCGTTACCGGGCGGCTTGCCTCATATCTCTCATTTGTTATGAATGGCATGCGGCAGGCAAAAAAAATGCCGGCACCGGATATACTATGGGCCACCTCTCCCCCGCTCTTTACCGCACTCATTGGACTTAAAGCAAAAAAAATGTGGAAGGTGCCCCTCGTGATGGATATCCGCGACATCTGGCCGGCCTCGATCCGCGACGTACAAGCCGTACACAACAAACATCTGCTCAACATTGCAGAACGCCTGGCAGAAAAAACCTATGCGGCCGCAGATGCCATTACCACAACTTCGGACGGCATTTTACAAAGCTTACCAACGCAGCATCATGTAAAGGCACACGTGATTCCAAACGGTGTAGATGAAAAACTTTTTTCGGAAGAAGCCCAGAAAAAAGCGCTATCACAAAATCCCCTCCCGCAGCGCCTGCACCATAAATTTGTGGTCTTATATGCCGGCAACCTCGGCCTCGCCCAAGCGCCGGAAGTGATGATAGAAGCGGCCTCACTACTCCATCACGGCACCAAACAAATCAAGAAGCGCGATGATATCCACTTTGTAATTGTCGGTTCGGGTGTGCGCACCGAATCAATGCGCGAACTTGCTCAGCAAAAACAGCTCACAAATATAACATTCACCGGCATCCAGCCGCACGAAAAAATTCCCGCCTACATCGCACACAGTAACCTCTGTCTCATTCCCTACAAAGCAGAAGAAACATTCCGCCGCACGCTGGCCTCAAAAGTATTTGACTATATGGCAGGCGGCAAACCGATTATCATTAATTTAGAAGGCGAAACCGCGGCTATTATTAAAGAAGCGCAGTGCGGCTTTGTGGCAAAAGATGAAGATCCGCGCGATTTGGTGAAGTACATTACTTACTTTGCCGATGATCCCGAAGTAGCCGCCCAAATGGGCCACGCCGGCCGCGAATATGCTATGCAACATTTTCGACGGGAAACAATTGCGAAAAAACTAGAAGAAGTAATAATGAATTTACATGCAACAGTACCTTAGCCTCGTCGAAGAGGTCTTAAAAAACGGCGAAGAAAAGAAAGATCGGACCGGCACGGGAACCATCTCGCTCTTTGGTATGCAGCGCAAGTATGATCTGCGCGAGGGCTTTCCCTTACTCACCACAAAAAAAGTGAAATATGATGGCGTAGTGCGCGAGCTTCTCTGGTTTTTGCGTGGCTCAACAAATATTAATGACGATTTGGCACAGCATACGCCAATTTGGAATGCCTGGGCCGATGCCGATGGAGAACTTGGCCCGGTATACGGAAAACAATGGCGCTTTTGGGAGCGCTTTGAGTACGATGAAGCGACCGGTCGCCACCGCAAATCACACATCGACCAAATTCAACAGGTTATCGATGCAATTAAGGTAAATCCAGATTCGCGGCGGCTGATTGTGAGTGCATGGAATCCTGCAGATTTGCCGCGGATGGCTTTGCCACCGTGCCACTTGTTATTTCAGTTTTATGTTATTAACGGCCGCTTGGATTGTCAGCTCTATCAGCGCAGTGCGGATATTGCGCTCGGTGTGCCGTTCAACATCGCAAGCTATGCAACACTTATGCATATGATGGCGCAAGAGTGCAATTTAGAAGCAGGAATTTTTACGCACACTATGGGCGATGCACATATTTATCTCAATCATATCGAAGGATTGCGAGAGCAACTCAAACGCAAAGCCGGCCCGCTGCCGCAACTAAAAATTGCGCGTAAACCTTTTTGGGAATTGCAGTTTGAAGACTTCGAAATTTTGAACTACG
Organism: Candidatus Peregrinibacteria bacterium CG11_big_fil_rev_8_21_14_0_20_46_8; assembly: GCA_002796025.1. Lineage (GTDB taxonomy): Bacteria > Patescibacteriota > Gracilibacteria > UBA1369 > UM-FILTER-53-11 > 21-14-0-20-46-8. The sequence continues at coordinate 1,919 of PCVQ01000031.1, forward strand.
TACACGAGCCATTTATTAAATTTGCTGTGGCGGTATAGCAAGAAATCATGAAATTCTCTCTCATCGCAGCGGTAGACAGTGAGTACGGCATTGGCAAAGATGGTAAGCTGCCGTGGCACTTACCAAATGAGTTGGAGTACTTTTCGCACATTACTATTGGCGAGGGCAACAATGCGGTAATTATGGGCCGCACGACATGGGAGTCACTACCGAAAAAATTCAGGCCGCTCAAAAATCGGCTGAATATTGTACTGACGCGGCAAGAAGATTATGAACTGCCAGATGGCGTCGTACGCGCCAGCTCTCTGGATGAAGCTTTGCAGCTCGCGAAAAAAAAAGATACAGCAGAGTGCTTTGTCATCGGCGGAACAAAAGTTTTTAGCGAGGCGATTACACATCCTGACTGCGCACAAATTTACCTTACCGAAATAAATAAAAAATTTGACTGCGACACTTCTTTTCCCTTATTTGATAAGCAAAAGTTTGAACAAAAAAGTAGATCAGAAGTGCAGAGCGAAAAAGATATTGAATATGAATTTAGTATCTACAAACGAGTTTAAAACGGCGCAGATCAACTAATTTTCATTACAAAGTATTCTAAAGAAGTACGATCATTGTCACGAATTTTTACAAGTACATGAGCAAGAAAAGCATATGTTTTTTTACCAAATAAATCAGGGGCAACGCCTAGTGAATCTCGCAACAGCTCAAGCCGAGGTGGTGGTATCCAATATGCACACACTAATTTGGTAGCATCTATTTCTGCAGCATAAGCTGACATGGCTTGACCAAGTTTTCGCATCGCCTGATCAACTTGAAATGGCATCTGTGTGGCAAATGGTCCTGATACCCGCGCTCCCTCTTTCGCCCGCAATTCCAAAAAATTACAATCTCCAATACTTCCTGTTCGCAGGTGCAATGGAGGATCAATGGTATCGCTTAAAATCTGTACCAATGAGCGGGAAGCTATTGCAGGACTGTCTGCTAGCCTTTTCTGCCTAACACTAGCTATTGCCGCAAGTGCCTGCTGAAATTTTCTCTCTCCCCAAGCCGGGTTTGCACGTAGCAATTTATCGCGCATGGTTTTCACAAGCACCCAAGTATTGGGCTGCTCTTCATCTTCAACCACAAGCCCGCCGGCATGATTTAAACGTGCGCGGAATTTTTCTCCTAAAATACGTACTGGCGTAACCTTTCCAGGCGCCAGGCGTAAAATCACGGATGCCTCAGTTTCGGCATCAAGATCAGGAATTTTCGGCTCACTTTCTGACATACCGAGATATTAATCAATTTTCCTGATCAGTCAAATTGACAACCACGCGGTTGTGATACAATACGCAGTATGGAAACAAAAGAGCAAGGTGGAACCACCGCTGAAGCCACCGCCACGGCGGGGCAAGCAAGCAGCAGAGATCGAATCCGCGTCTTTCTCATTGCAGGCAGCAACCGGCGCCAGTATGACTGCCCGGGCGTCGACTCTAAAGCGCGTGCCCTCATGTTGCGCATGGCACAGATGATGCCGCCCGAATGGGAAGTCGATGTTGAAGACTTGGGGAATGTCTATAAGCGTCCGCGCATTGCACCGTGTAACGGCTGCGTCTCGACTTCAATGGCCCTCTGCACATGGCCGTGCAACTGCTACGAAAAAAATTCCAAAGCCGAACCCGACCTTATGTGGAATTTGGATATGTATCCGCGTTTAGATCTTGCCGATGCATGGGCAATTATCGGCCCGGTCAATTGGTACAGCTCGAGCAGTACGCTTAAATTAATGTTCGACCGCCTCGTGTGCATGAACGGCGGCAATCCTCGCGAAGATCTTATTAAGCACAAAGATCCCGAACTTGCGATGAAGCTTGAACAGTCACCGGAGTGGGAAAAACTCAGTGTAAACCATTTAGAAGGACGCACTGCAGGCTTTTTTTGCTATGGCGACGGCGGCGGCGACGAAGTACAAGGCGACGGCCGGCCCAAATTTCTCAAACATAAAGAGTACTTTGATCCCGAAGATGAACCGTTTGAAAATATGCGCGATGCGTACCGTCCGCTGGTGTGGCAGTGCCGGTATAGCGGCATCGAAGTTCCGGATCAGCTCTGGCGCTACGCAGAGTTTGGCAACGGCGGGCCGTACAGTTTAAACCAAGCAGAGCATATCGACGATGAAACCTACAAACAGTTTGATGAGTGGGTAAAACACTTTACCGAGCATGTCGATACAAAAGGAAAAGTGCCGCCCGGTCAGTATCGCGCCTACGGATACAAACAGCCCGGCAAGTTCTGGGAAGAGATTAAACTGAAGTACCGCGGCTTTAAAATTGCCACCGGAAAACCGCCGGCAGGCTCCTCACCGGCAATTCAGCAAGAGCGCGGTTTAAATCACGATGCCACCACGGCAGTCGAAAAGAGCACGGCGCAGCAGAAAGATATTCAAGGACTTATTAAGATGCGCGGAACGCTACAAAAATAAGGCAAGTTTTTCTTTCCTCCCCATCTGCTTAAATTCATACTCGCGCTTCATGGCTGCCGAACGAGTGGCAAATTTTTCGGAATACATAATTTTTACCGGAGCGCGTCCGCGGGTGTACTTGGCACCTGCTCCTTCATTATGTTCACGCTCGCGCTTTACAATATCGTTCGTATAACCGGAATACAGCGATCCATCCCCGCAGCGCGCAATGTAAGCAAAATAGATACTCATGATTTTCGTGTCAAAAGCAATACGCCTGCAAAGATTGGAAAAAATCCGGCAATTTGTGCGACGGTCGGCAACTCATCCAAAAACAGAAATGCAAAGAGCAGGGTAAAGGCAGGCGAGATTGAACTGAGTGAAATAGCTTTGGTAACGGGGATGCGATGAATAGCTTCGAGCCAGAGCAATTTAGAAAATCCAAGCAAGAGCAAACCGTTAATGGCTAAAAAGACAAATGATTTACGCAATACGTCCGGGCCGGGCAATGGCTCAAAGAAGTATGCCACGACAAGCAAAACCACAAAACTCATGATACTGCGCAAAAACATAATAGTCACCGATCCGACTTTTTTGCGGGCACGCTGTGCAAAATAATTTCCAAAAGGAACAAAACTTGCTGCCACTAAGATTAAGATATCACCCAAATTTGGCGCAGTATGCTTTGGCAGCAAGATTACCAAGGCTCCAATTACCATACACGCAGCACCGATCTTTTTACCCACCGATAAGCGCTCTTTTCCAAGCAGACTAAAAACAACAAAACAAAAAAAGACCTCCATTAATCCGACGATGCTCGCATTGCCCGCTGAGGTATGCCGCAATCCAACAAAAACCAAAATGTAAAAAAATACACCGATAATAATCGTGGCGCCTAAAATATCCGGCCATACCGACTTAATGGCAATTTCGTGCCACCTGCGCTGGAACGTTAAAATCAAAGCAAAAGTGATGGCAGCAATTAAGGTACTAATTGCCGCGGTGTAGAGTGGCGTAAGCGCGGAATAGGCCAAAATCGTTATAATCGGAAACAGCCCCCACAGAAAAGCCTCTGCAAAGATAAAGAGATCGCCGGCCAGTTCTGTTGAAATCGCCTTTTTCATGGATGGATTTTAGCACGCGACTCTTTAATCTCCGACCGCGCCTTTTTCTCGCGCAGCACTTTTTCTTTGGCACGCTTACTCCGCTTCTGTTTCTGCTTTTTAAGTTTAAAGATTTTTTTGGCCCGCTCAGATTCAGCACCGCGCACCCGCTCCTCTATCTTTAAAATCAATAACTTATATGCCGACAAGCGATTCTTGCTTTGCTCGCGATGCTTCTGGCAGCGCACCTCAATGCCGCTCGGCAAATGCTTGAGCACAACAGTACTCGATGTCTTATTAATCTTCTGGCCGCCATGTCCGCTCCCCCGCACAAAACGCTCCTCAATATCCTCAGGCAGAATCTTCAAAGCAGCGGCTTTTTCTAAAATAGGCGGCGGCAGCTTTACGGGAAATTCCATACAATAAGTATACCCGAGCATGAAACACTAGGCCGATAATTTTTTCTGCTTTTCTAACAGTCTGCGTACAGCTGCGATCAATTCCTCTATGGAACAAGGTTTCGGTATACTCTCAACACCAAGCCGGACAATTTCCTCTGGAGTAGCCAGTCCGCCATTCATAACAAGAATACCTGGAACGCCTGCCTCTTGTGCTGCCGCTATAGCTTTTGGCCCCGGTATACGCGTCCAATCAGTAATCATAACAGCAAATACTTGGCTCTTTAATTCATCCTGCGCTGCTTTGAGCGTATGTACAACAACAAAGGGCGGAATATCCGCCTCGCCAACGAACATCTCCGGAATAAGTTCACCTAAAAGAGGATCGTATGTAACCAATAAAATGTGATTTCCAGGTGATGTCATGGCAAATAACTATAGACGATCACCTACTCCTGTCAAGAGCCCTGCTGCATTTTTGTATAATGCTACTCTTTAAGCGCAACCTTTAATCCCAGCGCAATCAAAATCGCACCAAATGCCCGCTCGATGTGGTGCTGAATCTTTGCAAAGCGCTGCTTTATATCGGCATGAGAAAAGAGAAGAGCAAGCGCACCAAACCACATCAATGCTGTGCCCAAAATAAAAAATCCGTAGAGCGACTGAATCAGCAGCGGCGTATTCGGCGCCATCACCTGCGTAAAGAGCGAAAATAAAAAGAGCGTAGCTTTTGGATTTAAAACATTGCACAAAAATCCCATACGGAGTGCCGCGCCGGAAGTAATTGTTTGCGCACGGGCCGCTTTGCCAACTTGCGCTTGAATTTCATGCAGAGGTTGCGGCTTCGCTCTAAGCGATTTCAATCCAATATATATCAAATAGGCCGCACCCAAATACTTCACAAGATTAAACAAGAGAATCGACTGCTTAATAATCACACTCAAACCAAGTAGCGAGTAGCTCACGTGCACCATCAAGCCAAGCACAATGCCAAGTGTGGTAAAGAGCGCGATACGCCGGTTATACTTCAACGCATTCCGCGTCACAATGGCCATATCGGGCCCGGGCGACATCATGCCGAGAATGTGAATTGTGGCGAAGGTGAGGAAGGCGGTCATATGAAATGAGTTTGTATTATGCCTTATGACATTCGCTCAGCAAAATATTTCTTTACTTCATCGCCTAAAAATGGCGATTGCAGTAGCTGGCGCACGGCAGCTTCATCGCCTGCAGCTTCTTCCAACTCAGGAATTTCAGGCATCTCCACCAATTGCCTATAAATATTTTCAAATCTAGTTCCGCGAATCGCATTGAGAAATTCCTGCAAATTTTTAAAGCGCTCTTCCTGAAATTGATCTGCTGAGTAGCCTGGGACACAGGGAACTTCCTTGTGCAATAATCGCCAATGAAAAGCGCCACGATAGTCAAGCAACCACTTTGCAGCTTCAGCATGTTCTCCAGCAGCAGCGTTCACAAAATCATATATCAAATTGCACAAAGTTTTCCGTGTCCCCCTTTCTGGGAGACCAGCAATTTCAGGACCGTTATTGTGAATCAACCCATTCACAAATCTCGCCATAAAGCTCTCTGCACTTTCATCACGCAGGCGCTCACAGCGAAATGGCAACAGTGGTGCGGAGTTTTCAAATTCTTCTATCGTCATGCGTCTTTTAAGAAACTTTAAAAGCCCTGACTCATGAAAGATAAAACGCCACCAAGGGTATGGACTGTTCGATAAACTAAAGACTGCTTCACGTACTGCACGAAATATAATTGCCTCCAAAAGCTGCCCTTTCAAATTATCATCAATTTGTAACTCATTACAGCGCCGGAGCATCTGAACATAAACTTGACTTGAAAATTCGATTTCAGATCTTAAATAATCCATCTGGGCTCGTGCCATATCATAATCAAACTGGCCTTCAGGAGGGTGAAGAGGCTGCAACGACCTCATCACACCGAGCGCGTCATTTTGTATAGCAGCGCTTTGCATAGTTACTGCAGCATAAGGAACTTCTCTTCGGGCTTCAGCTACAGGCATCTCCTCAAAGGACAAATCGTACTGACGAAATCCCAGCCGCTGTGCGACTTCAAAAGTTATTTGATCATAATCTTGCTCGCGCGCGTGGCCCAATTTTTTTCCTCCAATCAACGCAACGTATGCTATTTGATGAACCACATAATCCATTCGCCCCCAAGCATTATGAAAAGACTGTCCCGGCAAAGCTTTTAGTTCCGCCAAATTCATTTTTTTATGTTTTTTCGGACGCATAGATTCAGGCACGCAAGAATATATCTTTTCTGCAAAAAACTCATCACTTCGGCAGAGATCCCAAACTCTATCAACAGTTGCACGGAAAAGATTATCATCGACTAAGTCTGACATCACCAAAACAGGAACCCGCCGGCCAGCTTCGTGAGGATCAGCATCCAATACATCTTGAATAGATTCATAGAGGATACGATCGTATTCAGCCAAGAGCCGAGCACGGGACATAGCTTCTCGCTCTATTAGATAATCGGCATCTGATGATTGTTCTTTTTCGTTGCGGCGAAGTTCAAAGCGAATATTTGCAAAGGGATTTGCAACAACAGCATGAGTAAAACCATGTTGCCGCGCACGGAGCGTACGAAGCAAAGCAACCACATCAGTGGTTCTGGTAAATGGATCAATCAAATCAATCTGCCGCGGCATCAAACCAATAGGATAATATTCACCGTTGCGAATGGCCTCTACAGCACTATCTAGATAAGCAGCGCCCTCGCGAAGCCCTTTGTTAGAAAACATACCTTAATTATACAATAAATTTATTATTACGCAATCAGTCTTCATCGCCCCGAAGTAAGCATCTTTAGCTGTCCTCCCTCAATAACGTTCGCTGCTTCTCTAGCGTGGCCCTTAAGCTTCAAATGCTCTGCAAAAGTTCTGCCTCCTTGCAGGCGCAAACCATCAAGTTGTGCACTCGGTCTTCTTTTCTGCATCCTCGTTTTGACAGTAGCCTCAGCAACTGGCCGCACGGCGGCATCACGAGTATTCATAATAAACTCAAATACTAATTTCATAGGATCAATTTCCGGCCTAGCACGATCTACTACACATCCCAGTTCTCCTAAATCCTTTAGTGCTTCTACATGTGACGGCACCTCTGCACTTGTCAAAGACGCGGTCGCAACTTTTGAATTTCGCAGAGCATCTATCATTGATTGATGTGTATCGAAAATTTCAAAGGACGAATCAGATATTGCCACAATTGCTTGCACGTCGGCCAAAGGTGCCATCTCTTTATAAAATATTCGATTAACCACTTCTGCCATGCCATGCCCAATGGGAGTTGGCCAATTATACTGTACATTCTTAACATCATCATAAAATTCCATATCATTCACCTGACCCACTAAACTTTGTGGAGCACCGGCCGGGCCGCGCGAGGCAACTGGCAAAAAGTCTACACCGCTTGCGAATCTCTCATCTAACATCGCCTTCAAACGGACCAAGTCGCTAACAAACTGGCGCACATCATTGATAGTACTCGCAGTATAATCGAGCACAAATGCCACCCTCAGGCGTGAATCTTCACAAAGTGCATCTATCTCCTGCGCCACCTGCTTTTCAAATTCAGCCTGGGCTTGCTCTTGTTCGGCTTTTTTGTGCTCCTCATCGCCTTCTTTTTTTAACTGCGCAAGCAAAGTAGATTTCTCGCTATCCACTTTGAAAGCTGCAAATTGCTCATCATGTAGTTGTGAAGAAAGCGCAGGTGACTGAACTGCTCTTCTTGTCAAACTTGCAGCTCCAGCTGCTAACTGCTTCGCACCGGTTGCTCCCAGTCCTGGAGCACGTAATTTAGCCATATCTAAGAATGGTTAGGGAATATTTTTCTATAAATCCTGAGCAATGTAAGATATTCGTTCGCTTTATTTTCATCACTTAAAACCGTATTCGCCTCAGCAATCCATCTGAATTTTTCCGCGGCTTCTGAGTCACCAGGATTCTTATCTGGATGATACTCTCGGCTCATTCTTTTGTATGAGGGCTTAATTATTTCTCGATACGACTCCTCAGACCATGCATAATCATCTTCAAAAACTAAACCAAGGACGTCAAAAAAATTAAGCAGCATTCCCTGCGCATCTAACCAACCCGAAGAAACTGCATGCCCCGTAGAGCTTTTATAGTTGGCTTGAAAAGCAGCCCATGCAGCTTGCGGCGATTCAAAACTAGTGGGATCGAATTCATTTGCATTACTTTCTTCAGCGGCACTGTTTGCAACCAAGTACTGTATAACAGCCGCCAATCCTATTACTTCTTCAAGAGCATCAACAAACCGACCAGCCTTAAACAGCCGCTCAACCGATTCGAATTTTTCCAAAAAAGGCGCTAACACTGTTTTGTTAAACGCTTTTTCTTCTTCAGGCAACTCATCATTTAGCCATGTAGAAACAAGCAGACTTAATTCCGTCCGCACTGCCTCAATTCTATCTTGCAAATCTGGATTAACAGCAAACATAAGGCGTACTCCTCTTTTAGGACCATCGGTCACGAGCTTTTCAATTTCTACATGAAATGATCGTGCAAGCTCGGCCATTTTCGCAGAGACATTCGCTGCAGAAGCCAAAACCGTAGCATCTTCATAGCCATCAAAACGCTCTGAAAGTTGTTTTAAATGGGCAATTTCCGCATCTTTGCCTTGCAACTGAGTTATAAGCGCAGCTGCCTCAGCGACTTTGCTATCTAGTTGCGTTTGCAGCACTAATATTTGGTCATTCAACGTATCTCGCTCACCTTTCAGGGTCTGAATATGCCCTTCTAAATCATCAACTTGGCTCTTATGTCTCTCAACACTCTCCTCCATTTCTCTCTGTGCCTGCTCAAGATTGCGACAAGCTTGAGCAAGTTCACCAACCAAAAATGTTATTTTCTCTTTACAAATACGTTGTCTCAAAAACAACAATTTTTGCTGCAGATAAATCAGGGTAGCCGATGCAAACATGATCCCGCTCGCAACCGAAAAAATATCGGCTAAAAGTTTTTCGATGAGCAGTAAATGCTCATTTTCAATCGTTGAATCCAAACGGGAAGAAATGGCAGAGATTGGGGGCGTCTCTCTTATCTCATCAGCTTTTACAAACTGGCCAATAGCAAATTTTGCTGCCAATGCAGTCGCAGCAAAAGTGCCGGATATTTTCAATGCTCTCGAAACTTTGGCAAAGGTTGCAGTGGGCACTGTGGGCACTAGCGGGCCGGTGGCCTCTGAGCTCGCTACTTCAAGATCCAATTGTGTCGCAGTTCCCGTAGACATAAGAAAGTTAGCATACGTTGGGCTTTATAATTGACAAACCTGCCAAGGAATACTTTTAAGAAGCCCACCTGTTATTTATGATAAATATGCGGCAGCAAATACTGCCGCCAAACAGCCTTCAGGCAAATTAAAAGCTTGTTGACAAGCCGAATAAGCGTCATCTATTATTGGCGCTAATTTCATATTATGCAGGACAATCTCTTTCAATTTCTCACTGACCTAGGGTTGAGCGAGAAAGAAATTACGGTCTATCTTTGCTCATTAGAGCATGGATCTCAAACTGCAAGTACGATCGCTTTAAAAACGGATCTTGCGCGCTCGACCGTGAATTTTATTTTTGGCGAGCTCATCCACAAAGGTTTTGCTTCCAAGCAGAATAAAGAAAATACAACGTACTATACTGCCATTACGCCGGAATTAATTGCCTTCACCATTGAGCAAAAAAAAGCCGCGGCAAAAAAATTAGAGACCGATTTTAAACATGTCCTCCCGTTACTTACAAGTATTCAAAACACAAGCAGTCCGTTACCGAAGGTAATGTACTTTGAGGGCCTGGAGGGCCTGTATAGAACAATCGATGAATGCTGCAAAGAAGACAAAAGCGTGTACTTTATTTCGAGCCACAACAACATGCACCCAAAGGTACGCGAGTATATTGAACAAATTTACATTCCGGCTTCAAAAAAACATACGCACAAAAATAAAATGATTTTAAATAAAGGATTGCAGTCTGCAAATTATATTAAAAAAGCTGAAAGTGTTTACGATGAAATTATCATGGTCGATCCTCAGGAAAACCCTTTTGCGCTGACAACTGCGATTGTTGGGAACAAAACTCTTTTGATCTCTTATGCTCCGGAAGATTTATCGGGAATCATTATTGAAAATAATCTCATTGCAAATCACATGAGAACAATTTTCAAAGTTCTGATAGCGAGCTTCAAACAAAAGCAACTTTGAATTCTTCAATAGAACCGGCCATCTATTTCCGCTCGAATTGCAGCAACATCTTCACGAATGCGTGCGCCGCCATCAACACATCTCTCAATCACAATTTTCTTTCCGTCGCCCGCGCCCTCTTTGACTGTAGCTGATTCCCCTCGTACCTCTAGCTCCCGCTCGGTCGCTCTCTCAGCTACACTCATTCCATTTGATTCATCAAACACACGACGCGCAACAAGAAGCCTCACGCTCTCTGGATCTTCTGCAGTCCGAATCCATTCGACCAGTCGACCAAAAGGAATCCTCCTATCATCCAAACTTTGTGCTGTTACAAGTAATCGCTCTCCCCTTTCTGCGGCCGCATTTCGAGCTGCCTGAGAAAATTTGCTAGGTTCCTCTGTATCATGATAAGTCGTGGAAGTTTCTGTTAGACCGGGATGTGGAAAACCAAGATCTTCAAAGAGACTGATATTTTTTGATCCGGTTTCGCCAACAATTCTAGGGACACCCTGCACTTCATCGCTCGTTGCATCCATAAGCACAACATTGGCTTGATCAACAGTATTATTTCCTTCAGGGCACAGCTCAAATTCGCTCCCTGCACAGGCTGCAGCTACAGAACAGGCGCCGATTGCGAGTGATAATCTCATAGAAAATACTTAAAAAAATAGACCGAAACTATAAATCAATAAGTGCCTATTGTCAAGACAGTATCTATATGATATGAGATTGGATAATGCGCAATCTTCCCCAAGGTTACGACAATCCGGAACATGCACCTGCGAAATTCTGCTTAATCTGCGGAGCCGCACTAAGCTTTGATGCTGAGGGCAGCTGCAGATGGGCTTGTACACGTTGCCATTGGAAGCACGAAGACGCTCCGCAGCCTGCTGCGAATGTGATGATTCCGGTGGGGCACGAGGATGTCGAAGAGAGAGAAAAAAACGGCACATTGCGGATTCAACGCAGAGAGGATGCACTGGATCCGGAACAGAGTCGTCTGGTAACAATCCAGCGAAAAGCGCCACCCTTCAAAGGCAAATGGGCCATGCCAGCAGGCTTTGTAAATTCATTTGAAGATCCGGGAGAAGCGGCAGTCCGCGAAGCGCGAGAAGAGGTCAGCCTCGCTGTTCGTCTGCTGCGCTTTGTTGGAGCCTGTCATCCATTACGGCACACAGATGCCCGGTTTGCAATGAATAATATCGTGCTGAGCTGGCTTGCATCTGTAGAAAAAGATGGAGATCTTGTTCCGGCAGATGATGCATCGGATGCAGCACTGTGGGATGAATCACGTATACCGGAACTCTGCTTTAGCTCTCACAAATTTATTGGGCAAGGATGGTTTGCAGGAAAATATCCATGGAGCAGCGGTATCGATCACATCGATTTTGATTCGGATGCCGCCAATGCAGATACGGTAGATCTTGCGCAATACTGTATTAAGTGTGGAGCACCTCTTGGGTGGAGTGAAAACATTGGCCGCTCACGCTGCCAAGATACAGAAAATTGCGGTTGGATTTTCTGGAACTCGCCAACGCCATATTCGCGGGCGGTACTAACAAACGACAATACCATTCTCTTGCGCCGCCAAGACGGTATGTGGAACTTGCCCAATGGACCGGTGCCGGCCTACTGCAGTCCAAGTGAAGGCATGCGGGCTGCATTCCGAGGGGGACGCGAAATTGCTTTACGCAGCAATCTTACAGCCATAAAAATAAGCACCACAAATCGCATCGATATTGTCTTTGGAGGGCAATTTAATCCAACCGAGCCAAATGACGCAGCCGATTGTCTATTTCCGATCCGCAGCCTACCCGACGATCTCGCCCCCAACGACCGCCGCATTATTGAACATTTTATTGAGGGCACTTATAAAGAAACTGGCAGCCAACGCTAAAGCGTGAATCACATTCTATTCGGACAGCCCACCATTCAAAATAATTGCGGCTCTCGAAGCCGCTGTGGCTTGTTCAATAACCTGATCTCTCACTTCACGATCAGCCCTCTTAAGAATCTCCTCTTCAGCGAGCTTATCTATAGTCGTTTGAAAATCCTGAGGCAAATCATTAAAAATAATCTTTGCAACCTGCTTCTCTATCGTCTCCATACATTCCGTGCGCAAAAACTTCTTCCATTCCTCACTCAGACTCTCAAGAGTTACTAAACGCTTATCTACAAGCGTCAACGGAGGATTATTACGCATTTCATCTTGAGCAAATTTCTGAGCTTTATCTCGAATGCTCTTTTCACACTTGCCAAGAAAAATTTCATTCAAGCGCGAATCCTTTTCTCGCAAAGATAAAATAATTCTGGCACGAATATTAGGGAGATGCTCTGTTCGTAAAAATTCAATCCATTGTTTTCGCTGATAATCACCTGTATCTAATTTTACCAATGCAACTCTATTACCCTGAGGACCGCCTTTTTTGAATTGACGCGCCAACGAGTCAAAATATTCGCCATCACCAAGTTTTCCTATACCAAACATAGTTTTTTTATTAAGAGCCGTCTTTTATTATAACAATATTCTTATATTTTGTAAATGATCTTGCTTTTTTCAAATCGTTATTGTAAAGATATACACTTATGGCAGATATTCTTCAATTTAGAGGGAAAGATCCAGCCAAAGATAATGTTATTGAACTTAGATTTTCCCAAGGCTATTCAGACAATCCGGAGCCGATTACACAATTGTGCCAAGACGAAACAGCCGTAGATATTCCTGCCGAAGTTATATCCAAAATTTTTAAGCTGCTCCTCACTGAAGGTATTTCGCCTGAGCTACAAATCTTAATACAGCAAATGAGCCATCAGGCTAGGCCTACCGAAGAGCAGCTTGGGAGATTTGCCGCCAGGCTTATACGTGAAGGACAAACACCTACAGACAATACAAATACAGCATCTCTTGCAGAAAAAATACTTAAAAAATCTGGCACATCTGCAGACGAGATTATTAATGATTTGCGGGCTATGCAAAATGCTGCCGACTGTCCCCAGCTCCTCTCATTATTCATTGAAAAGCTATTAGCGCATTCTTCACACGCAAGAGAGGTAGAAGCAAGCCGGACCGACATCAGAGAAAAATTGCACGCTACCCTTGAATTCGGCACGGAAACATTTTTTGTGGAAGAGAACCGATTGCCCATTGTTGAAGTCGTTATGGGCTTCAGAAGAGCATTTTCGAGCATAGTCGGAATTGGAAAGAAAAATATATACCATACGCAAGATGTCGCTGCTCTTTTTCAAATTCCGGAATTAAAATTCCACCACAATGCACGCTTAATACTTGCAGTACCCTTGCTCCCCCCGGACGAAGAAGATCCCGACCGCGCAAAAAAAATCTTACTCAAGAACTTATTAACCGGCGACCATCTCGATGCAGAGAAAACAAATATTGTGCTCGATGAAAAAATAAAAAATGCAAATGTAATTGATGAAAAAAGCGGTCTGCGAGAAATTGTTTTGACCGCTCAAGATTTAATAGAATGCGGCCTCGCCCCGGAAGCTGTTTTTTGAGGATAAAAATTAAGACTGGTGGGCCCGGTTGGAATTGAACCAACGGCCAATCGGTTATGAGCCGACTGCTCTAACCTCTGAGCTACGGGCCCATGTGTAAAGGAACATGATACAATCGAGGTGGATTTTAACATATAACCATACTTTATCTATGTGCTTTGAAAAATACTCGCCGTTTACGCGTATGGTACTTGGTGCAGTAGCGGGAAGCTTACTCGGAATCTTTTTTGGTTTACTCTTAGGCATTCTCATTGGCTGGATTACAACACTCATTGTGGGCCCAGGATTGGATGGTCCACAACCATTTGCTCCATTTTTTGGTATGGCTTGCGGAGCAATAATCGGCTCAATTCTCGGCGCTATTTACAGCAATAAAAAATAATGCACATCTACACAAAATCGGGCGACAAAGGGCAGACTGGGCTTGTTGGCGGGCAGCGGGTAGATAAAGATACGGTGCGGATTGAGTGTATTGGAGCAGTTGATGAGCTGAATGCTGCGCTTGGGGTTTGTATGGTGCATGCGGGCGAGCAGGCACATGCACTGCTCACCACAATCCAACATACCCTCTTTAACATCGGTGCCGAACTTGCCGATCCCGAGAAAAAAACTGGTCTCATCCTTGAAGCTGCGGCAACCCAAAAGCTCGAAGACGAAATCGACAAAAGGGAGGCGCTCCTACCACCGCTGCGTGAATTCATCTTGCCGAGCGGGCCGCCCTTTGCGGCAAATCTGCACTTTGCCCGTACGCTGTGCCGCCGTGCCGAACGCCAGCTTGTAAAGCTGCAACGCGAAGCGCCGCAAAATCCCCACCTCCTCACCTACCTCAACCGCCTCTCCGATCTCCTCTTTATTCTTGCTCGCGAAGACATGGAACGTGCAAAAATCAAACCTCAATCTTGGCAAAAATAGCGCCCGCGCGCTACACTATTCCCAAATGGCACTGTCACGACATAAAGAAAAAATTCCGGGCATCAAGCGCATCATGGGTGTGCTGAGCGGCAAGGGCGGGGTTGGCAAAAGCTTTATCACCGCAAATTTGGCTCTGGCTATGGCAAAGATGGGCGCCAAAGTGGGAATTCTAGACGCAGACATCGCATGTCCAAGCCTCTTTCGCATTTTTGATATCAGTGCGAAAACACCGCCAGACAGCAACAATCAAATCCATCCAGTAGAAAAGTACGGCGTCAAAATCGTCTCTATGGCCGGACTATCGGCCACAGAAGACGAAGCCATTGTCTGGCGCGGCCCGATACTCTCTAAAATAATCCAGCAGCTGCTCAAAGAAAGTCTTTGGGGCGAACTGGATGTACTGCTCATCGACTTTCCTACCGGCACCAGCGATTCCACCCTCACCATTCTGCAGCAAATTCAAGTAGACGGCGCTATTCTGGTGACCACTCCCCAGTCACTCGCTACCATAGACGTCCGGCGCGCCGGCAATATGGTTCGTATGCTTGACGTACCAATGCTTGGCATTGTAGAAAATATGCGCGGCGAGATTTTTGGAGAGGGCGGCGGTAGCATTACCGCCCAAAAACTCCATACTTCTTTCCTGGGTTCTATCCCATTACGGAAGCAAATTGTAGAATTTTGCGATCGCGGAACACCGGCATTTTTCCATATGGACGAACTAGATCTTATTTTTGGCAAAATAGCACGCTCCACATTAGAACAAGTTTTTGCTAATATATCTGTATGATATTCACGCTACAACAAGCAAACAGAGCGCTTCAGCTCATCAAGCCGATTTTGTCGGATGCTTTAGAGACGATGAATTTAGCGACCAAGCTGCACGAGGAAATTAAGCGCGACCGCGGCAATCGTAATGTCCCCGAAGAAGAGGTGTTAAAAAAGATTGAGCGGACGCAAGAGTACCTCTCGAAAATCGAGCACAACATAGATGAGCTCGAAAGCATTGGCGTGCTGGTCAAAGATCTCAATCTGGGCATTATCGATTTTCCGAGCATGCGTTCGGGCCGCGAAATCTCGTACTGCTGGAAGTATGGCGAAGAGAGTGTGCAATATATGCACGCTCGAGACGAGGGCTTTACGAACCGCCGGCTCATTGGTGAGGTTAAACAGCTCAGCGTATAACTACGCTACGCGCAACTTACCCATCCTCTTTAGTGCATTGCGCGCTGCCTCTTGCTCGGCTTTTTGTTTACTCGTTCCCTTACCCTTGCCCAGACAGTCGCCTCCAATAAACACACCAATTTCAAAAAGCTTATCATGATCCGGCCCCTCTTCCAGGAGCACTTGATAGCTTGGCGTAATCGAAAATTTTTCTTGGGTGATTTCCTGCAGTTTAGACTTTGAATCAACATGCAAATCATGCTCAATTATCTCTTGGAGACTTCCAAGAATAAAGCGGGTAATAACTTCGTGCGCTATAGCAAAACCTTTATCTAAATATATTGCACCAATCAATGCCTCAAGTGTATTCGCCAGCAGATAATTTTTCTCGCGTCCGCCGGACTTTTCTTCACCCTTTGAAAGCAGCAAGTAAGCTCCCAAATCCAGCCTACGAGCCACATCGGCAAGATGCTTGCCTTTTACCAGTGCGGCGCGCAAAGCTGTCAGCTCTCCCTCTTCTTTATTCGGAAAGTGTGCATAGAGGTATTCGGTAACAACAAGCTCCAAGACTGCGTCGCCAAGGAATTCAAGCCGCTCGTTATGCCCAATCTTCAATTCGCGATGCTCATTGATATACGAGGCATGAATACACGCCCGCTCTAAGAGCTCATGGTCGGTAAAGTGTATTTGAAGTTTATTTTCGAGTTCCGAAAGATCGCGCATACAAAGAAAATTATACCTTACTTTTTAGTACGGCATTCAATACGCCGTTCACAAATTTACCGGAATTTTCACTGCCAAACGTTTTTGCCAGCTCAATTGCCTCGTTAATGGCAACAACATCGGGCACAGAGTCATCTTTGCATAATTCAAATAAGCCGATTTCTAAAATCGCACGATCAATTGGTGCAATCTTATCGAGCGGCCACTGCGGCGCATACTTTTCTATGTGCTGCGCAAGAGCCTCTTTTTCTTTCAAAATCCCTTCCAGCAAGTGTTCCGCAAAAGAGAGATCACTCATTGGATTCGCCGCTCCATCGTTCACAAAGCGCAAAATCTCTTTTGGCTCCCCCCCGTGAAATTCATAAGCGAAGAGTGTTTGCAAAACGAGCACTCTACTCAAATGACGGGAACTGGACATGAGCTTTTAGGCCTTTATCTTGGTAACCTTTTCGACGGTCTTATCGAGCGAGCGAACGGAGCGGCCTCGGTATACACCGCACTTTGGACACGCATGGTGTTGAAGTGTTGCAGCACCGCATGCCGAACAGCTTGAGATGTTCAGATAATTTTGAAGCTTGCGTGATTTTTTGAGCGCAAAACTTGCATATCTGCGGGCACTTCGTGCCTTACTCGTTTTCTTTTTGGGTACTGGATGTTTAGCCATACGGTTTCGAGATTATATAACCTGACTCTTTAAGCCCGCAAAGGGAGATTCTTTTGTAACTTCTGGTTTGGCACAAGCACAAGAACTCTTATTTAAATCTGTACCGCACTGGTCACAGAGCCCTTTACAGCTTTCAGAGCATAGCGGAATAGGTGGAAAATGCAAGAGAATCTCCTCTCTGATCATCTGGTTAAGATCGATACGCCCGTGCTTGCGGTCAATCTGATAAGAGGTATCTATTTCGGCATGATTCCCTTCAGGAAGATGGATCCAAAACTGGCGTTCGGCCGTAGAAACTACAACCGGAGCAGTAAAGGTAATAAGACAGCGGTTACAGCGCATCTCACATGAGGCAGCAAGATTCGAAACATGGGCAGTTACCTCATCCCGCAGCTTAATAAACTCGAGCTGAAAGCGGATAGGCTCCGTCAGAAGCGGATCGTCCTGCTCTGGCAAAGTGATCAGCTCCTCAACATCAAACGAATCGATTGTGCCTTGTGGACTGGCAATAAGCCCTCCGATATCATAGATCAACATAGGGCACGATAGTACACAAGCATCACACAGAAGACAAGTTATTTATTAAACCGTCAAACTGAACAAGAAACTAGTTCAGCATACGAGCTTCTAATTTACAATAAGGTCTTTAAACAGAGTTCTATCTATTGTAATACCGCACCGGCGGCCAACACTGCCTATCTTTCTATAGTTAGAATATGCCCGATTCAACAAAACCGCGGCTGAGCGCGGTCGCTCCCTTTCTATTCTGCTCTGTGCCCGCACCACATATTTCCGCACATTTGCTGCGTAACGCACAACCGAGCGGCGCGTACATTGCGTGGCTTCAATTTGAGCATCGACCGTACTCACAAGCGCCAAGAGCTGCTCGATATTTGTTTGCTGCGGCTGGATTTCCGGCTGCAGCGGCTTTGACGCAGAATTTTGAGGGGCCGGCTGGTTACACACATCCCAGGCAATATTGTGCTTCTCATAATCGGCCTCATAATACTTCGCCCACTCATCCACATCTTCATCGGGAATCTGGCGGCATAAAGGATCATAGTTGCGCCGCGGAATTCCTAAGTACGGACCAGCCACATCGGGATTACATGAAACCATTCTCTTATAAAAGGGATCGTACTTTCTGTATGGTGCATTTATACCGGTATAGCTCGGCATACCCGTCGGCGTCGCCGGATCGGTCACCGGCCACTTCGCTAAAAATGTATTCCGCCACTCTAAATCTTCATGGCGAAAGGTCAGACACTTGGTAGTGCCGCCGCTATTCAAAGCATTACAGTCTGCATTTGGCGAGTGCACCCATTCGGTGCCCGTAAGATCAAGCACAAAACTTGGATCCTTACATGTTGGATTTGCTTGGTACTGTGTACCGCCCGGTGAGGTCGCCGGACAGATAAAGCCCTCGCCCGGGCCACATTCCGGAAGCTCACTATATGGAAGAGCCGCCACAGTTTGTGAAGCCAAGGTAAAGTGAAATGTCAGCAATCCTCCTAAAAGGAATAAAAAAACTGCCAGCCAAGCTTGTGAAGTTTTCATGAGCATTTTTCCAATTCCGCGGCGAGTTCATCGACAGGTAGGGCTGAAAATGGGATTCCATATGCATGCGAGTACTCATCTAGGTCTTTTTGTAAATTAGCGGCGCGAAGCATATATGCCCGAAGATCAAAGCGGCACGCGGCATGTGCCAATCCGTCAGCATAAGCAGCGCGAAGCTCATCCAAATCATTTAATAAATCTTCAAAACTTGCCGCACCAATATTTTGCAAAATCTCCCGCCCTGCAACGGCACACTCTTCTTGGCCCAAACGCTCGCAGCGTTCAACAAAGTCGCCGATGGCCAATACCGCCTCCTTTTGCGAACCAGGCTCTTGCTCAATCGCTGCACCGCGCGTAAGTAAAGATGCCTGAATGCCATCACCCAAAATCGGCGCAACGCCAAAGACCAGGAGCAGGGCAAAAAGACCGGAAGTTGCAATGCGCAATCTATTATTAACCGAAACTTTTGGAGAAGTTTTTGCGCGTCGGGGATTTTTTTTCATTACTTGATTCTACCATACTCTGGCGCTGATGCACAATTCCGGTATCCTGGCGTCGTATGAAAAGTGAACTTACATGGGTAGAAGTCAGCCGCGCTGCGCTTAAAAAAAACATCCAAATATTTCGCAAAAGCGTCGGCAAAAATGTAATTATTGCGCCATCGGTTAAAGCAAATGCATACGGCCACGGCCTTATTGAAACTACGAAAACTATTTTGCAAGCGGGTGCCGATTGGGTTTGTGTAAATGCTCTCTTTGAAGCCGGCGCGCTGCGAAATGCCGGAGTTCGAGCGCCCATTTATATTAAAGGATATGTTCCACATAAAGATCTGCCGGAGGCAGTCGATAGAGATACAGATCTTGTAGTCTATAATAAAGAGAGCATTCAGGCGCTCGGCCGCTACACGAATAAAGCGAAAAAAAACGCGCGCGTTCATATAAAGATAGAGACCGGCAATAACAGACAAGGGGTATTGCTTGATACGCTTAAGGATTTTGTTCAAACCATCCAAAAGTATCCATATATAGAAATTACTGGAGCCGCCACGCACTTTGCCGATATCGAAGATTCACCGGACCAAAAGTACGCTAACTATCAGTTGGAAAATTTTCAAAAAGGAATTGAGATTTTAAAGGCGTGCGGGGTCGAACCGCCCTATCTGCACTGTGCAAATTCAGCGGCGACACTCCTCTACCCCAATACGCACTTCACTATGGTACGGCCCGGCATTGCAACATATGGGCTATGGCCGTCCGAACTTATTGCACGGCGCGTGCAAAAAAAATTCGGCATTCAGCTGACTCCCGCTCTTAGCTGGAAGACGCGCATCGCACAAATCAAGGATATTCCCGCAGGCTCTTATGTTGGCTATGGCTGTACCTACAAAACAAAGCGCCGCACGCGACTGGCTATTTTACCCGTTGGCTATTACGACGGCTATGATCGCGGACTTTCAAATAAGAGCTGGGCTATTATTCGCGACAAAAAAGCGCCGGTGCGTGGCAGAGTCTGCATGAATATTACTATGGTCGATGTGAGCAACATTCCTGAAGCGCGCTTAGAAGATGAGGTAATTTTATTGGGACGCGATGGCAAAGCCGGCATGAGCATCGACGAAATGGCGGCACTTGCCGATACCATTAACTACGAAATCCCCACACGCATTCGCGAGAGTATTCCAAGAGTAATCGTGTAAATACCTACACCCAATGTATGGGCACCAGCTCCGGCAAGGCCGATGCATTTTCGACTGGAATTTTTTGCATAATCCGTTCCGGCAGAGCACTCACACCGATCTGCTCATCGATCCATTCGTAAATTTCCAAACAGGCGCCATCGGTATTGCTCAAACCAAGCAGATAGCGCGTTTCCCCGATAATTTTTGCTAATTCATACATTATAAAAGTATAGCAAAATTTCAGGCCCTCGACTATGCTAGGGATATGTCAAAAAAGGTACGTGTTGGGGTTATTTTTGGAGGACGTTCAGGCGAACACGAGGTCTCACTTGTCTCTGCACGAAATGTAATTGCTGCCTTAAAAGAGAGCGGATATTCGGTAGTGCCCATTGGTATTACTAAAGAAGGCGCCTGGCTAACAGGAGCGCAGAGTCTACAGATGCTCACCGCCGGCAAGACTACCAATCTCAAACCGGTTCTTCTTAAACCCGAAGCAAAGCGGGCAGCTATTAGCGGCATCGACATCGTTTTTCCGGTACTGCACGGTCCCTATGGTGAAGACGGCACGATTCAAGGCCTGTTCGAAATGCTCAACATTCCCTATGTTGGCTGCGGTGTGAATGCGAGTGCTGCAGCAATGGATAAGTTTACGAGTAAAATGATTTTTGAAAGCGCGGGTCTGCCGCAAGTCCCCTATCTGCACAGCACGGTCCATGAGTACAAAAAAAATCCCGCAAAGATTCACAAAGAAATTGAACGCAAACTTGGTATGCCGTGCTTTGTAAAGCCGGCAAATATGGGCTCAAGTGTCGGAGTGAGCAAAGTACACAAAAGTGCCGATTTAGCCGCGGCAATTCATCTTGCGCTTCGCTTTGACACCTCTCTTATTATCGAAAAAAGTGCACACGAGGCGCGCGAAATCGAGTGCGCAGTACTTGGCAACGAAGAGCCGAAGGCTTCAGTACCGGCAGAAATCGTCCCGAACAACGAGTTTTATGATTACA
>PCVQ01000019.1:0-577 GCA_002796025.1 Candidatus Peregrinibacteria bacterium CG11_big_fil_rev_8_21_14_0_20_46_8
CTCAGGTCCGAAAGCGGGCCCCATGTAGACATAATACACCCATGCGTATTTTTTTGCGTGCTTCCTTAAAGCGGCGCAGAAGGCGGGCTCAACATCATGGAGGCGCCCATAGTCGCGCGCCAGAACAGCGCGCCTCCACTTCAGGCTGTAATATTTCGCCATAAGCTTCAGCAGCGCCACTTCCTGCTCCTGCGCGAATGAAAAATAACGCGGCTCGGTCAGTATGTGATAATAGCGCGCGGTATCATGTTTCGCGACCTTGCGGCTCAGAATATCCTTCAAGTTCCGCTCAACAAAGGAGTAATTGCCAAAATCCAGCACCGGCAAAAGCACCCCATACGCATACAATGTCCGCTGGCGCTCGGCGAAACCCTCAAGGAGCGCGATAAGTTTTGCCGGAGCGGCGTTCCGGAGATTTGCATCACAGAGATGCTTCTGCGTCCATGCGATTGTTTCTTTTCCGAATTGCATTGTTTCTTTCATCACGCGGCCGAGCCAGCGAAAATCAGCTTCAGCCTTTGCAACGGCTGCCTCGTGCGTCCGGTCCCACGCGGCCTTGTCGTAGAGGTAGTGAATG
>PCVQ01000019.1:651-1369 GCA_002796025.1 Candidatus Peregrinibacteria bacterium CG11_big_fil_rev_8_21_14_0_20_46_8
AACCCAAATGTAATTACGCAACAACGGCGAGTTGTAATCCTGCGCGAGTGTTGCCCAATGGTACTTTGTATACGACATATCTAGGAAAGCTTCTTGATAATACCTGCGGTTGCGTTCACCTCAACCATGTCTCCATCTTTCAAAACCTGCGTTGCAATCTTGGTGCCAATCACGCAGGGAATGCCTAACTCGCGCGAAACAATGGCCGCGTGCGCCGTAATGCCGCCCTGGTCCGTGACAATGGCTGCCGCCTTTTTCATGGCCGGCACCACATCCGTGTCCGTGGCGATACTGACCAAAATATCGCCTTTGTTCATCTTTTTCATGTCCTTTGCGCGGAATATCTTTTTTACGATTCCGCGCGCAATGCCCGGCTGGGCGGTTTGCCCCTTTATTTCGGTCACCGTGGAATCAACGGAAACGAGAATGTTTTTGGCGATCGCCTCAGCGCGCTTTCCGGTAAAGATGGCCTCTTTTCCGGCTTCAGCGTAATACACGCACTTCTTTGTCCGCTCGCGCACCTGGCGTTTGTTCACTTTCTTTTTACCCAGCAGCACATCACGAACTTCGTCCTTCAGCATAAACTGAACTTCGTACCTGCTGACTCCGAACCGTTCTGCGATTTCCACCAAGAGGCTGCGATGCAGCCTATCGAGCGCAAAGAGCTGCGCGTGCCTGCGGAACAGCTTTGAAATAGCGTAGTCGGCCGCGCGGTCAA
>PCVQ01000019.1:1431-5137 GCA_002796025.1 Candidatus Peregrinibacteria bacterium CG11_big_fil_rev_8_21_14_0_20_46_8
GTCTTCTTCAGGTACTCCTCGTCTTGGCGGAGAAGCTTGCCGGCATGAATCCCGCTCTGGGCGAGCTCGACCATTTCTTTCAAATAATACTCCGGCCCGAACGTCGGGTGGTTGCCGGCATAAATGTATCCCAAGTGCCCCCACTTTTCCGCGTGCTTCTCAAGGACCGACCAAAGCGGCTCTGAAACAGAGCGCGGGGAGGGGACTTTTTTGTACGAGCGCAATTCCTTTCGGTGCGCGCCGTAAGTGCGCAAAAAATCCTCCCGGTCTTGGGCGACGATCGTTTTCTTTGTCGGGGACGTCAGCACGACAAACGCGTCCTCGACCTCCTCGGGACCGTGGCATACGGTGCGCAGATACGCCTTGAGGCGGTTGGTGAAATTGCTGTGGTACAAATCAGCAGCAACCGGCAGCCATCCGTAGGTATACAGTTTTGTATGGATGTCGTCGTGCTTCTTATAGAGCTGCCACAGTTTTGCGTTGCGGTACGATTCGAGCGGCATGCGCGAAACGCTGTCAGCGAAATCAATGAGCTTCTGCGACCAGCGCATAATGTTGTCGTCCAAATCCGTGCCAAACTCCGGCCGCTCAAGAAGCGCCCGCACGATTTCTTCGGCGATGTCATATGAATCTTTTTCGCCGACATAAAAATTCAGCTCAAACTTTTTGTACGCGCCCAGGAACTTTTTATACTTGCTGACAAACGTGTAGCTGCGATTATTGACGAAGGTTGATGCCGGCAGTTGGAAAAAGAAGATGTCGCAGTCGGGAATATTCTCTCCCAAAAGCCACGGATCCTGATCATGTAAATATTTGAGCTTCATAGTTTCTTAATAACACCCTTTTCCGCATCCACTTCCACTCGGTCGCCGTCTTTTAAAACTTTGGTTCCTATCTTTGTCCCCACAACGCACGGCTTTTGCAATTCACGCGATACAATGGCTGCATGGCTGGTAATGCCGCCAATATCTGTAATAATGGCTTTTGCTTTTTTCATAATGGACACATAGCTTGGGTCAGTAATGCGCGTGACTAAAATCTCTCCTTCTTGAAATTGGGGCGCATCTTTGATATTTAAAATAATCCGCACATTGCCTTTAACATTGCCTGGATATGCAAGCTCGCCGGAAATTTCATCTGTCTCTTGAATAACTGGCAGGCGTTTCTTGATATAGTTGAATTTTCTCCGTGCCATAGTACCCACCATCCTCTTTTCAGGCACGCCCTGTTCGTACCAGATGAGCACATAATCCCATACCTTATTAAGCATGGCTGAGTCCGGTTGCCGTAAAATTCCTTTCACCTCTCCTTGAGGCGCACTTCGTATCTGGTTTATTGAGAGTCCGGTTCTGCGGGCAATGCTAGCGTGTATCTTGTTTGCTAAAAAATATGTCTGTGAGTGCGCATCAACTCGCTCAGCTTTTGCATCAAGGAGGTCACGAAGCAGCATCACAAGCTTCCGGTTATCTTTTGAAAACTTTTTGTAAATTTTTTTCTGCTCCACAAGGCGGGTTTTTCGATCTTTCCGACGTCGAACCAAATCACGAATAACGGATGGCTGTTTCCGTGAAGTTTGGATGTTCTCCAAAAAAGTCTCCCGAGATATGGCAGGTTCTGCCCACCCGTGCGTCATCCATGTATATCGCTTCCAGAAACTATTCACTTTTTTTTCAAGCTCACCAAATTTTTTGTAGGCAGCATAGTGTGACACAATTTTTACAAAATCATGGTCGTGGCGCTCTGTTATTGTCTGGTACGCTCCGGTTGTAAGAACCCCAAAAATCTCCGAGCGCTTGTCCTCCAGAAATGCTGCCGCAACGACACTCTTTACATATTGAGTCAGATAGTTGTTATGCAACTCCAGCATGTTTTGAATCTGTCCCTCGCACCATAGTTGCTGATCCCACCGAAAAAGCGACTTGTGTAATTTTAAAAGTTCTCCATCAGAAAGCGCATCAAGGTCTTTGAAATTCCATGATTTTCCTAGTTGAAAAATCTCCTGCGCGGCCGTATGGACACGACGTAGGGGCACATACATTATACCGGGGTTTCTCTTAACTTTCTTGAAAAATTGCTCGCCTATTTCCTCATACTCCTCGCGTATCACATACAGGCTTGAGGTGCCTCTCTCGTGCACAATCGCCATTTTTGAAAGTCCGTCAGTGTACTTGGCAAAATCATACGCCCATGCAGGGGCGGGCACAATAATCTGGTAATAGTAGACCCCAGGCCACTCAAATGCCATCCATTCTCCTTTTTGCTGTGTTCGCTTCTTCATATTTTCCTCACCACTCCCTTTTCCGCATCCACCTCCACGCGGTCGCCGTCTTTAAGAGACGCGATCAAATTTGGAATACTCACAATGCATGGCTTTTTTAGCTCGCGGGAAACAATCGCCGCATGGCTCGTCAGCCCGCCAAACTCGGTCAAAATAGCTTTTGACTTTTTCATAAGCGGCACATAGTGCACCATGGTCTGCAAAGCAACTAAAACCTCTCCTTGTTTAAACTTTTTGAATTCGCGGTCAAGAACTATCCTGCGCACTCTGCCGCAAATAATGCCGGGGTTTGCAGGCGTTCCCTGAAGAACACCTTGTTTCTTGTTTCCTTGTTTAAGAAGATTATACTTCTGGGTAATTTTTTGGGCTCTTGAACCGCCATAAATGGAATACGGCCCCATTACGTCTGTTGTAACACAAAACTTCATCCGCTGCCGCATTGTCGAGCTTGGCACATCCTTACCCTGTAGTACGCATATTGCTTCTTCTGGAAACAAGTAGTGCATTTCGCGCAAGCTCTTATGTGTCCTACGACCGATTTCTCGAAGCAGTGCATTATCAATCTTTGCTGAGTGCGCATGCAAACGTCCGAGATGGTCGCGCGAAGCGCCAATAACCCGCTTAACAGAAACACACTGCTTTGGGGACGGAAACCAAATATCAATCAATACCGCGTACCACGCTTGCATCGTCAGCAGAGGGAAAAGGCGCGCCATCTCCTGCATCGCCTGGACGAGGCGCGCATCGGCAAAATTTCGAAACCGGGCGGCGCGATATTTTTTTATGTACAGTTCAAACGGCTTTACATGCGTATAGTAATCTTGCGCCATCCGCCGGACGTAGCGCAGCCGCCCACTGCTGTTCATGCGCTCAAAATCCGACTTGAGCGGTTTCAAGGTGTCCGAAACAAAGCACTGGTGGTTCAACTCGCCTGTTATATATGCAAAAGTATGTATGTACCTTTTAGTCAGCCCGTAAAAGTGCTCTTTTGCGGCATCGCAATGCCATACCCAAATAGAAAAGGGCGATTCGTTCCAGATGCCCAACAATTGCAAGTCCTTCTTTTTCATACTTACAGCGTAGTAATGGGCCGCGACTGGAGTATGTAGAGCGTGCCTTTTTCCAGAGCCCACTCAATATCCTGCGGATGTTTATAATGTTTTTCAATCTTCGCGCACAATGCGGCAAGCTCCATAATTTTCGTACCGCTCAATTTCTGCTTTTCCTGTTTTGTTTTTGGGACATTCGTCCACTTCAAACCGCCCTGAGCGCCCTTAATCACCATCATTTTTTTCTGCTGCGCGATCGACACATCAAGAATCAGTTCGTCCTGCTTGTCGATGATGTACGAATCAGGCGTAATTGATCCGGACACAATCGCCTCCCCGAGCCCGTACCCTGCCTCAATAATCATCTGGTTTCTGTCCT
>PCVQ01000042.1 GCA_002796025.1 Candidatus Peregrinibacteria bacterium CG11_big_fil_rev_8_21_14_0_20_46_8
TTCAATGGTTGCCTCTTCCGGCATATTAATTGTTTTGCTGATTGCCCCGGAGATAAACGGTTGTGCTGCGGCCATCATACGCAGATGAGCTTCCCACGGAATAAAGCGCTGGCCTTTTTTGCCGCAACGGTTAGCACAATCAAAAACGGCATAGTGTTCCTGCTTGAGATGCGGTGCGCCCTCGATGGTCATCGTACCGCATACATACTCGTTTGCTGCTTCAATTTGTTCGTTCGTAAAGCCGAGCATTTCGAGAATTTGCACATTTGGATTGTTGAGCATCTCATCGGTCAGTCCGAGAGTATCGCGGCAGAACTCGTCTCCAAGTACAAAGCGGTTGAAGGCAAAGCGAATATCAAAAATTGAGCCGAGCTGGCCTTCGAGCGCCAAAAATTCTTTTGCAGTAAAGCCGAGCTTCTTCAGTGATTCTTCATTAATAAACGGGCAGCCTTTGAGCGAGCCGTGGCCTTTGGTATAGTTCTCAATTTCGCGTATTTGATCCGGCGTATACCCAAGCGTTTTGAGTGCGCGAGGCAGTGATTGGTTTACGATTTTCCAGTACCCGCCTCCAACAAGTTTCTTAAATTTAACCAGTGCAAAATCGGGTTCAATACCGGTGGTATCACAATCCATAACAAGACCGATGGTTCCGGTTGGTGCTATAACGGTAACTTGTGCATTGCGATAGCCAAATTTCTCGCCCCATGCGAGTGCTTCATCCCAACAGGTGCGTGCAGTTTTTAACAGATATTCCGGGCAGTGCGCCGGGTTGATTCCTTGCGGTGCAACGCTCAATCCTTCGTACTCTTCTTTTGATGCATTATATGCTGCACGCTTGTGGTTGCGCATAACGCGAAGCATGTGCGCTTTGTTTTTTTCATATCGCGGAAACGGCCCGAGCGCTTCGCTCATCTCACCGGATGTTGTATACGACTGGCCGCACATAACTGCGGTAACAGCCCCGCAAATTGCATATGCTTGTTCGCTGGAGTAGGGAATACCCATTTGCATCAGAACAGTACCCATATTTGCGTAACCTAAGCCGAGGGTTCGGAATTCGTAACTGAGCCGCGCAATTTCTTTTGATGGAAATTGTGCCATCAGTACCGAAATTTCGAGTGTAACCGTCCATAAGCGGCTCGCATGGCGAATGCCGTCAACATCGAGTTTTTGTGTCTCCGGATCATAAAATTTAATGAGATTTATTGATGCAAGATTGCAGGCGGTGTCATCTAAGAACATATATTCGCTGCATGGATTGCTCGCATTGATGCGGCCGTCTTCGGGACAGGTATGCCACTCGTTAATTGTAGTGTCGTATTGCAGTCCGGGATCGGCGCATGACCATGCCGAGCGGTTAATATCCTCCCAAAGTTGCCGCGCCGGAAACGAGTCGGCAATTTCTCTATTTGTACGATTGATGAGGTGCCACTCTTTATTATTGCGTACCGCATCCATGAACTCGTTGGTAATGCGTACCGAATTGTTAGAGTTTTGTCCGGCAACTGTTTGATATGCGTCGGAGCGGAAGTCGGTGTCGTAGGTATTAAATGTGAAATCTTTAGGAGTAATACCTTGATCTGCGAGCATGAGGACTCGCTTTACATAGTTCATCGGAACGTGAGCATCGTTTGCTTTTTTAATAAGTGATTTAAGTTCGGGATTTTTTTCTGCATTCGTGCCGTTAGCATGAGCAGATTCGAGAATGCCGAGCAGATGTTCATAGCAAATGTACGAGCCGGTGTGCAGTGCGGCAACTTTTTGCTCTTCAATTACTTTCCAATTTACAAACTCTTTCACTTCAGGATGATCGACATCGAGACAGACCATCTTTGCGGCGCGGCGTGTAGTACCGCCAGATTTAATTGCTCCGGCAGCACGGTCGATAGTTGTAAGGAAGCTCATAAGACCCGAAGAGATTCCGCCACCAGAAAGATTTTCGTTCTTACCGCGGATTGCAGAGAAGTTTGTTCCGGTTCCCGATCCATATTTAAAGAGGCGTGCTTCGCGTGTCATCAAATCAAAGATGCCGCCTTCGTTTACAAGGTCGTCTTTGACGCCTTGAATAAAGCATGCGTGAGGCTGAGGCCGGCTATACGCGTCTGCAGATTTCGTAACCTTTTCGGTCTTAGGATCTACATAGTAGTGTCCTTGTGCCTCGCCTTTAATATCGTAGAGCCAAGAAAGTCCGGTATTGAACCATTGGGGACTGTTCGGTGCTCCCATTTGATTAATGAGCATGTGCTCCATTTCGTCTTGGTATGCTTGTGCATCTTCTTTAGTTGCAAAGTAGTTATTTTTTTCTCCCCAGTACCGCCATGTGCCGGCAAGTCGCCGTACCACTTGGCGCGCCGACCACTC
Source organism: Candidatus Peregrinibacteria bacterium CG11_big_fil_rev_8_21_14_0_20_46_8 (assembly GCA_002796025.1). Classification (GTDB taxonomy): domain Bacteria; phylum Patescibacteriota; class Gracilibacteria; order UBA1369; family UM-FILTER-53-11; genus 21-14-0-20-46-8. The sequence goes on from PCVQ01000042.1 coordinate 2,362, forward strand.
CGAGTCGTTGCGTCCGCCCTTTTCATCGCTGACTCCGCGCTTGCGGAAGTACTTTTGCGCCAAAACATCGGTTGCAACTTGCGACCACGATTTTGGAACCTCAACATCGGTCATTTCAAAAACGATCGAGCCGTCGGTATTGGTAATACGCGAGGTGCGTCGTTCGTATGTTACCGCGTCCAAAGGATCTCTGCCCTTTTGTGTGTAGCGGCGGGGGATAGCGAGACCTGCTGTTTTGGTTTGGGTGGACATGGGGAATGAGAGATTAGGGGATAGGAAAGAGGGGCGATGGAGTGTGCACTGCGCACCTCACCACAACATCTTGTGTCTGTTACCTCACACTACCCCAACATATTGGGGTCTGCAATCTTCGTTACACAAAATAATTTGCATGCTGGATTATAATCCTGTCGAAATAGATTTTCAGATTCAAACGCTTAATTTCCTGGAGAGCTAGTACTAAACAAAAAGTACTTTTGCGCGATTCATTTCAAAAAAACACACCAAAAGTTGACGCTCTTTCAGAATCTCTTCAAGCTCTATTTACAAATTTCCCATTGTTGGTGGTGTCTGTTGTGGAGGCTCGCTCGGCTCAGAATCGACAGAGCCGGACTCTTCGCCTTGTTCACGCTCGTCCGGTATCTGTAGTGTAGGATCGCCAGGCTGTGCCGTTGTTTCGCTATCGGGCATCGCCGGTTGCTCGGGCACGGCTGATTGTTCTCCATCCGGCATTTTTTTCTTTTTGCGCGCCACTACTAGGCCAATAGCAAGCAGAAGTACAGCAATTGCAATTGAAATTGGAAGAATCGGCAGTCGTTTGCTATCAGATTCTGCAGCCGAGCGCTTATCGCTACCCGCCGCGGAAACCGCTGGAAGATCGATAATATTATCGAGTGTAAAGCGCAGTGCAATTGGTCGGCTGCGTACATTTTTGCCTGGTCGCGTGCCATACACCACTACTTCGTGTTCGCCAACTGCGAGCGGTTGCGGTGAGATAATTTCGAACCCGCCGGCTTCGCTGTCTGCAAGGATTGCAGCAGAATAGACCGCACTTTGGAAGGCGCCTTTTACGACGCTATCGATATCCGCTGTACCGCGAATGACGACTTTACCCGACTCACCATCAATCGCGATCGTGAGATTTTGAATGAGTGTTTCATCCTCGCTCAAATTAATTTCTTCACCGTTTAACCGGCCGATTGTTTTTACAATAGGAGTATCTACTGCAACATCTTCATCGGTTATTACGACATAGATCGGTGCAGAAACTCCGGTACCATGCGCGCTTGCATGTACTAAAGAGGTAAGGCCGCTTGGCTCGTTAGTATAATCCGAAATGCGGAGCTGTAAGAGATATGCTCCGGGTTCGAGCGGCGACTGCGGACCGGTTCTAATATTAAAGACCATGTTATTGTTTTCACTCTCAATAGTTCCAAGCTCTATCTCTTGACCATCTTCGGCCATTGCAAAGAGTGTATAGCTGCCGTTTTCGCTGCAGTGTGCCAAGACTGCAAAGCCTTGAATAGAAAGCCGGTCGGCCGGTAAAAGATCAGTTGTACAGTCAGGCAGCTCGTCATCGGCTGCGTCGAGCGGGCGTCCATAAAGACGGAGTTGTGCTGCATTACTCGAATCTTGCGGATCGACGCCGAAAATTACAGCGAGTTCATCAGAAATACCATCGTCATTTGAGTCTTGCCCGTTACCGGCAACTTCTGTGTTATACATTTCTAATGCAACGGTTTGTACCGCTTGCCGCATACGGTATGCAGATTGTTGACGTCGTTCGCGTTCGAGTTGTTCTTCAGCCTCTTCTGCACTTCCAAAGCCGCCAACAACCGTGCGTGCCGCACGAATAGTGCGTTCAACTTCAAGTGAAACTTCCACATCATCGGGTATGCTGGTGTCGATACCTAAATCTTGTTCGAGACCGTCGGGAATTCCATTGAGATTGTTGTCAACAAAGCGCAGGTCAGGGGACATTTCCGGCTGGCTAATAAGATAGTCTCGGAATGCCGGCGTTGCATCGATTGTCTGCTGTGCTTCTTTGTATTGTGTTGGTTGTGTTTCGATACGTTGTGCAACTGCACGCCGTACCTCGCGCTCTACAACTTCTACGAGCTCTTCGGCAACTTCTTCCTCTGCATCAAGATCGGACAAGTGCGGGGCAGCTTGATCAATAAGTACCTGTACTATGCCTTTGCCGTCATCGAGCTCTTGTTCCACTTGTGCTATTGCGGTAACAAGATGTTCGGTATAGGTAATTGCCTGATCGAGTTCTTCTAAAATTGTTGCAAGATCATCACCGCTTGATTCCAGTTCATGGAGCTGGAGTGTAAGTTGTTCAATTGCCGCTGTTATGCGGGTTGGATTTTCGGGGAATGTTTGCAACGCACGATTAAATTCTTGAAGCAGTGTTGTAAGCGTCTCGCCATTTTCGGGCAGTGCTTGAAGTGCGGTTGTGAACTCTTCGATGAGCTCCGTAAGATTTGTTTGTTCTTGTGGAAGCTGATCGAGTGTTTCTGTAAGTTGCCGGATGAGTAGCGTAACCGTTTCGTTATCTTCGGTTAGCTGCTCTAAGGTATCGGCAAAAGTGTTTACTACGTTTGTTGTATTTGTATCAGTATCTTGTGGCCGCTCATTTAGTTCGCGAATTAAAAGTTCTCGTGCAGTTGGAGGGGGAGGAGGAGGTGGTGGGGGGGGAGGTGTGCGTTGCGGCTGCGTGCGGGGAGTTGGCGCCGGAGTTGGGGTTGGCGCCGGAGTTGGATTTGGTGCCGGTTGTGGAGCCCCGCCAGGGCGGGGTGCTGGAGCTGGTTGAGGTTCGCTTTCAGCCGGAGCAGATTCGTTCGATGATGATGTATCATCAAATTCAAAATCATCCTCGCCGGTATCAAAATCTTCTCCGCCAAAATCAAATTCACCTTCTTCACCTTCTTCATAGATATCCACTTCATCATTTAAAACTTGGGCAAATGGTTTTGCATCGTTAATGTATTCGCTCAGTGTCGCGCCCATGCCAATAACTATAAGTGCTGCCAGTACCGAGAGGAATTGTCGCGATTTATTCATGAGGATTTATTGAAATAATTTATTTTGATTATTAGGCGCTCTTTTCAACACACATGTAGTGCCATACCGCTGCCGTTGAATCACTTGCATGGGTAATCGTTAGTGCAGTTGTAGAAGTTGTCACATAAAAACCAGTAGCACTACCTTGCACTGCTGCAGCATCGGCATCGCCGGGAACAACGATACATGTTGGCGCAAATGCATATGCTTTATTAAAAGTGATAACCACAGTTGTATGCGCATCTGCTGTTGAAGTGACTGTTCCTGCAAGGTCACTTGACCCCGCCGTTACCGCTGCACCCGCACCGCCAACAGTTGGTGCGGTAGTTTGTACAGCACGAAGATGCGCAGCCGCAGCGCCGCCGCTGATGGCAACATATCCGGTTGCACCAGTTCCAGTTGGTGTTCCCGGGGTGAGCGTAATATTTGCACCCGCAACATTGCCGCCGCTGCCCGCATTTCCTGCGGTAATAACAACATTACCGCCGAGGCCTCCAGTGGTATCGTCATCGCCGTTCGCACCGGTAATATTTACACCGCCTCCGGCAGCGCCACTTGCGCCCGCTGTGCCACCGGTAATATCAACCGCGCGTCCTGCACCGCTGCCAAAGCCTGCACCTCCTAAGAGGCTCACTTGTCCGCCAAGACGCCCGTCGGCTGTTGCACCGCCGCCGCGTATATCGACACTACCGCCGTTATTTGCAGTGCCTCCAACGCCGGCAAAGAGAGAAATATCGCCTCCTTGACCTGCAGCACCTCGTCCGCCTTCGATCAAGACATTGCCACCTACACCCGTGCCTGCAGCATCACCAGCGGTAATACGAATACGTCCGCCATCGTCGTCACTGGCACCGCCGGCGTTACCGCCAGTAAATGTCATAGTTCCGGCTGCGCCGGTTCCACTTCCATTTCCGGCAGTCATTGTAATTGTTCCGCCATTTCCATTTGTAGAAGCTGCATTTCCGGTAGTAAGGCTGAAATTGCCTCCATTACCCGTTGCACCGTCTCCTGAATTTCCAGTGGTAAGAGTTAATGCGCCACCGGCACCCGTACCTGCTCCGGTTCCAGTAGTAACAGCAATCAAACCTCCTGCGCCTGTTCCACCCGCTCCGACGCCGTTTGCTGCAATATTTATGGCGCCACCTGCGGCAGAACCGTTTGAAATACCCGAGTAAATATTTACATCGCCGCCTTGGCCATTTCCTCCATTTGATTGTCCGCCTTGAATAGTAATGTCTCCGGCATTGCCGCCAGGCGATAATCCGGTGCGGATGGTCATTGCTCCGCTTGCATTAAATGCTCCAGCAGAATCTTCCGATTCAATAAGAATTTCTCCGGTAGCACCAGTTGTCGTTGTTCCGCTTCTAATTGTTACACCACCAGAATCGCCCGATGTTCCTCCACCAATACCACCGGTAATTGTAATTGCACCGCCACTGCCAGTAGCACCGGCATTACCGCCGGTAACATTTATAGCACCACCTATGCCGCTGCCATTACCTGCAGCGCCAACAATGTTCAATGCAGAGCCGGCGGTGTCTGCCGTGGTGGTATCACCAATTTTAATTGTTCGTGCGACTTCTTTAATAAATGTTAGTCCGCTATTTACCACACCCGTAAATGTAATAGTATCCGTTGCGGCATCACCTAAAGTCGAATTTCCACTTACTGTTAAATTGCCCGTTAAATCACCGTCAAAGCCCGAAGCCGCTGTAGTCATCGTTGTTTCATCATCAAATTGAATGCCGTTTGCGCCAACGGTCACGAGGCCGCTCAAATTTGATGTTCCGGTAACACTTAAATTTCCGCCGGTTGTAATATTTGCATCAATGGTTGTTGCCGCGATCGCAAAAGGTACGGCAATCGCAATCACGAGGACTGCTGCAACGAAAGAACTCAAATGAGTTTTAATATAGTGCCGCATAGATAAATTTTGTTTTTCTTTTTTGTTCCTAATTATACCAAATTTTAGCTATTTAGCAAAGCTCTTCATGCATACAGTGCAGATTCACAGGCTTCTTTGATAATCTCTCCTAAAATTGGATGGCTGTGTAGATTATTGTAGAGATCTTTAAGCGTCATATTATGCGCAAGCGCCAGAGAGCCTTCTGCAATAAGCTCGGTGGATTTTTCTCCAATAAGATGAATTCCCAGCAGCTTGCCCGTTGATTTTTGGACGATAATTTTTGCGAGTCCGTCGCGGGAGCCAAGAATGAGTGCTTTTGCATTTGCACTGAAAGGCGCAGTACCAATAAGAAGATCGTTGGGATACTGCGCTTGGGCCGCGGCTTCAGACAGTCCAGCTGAACCAACTTCCGGCAGGGAAAATATTGTATTTGCTACTACAGTATAGTTTAGTGGCTGCGGCTGCTGGCCAAAAATGTGCTGAACTGCAATTTCACCCTCACGTTCTGCGGTATAGGCAAGAAGCGCTTTGCCGGCCAGATCACCAATTGCATAAATGTGAGGAATACTGCTCTGCATGAACTCATTTGTGACAATGCCGTGTTCACTTGTGGTAATGCCAAGCTGAGTTGCGAGCTGCGCATCAAAATTTGGTGCGCGTCCAATGGCAATGAGTGCAACATCGTGCTGGGCAAAATCTTCTTCTGTTGCCGCTACGCCGGTTCGTATAGCGATTTTTTTTCGCTCAAAAACCCGCGCCAGTTCTGCTGCAATCGTTGCATCTTCATGCGGAAGCAGTTGTGGTCCGTGTTCAACAATAGTTACCGCACTGCCAAGCGCATTAAAAATTGAAGCAAACTCAACGCCGATTGCACCGCCGCCAACAATCAATAATTTTTGCGGGACAGCCGAAAGTTCGAGCAGCTCGCGGTTGGTTACAATTGTACTGCTCACCTGCATATTCGGCAGCATGCGCGCGCGCGAACCCATTGCAAGAATCAAAAAATCGCAGGTGTATGTGCTGCCGTCAACTTCCACGGATTTTCCGTCTGTTCCAATTACCCCCCGTCCCGCAATAATTTCCGCACCAGCTTGCGTCACACTGTACTCCAATTTTTTCTTGAGCTTCTCTACAATTTTTCTTTTGTACGATTTCATTTGCTCCCAATCGAGCCGCGGATTTTCTGCAATAAATCCGCCGCGAAATTCGCTCACTTTTTCAAAAAGATCAGCAGTGCTTAAATAAGTTTTGCTTGGAATGCAGCCGTAATTTAAACACTCGCCGCCAAGGTCATCTGACACGAGCGCAACTTTTTTTCCCGCTCGCGCAGCGACTTGCGCCGCTTTTGCTCCGCCCGGTCCGCCGCCTACAACAATGAGGTCAAAGTGCATGGGTATTAACGTTGTTTATTCCAGGAATCATTGCCATATTTTTCTTTGGCAAGTTGTTCCGCGTGCCGCATCTCTTCGCTGCTGATTTCTGCAGCTTCAAAAGTACATTGAGGAAATGCTTGAGCAAAGCCTGTCCGCACCGCATCCAGCGCCTCTTCAAATCCAACTTCCCGCCCCAAAAAATGAGAGATACTCGTAACGCGCTCTTTAATTGTTGCGATCATTTTTCCTTTTAGTTTTTCATCGGGCACTTTTAATAAAGAGAACATTTTTTCAACATCCACGCGTAACAAAATCGTGCCGTGCTGCAAAATTACACCTTGTTTACGTGTCTGTGCATTGCCAGAAATTTTTTGCGGCATCTCGCCATTCATCACAATCAAATCATTTAAAGGTACAAATTTTGCCGTGACGCCGAGCACCGCGAGTCCTTTAATAACGCCCTCCGAAATTGCACGATATGATTCTAAAATTCCATTTGGTACTAAGGCTGCGGATTCCGGAATATGAATGCTATAGGTAAGCTCATGCTCGTGCAGTACCGCGCCTCCGCCCGTTACACGCCGCACAAATTCGGTGTCACTTTTTGCACATGCCGCAAGATCTATCTCTTCTTCAAGGCTTTGAAAGTAGCCGATCGAAATCGCTGCCGGTTTCCAGCCGTAGAGTCGCAGGGTCGGCGCACTTGTCTTCGTCGCAACGGCATCGAGTACGGCTTCATCGATTGCCATATTCATGCGTGCGGGAAGATGGCCGGTAGTGAGAAAGCGAAAGTTCATTGTGCAAGAAGAATAGTATGAACGAGAGAAGGAATATCTAATCCGAAAAATTCGGTAGGGGATTCATGTTGAAATTTTTCTAGGCGTTCTGTGAGTGCTTTTTCTTCACGAGTGCAGCCGCGCAGTGCATGTTCTAATTGTTCGATATTCTCTTCCGGATAGATAAAAAAATCGCCGGTGATTTGTATTGAAGAGATTGACCCGCCCTCTTCTTCAAGAAGAATTTTTATAAGCTTCCCGTCCGGTACTTTGTAGATTGCGCGTTGCATCTGCACAACTTTACGTGAACTGTGTGGAAAATTAAAGTTTGGCTATTGACTTATATTACCAAAATATTATATAATAGATATGTATAGCAAATATCTTTACGATATTTCTATGCCCTTGAAACATAAAAAGGGAAGAGGATTTAGCGGCAACGCATGAATTCTCAAAAGGGTACCATCAATCTCGCTTCGGCAAGATTCTGGTAATGATTCTCTTTATTACGTGCTTCAAGCGGGAAATCGCAAGGTTTCTCGGAAAGGGTCGCTACTACCTAATATGTGTAGCGGCCTTTTTTGTATAAGCTCCGCCTTGCTCGGTCGGTGGCCTCGCCGGCCTTTTTTGTTGCGCGTATAAATTTTTTATTGCGGATGAGCTATTACTTCTCTAGAATAATTTCATGCCAACAAAGAAAAAAACTGCAAAGCGCGCAGCGTCTAAAAAAATTATGTCCAAAAAAAAGGTAGTGAAAAAAACAGTTAAAAAAGCGGCAGCCAGCGCTAAAGGGGGGGCACCGCTGAAGCCGAGTAAGCAATCGAAAAAGAATGTCAGGCGTGCTCCGAATAAAAAAGCAGCTCCGGCTATTGCTATAAAGCGTGTTGAAGTTACCAAAAAAGCTGTCTCTTCTGCGGGATCAAAGATCCGCGTGCACATTCAGCGGCTTGTATGGTGGGGGACCGTAAGTGTCTTTTTATTGGGTGCACTCGCAATAATCGCGAACTACAGTACTGCACTGAATCGAAGTGAGCTCTTACCCGAAAAGTTGGCACAGGTTTCTGTACTGAGTGCGGAATATGCAGATCCTATTGAACTTCCTCCCGAAGAAAAACCGCCGGTAACAATTATGGCAGTCGGAGACGTTATGCTTGCGCGCTATGTTGAACGAAAGATGCGCGGGAATCAAGATTACACATGGCCATTTCATAATAGTGCTGAATTTTTGCGCGATGCCGATATTACATTTGCCAATTTGGAGAGTCCGCTTTTGGCGGGTGCCAATGTAGAAGATAATGTCTATTATTTCCGTGCCGATCCGAGTGCTGCAGCTGGTCTTTCGTGGGCCGGTTTCGATGTGCTTTCAATCGCCAATAATCATACGATGGATTACCGTGAGTATGGCTTACAGACAACCTTGGATGCACTGCGCGCTGCCGGTTTGGACGCTGTTGGTGGCGGTAAAAATGTAGATGAGGCGCATACGCCGGTTATGAAATTAGTGAACGGCCAGCGGATTGCATTTTATGCATATACGGATAATTCGATTCCGCCGGGTTTTAACGGCGTAACCACCGATAGCACGCCGGGCATTGCAGGCATGAATGTAGAAGCAGTGCAAAACGATGTGAAGAATGCACTGCGCTCAGCAGATTTTGTTGTTGTTTCGATGCATGCCGGTCGTGAGTATTCAAAAGAGCCTACCGGGTTACAGAAAGAGTTTGCCCGTGCTGCTATCGATGCCGGTGCCTCAGTCGTTATCGGTCATCATCCTCATGTGGTACAGCCTGTTGAATGGTACGGCGACGGTCTTATTTTGTATAGTCTTGGCAACTTCGTTTTCGATCAGTTTTTCGATGAGGAAGTGCGCACCGGCTTGGCGGCAAAAATTTCATTACAGAAAGATAAGCGGCCGGTATTAAAGTTGTATCCGACTCGTCTCGAAACCGTACAGACGGATGTAGTTATCGAAGAGCCCCGCCGCTCAGAACTCCTCGAGAAGCTAGGAGTGGCCTATTAAATAGCGCTTCAGAAAATCTATGCTATACTACGCTGGCACTTTTGGCGTGGCGCCATCGTCTATCGGTTAGGACACTGCCCTTTCAAGGCGGAAAGACGGGTTCGATTCCCGTTGGCGCTACCATTGCGATATATAAGATATTTACGGCAAGAACCGCTTTCGTTGTTTGTAGTGATGATGTTTTGCTTGCTCGATGCGTCCGGCTTGAATAAGCTCTACGATACTCACAAAGAGGCTGGGATCGGGCACGTAATGTAAGACAATCGACTCTCGAATTGCCAGAAGATTGATAATAATATCACCGTAGTTGAAAATATTTTGCATAAGCCCGTGCTTATGCTTTTCGATTTGGTGTATCTCTCCAATGTTAATAAACATTGTATCGTCGCGCACATATGGTGTAGTCGCAAAATCAAGAATGCGTTTATTTGTAACAAACCAGCTCGATAGAATGTATTGAAAAATTAGCAGAAATAAAAAATGTACCAGAATGAGCATGAGTACAAGAGCGATGAATTGAAAAACTATTCCCACGACTTGATTAATATCTAGAAGAATATTGCTAATGCTGCTGATGACCAAAAAAAGAGTGAGTCCCGCTAAAAAAAGAAGAACCGGCCGCATGAGTACAATCCAGTGATCATTCCTGGAGAAAATGATTTCTTCATTTGGGTCGAGTGTCTGCATAAATTCAGGGTATTCCAAAAATAAAAAAATATGAGAACAAAACCGCTCAGATAACACTGAGCCCGTAAAAGAATTTAACTACACGAAGTTCAGGAGTACAGACTAATTTTTTATTAGCATGTCCTACGATATTTTCGTGGCTTTTTTCGATATGGCGAATCTTTTTTATAATCCTCCACATCACAAATAACGAAAAAAGATGAATTATTACAAATAATGAAGAAGTCCATTCAGGCATATCCTCATTATACCAGGAGAATCCGATCTATAAATTTCTTAATAATTTTTTGAGCTTCACCGGAGGGACGTACTGCAGCTTTCATCTCATCGAGCTGTTCGGGCCGGTCAAAATAGCGGTCGCGATAGCGCGTAATCCGCTCAATTAAATCTTCTGTGCTTACTTCGGGGTGAAATTGGAAAGCATAGAAGCGCTTGCCGTTGAATTTGAACGCATGGAAGGGGCAGATTTTTGAGGAGGCAAGCAGTGTTGTGCCTTCGGGAATAGAAGTCGCGCGCTCTTTGTGGCCACAAACAGCCACAAAGGGATTTGGCGTGTCATGAAAAATTACATCATTTTTGGCAGCGTCGGTCAGTTCGATATCGAAGGTGCCCATCTCCATATTTGGTTTGTCTAAAATCACTTTGCCTCCCATAAATTCTGCAGCAATTTGAAAACCAAAGCAGGAGGCGAGTACTGGAATATCCTTATCAAGTGCAAATTTCAAAACTCCGGCAATGCTATGAACAAATGGATAGCTTTTTGGGTCGCGTACCGTGGCATCACTGGAGCCTCCAACGAATACTGCATCGTATTCTGCCGCCTGTTCAGGAGCAAAAAACGGGGTTTCAAAGGCATTGATAACCGTAAATTGTTCGGATTGCAGTTCGCCGTAGCGTACAAATTCATTCAGTTCTTCACGCTGTGTCTCTTCGTCTTCGCGAATCTGTATAAGGAGGATTTTGAGTTGATTTCGCTCTTTTTTCATAGAGAGTCAAATATGAGCCGCTACTGTATATCATAAGCTTTTGGCCTTGCCAATAAGAAAAAGGCATTGTCTTATTGGTGTCAACTGTGCTACAACTTGGCTACTTTGTTTTCGGCGCCATATGGTACGAAAAATATTTCTCGATAAAATCAGCTCGGTTACCAAGAATCTTAAGCTTCCGCACGAGGTCACAATCTCGAGTGAAATTCCCGCCAAGGAGGGGACACTGCTGGCGGTTCGCGTTATGGAAGATAAGAGTGTTCATAACCTTTTTGAGCTTGTTTCCGGGCGTATGTCCACAACGCATAAAGGTGATGTTCTCGTTGTAGCCTTGGGAAACCGCCGCGCATTAAAGCGTTTTGTGGGAGAGATACCAAAGACGGTTGCTGTTGATGATGTATTACACCTTTTGAGTGCTGCTGGTATAGCCGGCATATGCACAAGTATTAATCGTATTAAAGTTGCCGGACCAGTGCGCCTGCGTGTTTTGGGTGCGGTTCTCGACGAGCATAAGCGTCCTTTGAATATCCATAATTTTGCAATTTTCCCGCGCGTCCAAAAGGTAGCACAGCCGATACCGTTGATTCTTATTAGCGGTACGTGTATGCATGTCGGAAAAACTTCTGCTGCGTGCAGTATTGTAAAATTTGCTTCACGCCGCGGCCTTAAAATAGCTGCGGCTAAAATGAGCGGTATTGCCGGACTCGCTGATGTTGAGCGCATTAAAGATCATGGTGCACGGCATGTTGTGTCGGTAATTGATGCCGGCTTTACCTCGACGGTGACAAGCAAAGAAAAAGTTATAGGAATTGTGAAGGGTGCCATTTCTTTTCTTGCAGAAAAAAAGCCCGATGCGATTTTGATTGAATTTGGAGACGGGGTATACGGTGAATATGGAGTTCTCGAAATTTTAAAGGACCGCGAGATTCAAAAAATGACTGCGGTTCATATTGGCTGTGCTCATGATCCCCTGGGTGCTATGAAACTTTTGGAAGTGTGCAAAGAAATTAAGATGCCACTCACCTTTATTGCAGGGCCGATTACCGATAATGAGGTAGGTAAACGCTTTATAGAAAAAAGACTTCGCTTGCCGGGATTTAATGCTTTAACAGAAGGGGAAGCGCTCTTTGATGCGGTGATAGAGAGAATCAAGTAAAATTTATTCCCGCACAGTACTCGAAAGCGGGCGCCGCGGATGTACAAAGTGAGTTCCGGTAGGCTGCTGCAATGGTACGCTTTCTTCTTTGATGGTCGTAATAGATTGAGCTTCCATAACTTTTTGTTTGAGAATTCTATTTTCAGTTTCCAACTGTGCCTGTACAGTTTGATTCTGGCGCATAAGGTAGCCAATTTCGGCAGTACTTGTTACGCGCAAAAAGAAATAAATACTTATTGCCAGCAACATGCCAAAGAGCGTAAACATAAGCATGTTGAGGCTCTTACGAACTTCTTGTGAGAGAGGAGTGCGATGCATAGAAGGTGAAATAAATTAAAAATCCATCACTTCCATTTGTACAGGGACTACACCGACGGTTGATGCTTCTAATGTAGTAAAGGCGCTGCGCGAAAGATCAATAATGCGGCCAACAACAAAGGGACCACGATCATTAATCACCACATCTACATACTCTCCGTTATCCATATCGGTTACCCGTACAATTGTACCAAATGGCAAGGTTTTGTGGGCTGCGGTAAGATTGCGCTCTTTAAATTCGAGACCCTTGGTTAATTTTGTTTTTGCCAAACCATCGGCATACCAGCTGGCATAGCCGAACTCTGCTCCTTCGTTTGTTTTAATGTATCGGTATATTAAAAGTGCGAGCTCACCGCGTGTAAGTGAGCGGTCGGGTGCAGAGAAGATGCCGTTTTTAGAGGTAAGAATCGTACGGTCGAGTGCGTAGGCGATATCTTTTGCATACCACGCATCGGCCGGAATACTTGCAGGAATTTCGGCAGTTGTAAGGTCGGCAGTGACATCGGCTGCTTTAAAGAGCATGCGTAAGCCGGCTGCTAAGGTAACCGGTGAGTGAGGTTTAAAGTAATTGCCATCTCCAACGCCGCTGACAATGCCGCGGCTCTTTGCCTCTTGCACCGTTTCGTAAAACCAGTCGCTGCTGCGCACATCGGTAAAGGGTTTTTCATCGAGTTTTGCGCTGAGTTCAAGTGTGGCTGTGCCATCGATTTGAATATGGCGAATATCCGGAAGTACGCGCTCTTCTCCGGTTATAAGATCTTGCACAATAATTTCTGTTTTGCGGGGAAGAATAATTTTGACTGGATTTTCAGCGGTGACGTTGTGGAATGAGGTGAGGGAGTCGGCAGGGGAGGTGGTATCCGCCGGAGTATTTTCTTGAGGTGCAGGCTGCGTTGTATCTTGATTCTCAGTTTGAGGCTGCGCAGTCGCAGCAAGTATCATAGCCAATGCCTCGGCGCGCGAAACTTCCCGCTCAGGATGAAAGAGTCCGTCCGAAAAGCCGGCAACTAAATTATTCTCTTTAAGATACCCAACGGCTACTGCAAATGATGAACTCTTTGGTACATCGATAAACGGGCCGTCGTTGTCTTGTGCAGTGCCTGCAAGCGGTCCGCCAAGGATACTTGCTGCTACTACAAAGATGCTCATCAAGCCGGCAATATATTTTTGAACATTCATTGTTTTACACGTATAACCACTGCGCGATGGTCCGAAGCACCAGTACTCTCTGTTGTAATATCGTGATACTGCTCTTTAGCAAGCTCCAAGTGTACAATACGGCGAAAATAAGGAGACATAGGAGGGAGCCGCTGATCTTGCATCGTTTTGCGTGCCTCATCTACTTTGCGCTGTGCAAGCGTTAAGACGCTCTCTTCTTGGCGTTGCCGGTAACTATCAACATCTAAAATAATAAAGACATTTTCGTCTGCCTTTTTCCAGATAAGTGTTTTTAACAGATGCTGCAGCGCATAAATCGTCTCACCATGATACCCGATAAGTGTAGCGGCTTCATCGGTGTCGATATCGACTCTATAGGTAATGCCTTTAGCATTTATAGTACGGTCGGTTTCAACTTCTTCCACCTTAAATTTCCTAAAAGGAATCTGAAGGTTCTGAAGGATTTCCGCGAGCGTTTTTTGAATAAGGTCTTCCATAGCGGACGGAATACTATCAGTTTTTTTTGTTCGCGACAAACTGTTGCCCTACCGCGAATAACGTTGAAGTTGCCCAGTATAATCCCACACCTGCCGGAAGGGAGGCTGTGAATACAGCGATCATGACCGGCAATATATAGACCATACTCTTGTTTGCAATTTCCATCTCGGATCCAAGATCTTTTTTCTCGCTTTTATCGGCGGCTTGCCCCTTGTTTTTGAATGTTGCTAATTTCATTTGGAAGAACTGCAGAGCCCCAACAATAAGAGGTAATACATAAAGATTTGGGTCCATTAGCTCTAAAATGCCGAGAAAGTTTGTACTCACAGCGGTAAGATCAACGTGCTCTAAAAAAGGATATACAAGAAATGTTTGATCGGGATTCAAGCCGTTTTGAATAACGTAAAAGAGAGCGATAAGAATCGGAAACTGCATGAGCAGAGGAAGACAGCTGCCAAAAGGATTGACTTTGTGTTCCTTCCAGAGTGCCATTGTCTCCATAGCAATACGCTCTTGATTGCCTTTATATTTCTCGCGGATATGGGCAAGCTTTGGCTGTAATACTTGCATACGGCGCTGTGAGTTCATCGCCTTTTGAGATGGCGCGAGAAGAATGAGCCGCAAGAACAGGGTAAGGGCGATAATCGCAAAGCCGAGGCTGTGGCCGGGCATTACATCTATTAAAAAAACCAGAGCATTATAGATCGGTTTATAAAAGAAGGTGCGGCCGATTTGCCGGAAAAAGCCGGGTTCAACAATTTCAAATTCCGGAGACGATACCTCGCCGAGTGTTACTTTATAGCGTCCGAGTTCGCCAAAGAGCGCGTTGCTCCAGTACTGAAAGCTGAGAATTTCACTGTCCTGCGGAGCGATAACTGTATCGTGAATATTTGCACAGCTGCTCTCTGTTGTTGCCGAAATTGGTTCAAAAGTTGTCCCGGTAAAGCGCGACACTTCGAGTGGATTTTCCGGACAGTTCGATGGAATGGTAAGTGGACTATCCGTTGTATTTGTAATGCGAATTGTTACGACTTGTCCTTGCGCAAAATTGTCTTTCACCGGTTCGAGTAAGATCGGTCCTTGGGGTATATCGTCTTGCGGTGTTTTGTCTCCTTGATTTGAAAAAAAGAATTGGCTAATAAGCAGGACTGCAACGAGCAGAAGCAGCATATTTGTAAGCTTTGGTTTCTTTGGTTGTTCTTTTTGCTTATCCATGAAGAGTAGTAATGAGCTCGGCTTGAACGCGCTCGAACGGCGCATCTAAAATATTTCGATGTACAAGGATGCAAACATCGTAACCTATTTGTGGAAGCTTCGGAAGAGTGAGGCGGATTGCCTCGTACATCCGCCGCCGTGCGCGGTTGCGCTGTACTGCTAACGTGCTGACTTTTTTACTCGCTACGACGCAAAAGCGCAAGTGGTCGGTACGGTTTGGCATTATGCGCACCGCAAAGTGTTCGGCACGCCTGCGCGCACCTTTACGCAAAATATATTCAATGCGCCCTTTCCCGGTTATCTTTGGTACCAAATGTATAGGTTGGCGAGCTTGCGCCTGTTATACGGTGAGCTTGTGGCGGCCCTTTTGGCGGCGCCGTCGCAAGACATTTCTGCCATTCGCTGTTTGCATCCGCTTTTTGAAGCCGTGTGTGCGCTTGCGCTTCCGTGTTTTGAGTTTTCCTTGCATAGCCTCGGTATCTTAGTAGAAAGAAAACAGGAATGCAAGAAGTGGGAAGCAGGAAAGGAAGTAGGAAGGCGGAGGAAAACAGGAATAAATAAGCGCGAATCGGTGCCACTTTCACTGCTGCTTCCTGTTTTCTTGCCTCCTATCTTGCTTCCTGTTTTCCTGTATTCCCGTTTTCTGTTATGCTATCCGCTGATGTCATTCCGATACGACTCAGAGTTTGTTTTTATTGGAAGAGGGGACGAAAGTTTCCTCGAAAGTTATACGTACGAGCGAGAGGACAACGGGCGCGATAAGGGGCATCTCTTTTTTGCAGTTGAGATCTTAAATAATCAGGCAGAGGCTCAAGAGATCGGAGATCAGCTTTTTGAGACTTTTAAAACTGCGTTTGCGGAGAGTTCCTATGATGATCCGTATACTCATTTTGAAGAGGCTCTGAAAAAGGTAAATATAAGTATTGAGCGCTTAAAAGAAGAAAAGGTATCGGGCTTTATTGGAAATTTGAATATCGCTGCAGGTGCGGTAATCGATAATGCACTCTATGTCTCCACTGTAGGAGATGCCGAAATTTATTTAGTGAGAAAACGCTTTATTTCGATTGTCTCTGAGGGATTGAGTGAAGAGTCCGCCCGCGATGCATTTGTGAATATTGCAAACGGTCCGCTTGAGGCTGGAGATATTATGCTCTTTTCTACTTCTCGTTTGCTTCGTTATGTAAGTAAGGCGGATCTTGGAAAGATGTTTGACGGCGTGCCCCGCCTGGGCGGGGCAGGACGCGGTATCGCCCTTGGCGACGCAATGACGGATTTGCAGGATTTTGTGATGACCGAAATTTTGGGACGCTGTGTTGTTATTGGCGTTTCGGTGAGTGAGGGAAGTGCCATGCTCGCAACCGATAAAGAATCATTTGCGGATGTTTCAGAAAGTTCAGAAAGCATTATGGGAAAGGTGCATCAAATTGCAGAGCGGGTTAGTGCACTTCTGCCAAAGCGCAAGAGCAGCGGCCCGGGTGCGCTCAGCTCATTGCGGCTGAGTATTGCCCAGATGCTCGCACCGCGCGAGAAAAAAGAAAAAAAGCGGTTCAATATTGAATGGCGCCGCAGCATCACACGCGAAAAATTGCTGGTCAGTATTATTTTTTTAGTTGTTCTGCTTATTGGCGGTGTTTTTTGGTTCCGCACCCGCGGAAGCCAAAAGCAGATTATTGCCGAACAGACGGTGAAATTAAATACTGTTCGTGAGCTTATTAATGACGCATCGACTATCGGTCAGTTCGATAAACCAAAGGCCGCGGACTTACTTACAACCGCCGAAGCAACCTCGTTCGAAGTGTTGAATTCGCGCTATTTGCGCAGCGAAGCCGTTACCGTACTCGATGATATTAAGAAGCTACGTGACAGTCTTGACGATGTTCGTCGTGTAGAGCAGCCCGAGGTGCTTGCGAATCTTGCGGACAAACGCGGCAGCGTAAATGCGCTCGGCATTTTGGCACTGAGCAAAAAGATCTTTGCATTTGAATATAATGCGCTGTACGAAATTATTTTGGATCAGCTGCAGGATCCGCTCACGATCTCGAGTTTAGAGAGCGTTATTTTAGCGACACCATATCAAGAAAATAATTCACTGCTCTTTCTTACCCGTACCGGAAAGATGATCGAATTTGCCGACGCACACTTTACACTTACGCCGACGCAGGACGGCATTTGGAAAAAGGGAGTCGATTTAAAAACGTATAGCGACCGGATTTACATTTTGGATCCTGAGCGCAATCAAATTTGGCGGTATGCACAGCGGCGTGGCGGATTCGGCCTCGCTGAAGAATATAATAAAGATGCAGAACTGCAGAACGGCGTTTCGATGGCAATCGATGGTTTTGTGTACATTTTAAACAGCGATGGAACAATCACGCAGCTCTATCAAGGCGAGCGTCAATCGTATCCGCTAAAGCAGTTGCCGCTGTATGGTGTTGAGTCACCGACGCGTATTTTTACTACCGCAGATTCAGCCTTTCTCTATATTTTGGAACCGTCAAAGTCGCGCGTGCTTATCTTTAGAAAAGATCGTGCAAACGGCGGGGCCGTATACCGCACTCAGTATGTCTTTGAGAATGTAGGTGAGTTGCGCGATTTGGTGGTAGATGAAGACCGCCTCTATGTCAGCGACGCCAGCAAGGTGTATGTTGTCAATTTAGCGGAATTATAGTATAGTATACAAATGGATATTCGATGTTCTTATCGACTTTTTTGTATTGCCTTTGGTGGTCCGCAGCGATTTCTTTGCGAGCAGCATTTTGAAAAGCATAGTGAGCCGGCCGCTGCTGAGGCGGCAAAAGAGAAACCTGAACAAGCTGCCGCAGACGATGGCAGTCTCGAGGGATGGGAAGCGGCGGGTGCAAAAGTTGCAGAATATGGAAATCGTGCAGTGCGCCAAGCGAATTTAGAAAAGCGGGGCGGCGTAGAAGGCGTGAGAGAAAAAATGATAGATCGTTTAGCGAGTATGCTCGCGCATCATAACAATATTGACCATGGAACCGATCGCGCCGAGGTTGCAGAAAAATTGGGTCTCGGTGATCTCTTTGAAAATCCTCAATTTCATGAACAGCTCGATGCAGCGGTGCGCAACGGCTACGACTATCTCAGTGCAATCAATACACGCGATCCGCAAAGAATTGTCATTCTACTTATTGGTGACGGTTCAATTCCGCCGGGCGTTCCGGAGCCAAAGGAGAAAAGAATTACATTGAAATTGCGCGCGCCAATGAAGGAGCATTTGATTCAGGAAGATGACGCGGCGTTTGTTACAGCCGTGGATAAAACAAATCCAGACTCAACAACTCAATATCTCCGTGATTTTGAAGAAGTTGATAATTTGGACCCGGAAGTAATTGAACGCAGAGAGCAGCAACGTAGAGAATTGCTTGCTGAAATGATGCCGGAATATCATTCTCGTGCATCACAGTATGCGAGCCATGCTGAGGATACAGAATGGAAAAAAGATACTGTGAAATTTTTAGCTGATTTTGTTCGAAAGTTCGAAAATGATTTTTCACCTTCTTCAATGCGCGAAGCTCTTGTAGAAGATGATGGGTTTTATGATTTTTTGGCTAGAGCGGTTGCCGGCCGGGAAGATACGGATAGACTTAGTACTGATGAGATGGTGAGAGTTATGGCGGAGTATCGACGTTTTACAGAACTCTTTGATGAAATGTATCCCGAAGAACTTCAGAAATCTGAAAAAATGAAAAATACAAATTCGACCGGAAATTCTGAAATAGTATTGGCCGAGGCAAAACAAATGAAAGATGATGATTTTTAATTTGGCTGAACTATAGTTCGCCCGTCCAAATTGGTCGTAAAGTTATACCGTTCAGGCGGCCATCGTCATCAGTGCATTTGGTGGCAGCGATGCGCAGAGTTTCTACTAATCCTATGATGTCTCGATCGATGCATTTATAGGGAAGTTCATCGCTCCAATATGTAGCCGTAGGATCCCCGGGAGTATGACACTCTAATAGCAAGAGGCGCATTTCTCCTCCAATACATGATTCTGCTATGCGCCTGCTGATATCCTGAACGGGATTTGTGGTTGCCTCGAGGTTCCGCTGGTTCGTTTCTGAACCGGCTTCGAAGGCTGCCAGAGCGGTAATGCATGCAAGTGTCGCAAATGTGCTTTTTTTCATAGGAGCTATATTAGCATTTTATGAATTTCTGTCAAGTCACTTCATCTCTATCGCCGTTTCTCCGCCGTTCAATGTACAGGCACTATCGAATAATCTCAGCGTTGTTTCAAAGCTGGAGCTGCAAGATGATGTGAGAGGGAGAACTCCAACTGCCATATCGCTCTTGCGATTACAGTATGCAATTACGGGCGCACCTTGAGAATTCGCGCAATCCGAGAGTACGGTTGCAACCGTCATTTGTACGGGATCGTGAACTGCCTGAATAGAATAACTTTTGCACGCCGGTGCCGTTAGTAATGCTGCAGCAGCTAAAGCTATTTCTTGTAGTCGCATAGATGGGAGTGTTAGAGATCTAAAAAGTTCCGTAGCATCTGTTTGCCAGTGGGCGTGCCGATGCTTTCTGGATGAAATTGAATACCGAAAAGCGGGGTATGTTTATGAGCTATGGACATAACAAGCGATTCATCCGGTATGAGGCCTGTTATTTCCAGTTCGTAGGGCATAGATTCGCGCTC
>PCVQ01000064.1 GCA_002796025.1 Candidatus Peregrinibacteria bacterium CG11_big_fil_rev_8_21_14_0_20_46_8
TCCGGCTCTGCCGTTTCTTCAGCAATTACCGCAATATATCCTGTTCCAATGGTATGCCCGCTCGGGTGCCCTGCCCAATTATGTGCATCACTGCCATCACCTCCCAAATCTACTCGCTCCAGCGAGGTGCCGCCCGAATGTGCCGGATATATAAATTGTTCTACAACAGAATCGTCGTCATTTTTCAGTCCAAGCTCCTCGCCCTCTTCTTTTAAACTTCCCCATGACGAATCAAAGACTGTCCCGGTGTAGTCCGGATATTTTGCCACAAAGTCCGCTGCCTTATTTGCAATAATCGCATAGGTATTTGGCGCAACCACGGCACCACCCCGGTACGTCGTGATGCCGTGGTTTGTAGAATTCTCAAAGAGGCGCAACTCGGTTATCGCCGCGTCTTCACTGCCGCTATTATAAATTTCAATCCATTCGGTATCTGCAGGTTCAAAAGCGCCGATCTCACTTATCACAATGCCGTCTATTTGAGCATGTACTCCCAGTGGTATGCCCACAAAAATAATAAAAATCAGTATTCGAAAGATATTCATGCGGGCACCCTAGCAACTGCTCATTACAATCCTCTAAACTTTTTTGTCCAAATTTATGAAAAAAATCCTACAAAAAGATGAACGCGCTACAATTTAGGCTTTTAGCAAATCCTTTTCCGGGTTACGCGCGTTGCTGCAACTGTCCATTTCGAGTACAATAGATTTGTTCTTACTTTACTAATTCTTCATTTTTTAATTCTAATTATCTTGAGTTGTTTGGAAGATTCTCCCACTATGCATCCGATTTCACAGATTACTACCACGCGCGTTCACCTATTGGACGCATATAATAAGTAAAATGACCAAGGCGCCGTAGCTTGCGCCTTTTGCTTAGTGCCCCGCTCATTTCAGAGAGCGAATTTTCCATCATACATTCAACTCAAGGGTAACGTTACCACTATGCAAACGATACTTATCCTTGGAGGTGCAGGGCTGGTGGTTGGAGCAATCATCGGTTTTTTGTACCGGAAATATCAGGTAGATGCCCGCAACCGCGAGGCAATCGAGTGGAGCGAACGCAAACTCGAAGAGGCAAAGGCAAAAGCCAAAGAGATTCTGCTCGATGCAAAAAAACAGGCGCTTCGTATTGAAGAAGAGGCCAAACAGGAGGAGCGCACCAAACGTTCTCAGCTCGAAAAGTTGAGCGACCGCCTTGTAAGCAAGGAAGAGCAGCTCGATAAAAAGCTCGAAGAAGCAGAGAGTATGCGCGGCGATTTAGAAGAGCGCGCAAATGCAGTAAAGAAGCTCAAACAAGAAGTAGGCGAGTTGCATATGATGCAGCAGCGCGAGTTAGAGCGCGTAGCCTCTTTAAGTAAAGAAGATGCTCGTGAACTTTTGCTCCAAAAAGTTGAGGAAGATTCGAAGACAGAGATAGTTGCACGTATTAAGAAGCTGGAAGAAGAGGAGCGTGCGGTCAGTAAAGAAAAGGCCCGCTCGATTATTGCCGATGCTATTCAGCGTTATGCCGCAGATGTGGCAGGGGAGTCGACCGCAACTATTGTGCCATTACCAAGCGACGATTTAAAAGGCCGCATTATCGGTAAAGAAGGCCGCAATATCAATGCATTCGAAAAAGTTACCGGCGTAGATGTAATCGTAGATGATACCCCGGGTTCAATTGTAATTTCCGGTTTCGACTTGGTGCGCCGTTATATTGCAAAGGTTGCGCTGGAGCGCTTGATTGCAGACGGGCGTATTCATCCCGGACGTATTGAAGAGATGGTGGATAAAGCCAAGGGAGAGATTAACGATCTGATTCGCGACCTCGGTGAAAAGGCCGCATATGAGACCGGCGTGGTCGGTCTGCCGCCGAACTTATTAAAGTTACTTGGCCGATTAAAGTTCCGCGCGAGCTTTGGGCAGAATGTGTTAAAGCACTCCATCGAAGTCTCGTTTTTGGCTGCTGCTCTGGCTTCCGAAATCGGTGCGGATGTCGAGATTTGCCGCGCTGCCGGACTCTTGCATGATATTGGAAAGGCTGTAGATCATGAGGTAAGCGGGCATCATGCACAAATTGGCCGCGACATTTTGCGTAAGTTCGGACTGCAGCAAGAGATTATCCATGCGGTTGAGGCACACCACGGTGACCCTAAACCCGAGAGTGTTGAAGCTATTATTGTGGAGGCGGCAAATATGATTAGCCGCTCGCGTCCAGGCGCCAATAAAGATAATCTCGATATCTATATTAAGAGAATGGAAGAGATGGAAAATCTTGCCATGAGCTTTAAGGGTGTCGATAAAGTATTTGCAGTTCAAGCCGGCCAAGAGGTCCGGGTTATTGTAAATCCTGCAGAGGTCGATGAGTTGGCAATGCTCAAGCTCAGCCACTCTATTGCAAGCAAAATTCAAAACGATTTGAAGTATCCGGGCCAGATTAAGGTGAGCGTGCTGCGCGAGTTACGAGGTGAGGCATACGCGGAGTAGATTTGAAATATATTGTCATTTAGAAAGAGCTCTGCCCAATACACGTGCCAGGGCTCTTTTTATGTGGAAAAATGTGTAATAAAAATTTCTTCTCCTGCGTCTCCCTCTAATGCATGAATTTAAGATAGCAGAAAACTATTGACAAAAATGAATATCTATATATAATCCGTTCCTTAACCATACTATTTTACAACTTAAAACTATATTTTTATGACTACTCCTGGAAATAGACCTGATGAGCTTCCAACAGTATTAGGCGGCGCGCCACAAGAGGGCGAAGAGGCAAGCGAGAGCGGCCAACGAACACCGCCTCCGCTGCCTGGTGCGAGCGATGATTCAGTAGAATTTGAAGAACCTGCAAGTGTTGATGAATTTGAGGTTGCAGGCACTGCTGAGATAGATGTTGAGGAAGCGAATGCTCGCTTAGAAGCGGAAGGTTCTCAAGAAGCGCCCGGGGCTACGCTCTATACAGCGGATAGTTATGCGTTTATAGCACTTAAAACTCTTAAAACATCATTTAATGTATACGATGAATTAGAAATATCTGAGGAATCGCCTTTAAGCGGACCAGTCGACATACATACACCAAATGGCATTGTTCAAGCTGATGTTACAGACATTGAGCAGCAATTTAATATCGTCGGCTATGCAAATATCAATGGCAATATTGTGCCGGTATTTGACAAAAAGGAGACAACTCTCCTTGGTTACGATGACATGGGTGAAGAGGTACATGCTGCAGCAGCGCCTGCTGAGCCCGCGGCTAAGTCTCCAGATGAAGATGTGAGTAGTGAGGCAGAGCGGTTTAAATCATTTGCATCTTTTGGCCGGGCGGCGAGAGCGATTAAGAATCACCGTTTGGTTGTCGGCGCAGCTCTAGGAATAGCTTTAGCTGGTATAGGAGGGAAATTGCTCTATGATAAGTTGAGTGGTTCAGAAGACGCCGAACAAGCAAGCGTTACCATTACACCGCCTGTATTGTGTGCGGTGAGTAAAGAAACTACTCCTGAAGGTGCTCCAGAAACTGCAGACAGAACTTTTAAGCTTGATCCTGAAAAAACCGACTGGTGTCCAGGTCAGGAGGCACCACGCGGTACAAAATGTAAGCAAACTATCTGTACAACTCCCGAAGGTATTGAATTGAGAATACCTACTGAAGTAATTGATTGGACAAGAACTGGTGTTGAGCAGAGATTGACTATGCAGGTTTTAACTGAAGGTGTAGGAGTTGCCCCGCCCCCACAGGAACCAGAAGAAGTTACGATTGAAGCTCAATAGTTTTTCTGTAGATTCATATATTAAAGAGCCGACTCCTTAGAACTAGGAACCGGCTCTTTATTTAGAGCTCTTTTTTTGGTATAATTTTAAGATTAAAAAATAAATAAAAATGGAAAAAAATATTGATGCGCTTAAAGAAAATGCCGGCACCGAAGTAAATCGGATGCTCGAGCGTCTCGAATCCCGCATTGAAGATAAAAAGCCAATGCTTGTTGTGTTAGATGCAATTGGTAAGGCAAAGGCTCATCTCGATGCACATTTTGATTTTAAAAATGGTGATGCTGCAAAAATTAAACAGTTTTCTAATCCGTGGTCTGCATGGGCCAAGAGCGGTGTTTTTGAAGGAAATGAAAATCGTGCACAGCGTGTGCAGTTGCAAGCATTATTAAAAACAGAGCTTGGGCAGTCGGCGCGATTTGCGCGGCAGGTTTGGCGAACCGAAATGGTTGTTTATTTTGCGAAAAAGCTGAAAGAGGCGAAGCGCGAAGATGGCGGTAAAGTAATGGTAGAAATTATGAATGCTCAAATTGTTAAGGGCTTGGAAGGTAAGCCTGCTGCAGCTTTGCGCGGTGCAATGCGTCTGGATGATAAGATCGAAAAAAAGGAAGTGCGCGATGCATTGGCTGAAAAGATGAAAGGGGGAGTTGAGGCAAAGGTTGCGGAGATTCCGGAGAAGTTCGAAGGGTATGCAGCCGAACGTGTGCGCGTGGTGACCGGCGGTGACTTTGTTGAAGTGCCGTTGGAATTAACGAGTGCATTTGAGTTTAAGAATATGGTTTTGGAAAAAGATCAAAATCGAATTTATGCACAGATGAAAAATGGATGTGAGGGGAATTTAGTGATTATTGATGTGAAGAAATTAGAAGGTAAAATTGTTGTTCCGCCGGTTGTGCCGCCGCCGGAGCCGCCGATTGTGCCACCGGAACCACCGGTTGTGCCGCCGGAGCCGCCGGTTGTGCCGCCGGAGCCGCCAGTTAAGCCGCCATCTGAACTGCCGCCGCCAGAAGTACCAACGGCAGAGGGCAGAGTCCCTGGCAAATTACCGCCGCCAGAAGTACCAACTGCGGAAGGGAGAATCCCTGGCAAATTACCCGAGGCCGAAGTACCGACTGCAGAGGGAAGAATCCCTGGCAAACTACCACCAGCCGAAGTACCGACTGCAGAGGGAAGAATACCTGGCAAACTGCCACCAGCCGAAGTACCAACTGCAGAGGGCAGAGTCCCTGGC
>PCVQ01000020.1 GCA_002796025.1 Candidatus Peregrinibacteria bacterium CG11_big_fil_rev_8_21_14_0_20_46_8
AAGTCGTGGATACCGGAACGGTCTACTACTATTTGAAAAATTACAATACGTTTGGCCTCTCATTAAATTGGGTGGAGTGTCCGAACGGCGCTTCAGGACCAATCGCGCAAATCGGCAGCACTGTGAATGTCGATTACGACTTTCCGAATCACTTTATTTGTAAAAACGGCTCGTATAATTTGAGCAGCATCGATACAAATAATCACAATCCCGGTGCGATTCCAACGACTGCGAATGGCTTTCCGCCAAGCCAGCTTGTTGGGCAAGGATTTTCTACTTCAACAACGCCAAGTACCGAGCGGCCGGTCGATTCGTTTGTAGATCATGGAACATGGGATCAAGCGCCGCTTGGAACCGTGCTCTGCGTTTCGACACAGTCGGATAAAGCGTACTATTCAACAACGGGAACGTGTCCTAGTGCAGACAGCTTCCCGCCAAGTCCTTTGAATTCATTGACCTTTGGCGCATGGGCAAATGCGGCATCGAGCTCTGTGTCAAAATCGAGTACCCTCACCGATACGATAACGCTTACTAACAGCAGCAGCACAGCGTTTGCATATACGTTCGGCATGCAGTACTCGTCAAATCTGCCGGGCGGTTCATGTACGGTCAATACCGTAAGCAACAGTCAGTGGACGCCAATCACAACTTACTCGGTAAATGTTCCGGCAAATGGAAGTCTCACATTGGGAATTTCGTGTTCGTTGAGTAATGTTACTGCGCCCGCAACTGTTACCTATAAAGTAAGCGGCAGCGGAGACTTCCTTGGCAAAGATAGTGCACAGCAGAGTGTGAGTGTGACTGAGGCTGCCACAACAACAACTACCACTACAGCCACTGCCGAGTACGCCGTGACCGTGGGCAATCTTGCGACTTCAACTGCAAATGTTGCGGTTGATAACTCTGCAACCGCGGAAACATATTTTACAAATACACTCCTGCTTACAAACAATGGTACAAAAAACGATACATACTTTTTGAGCCTGGTGACTACAAGCGGCGGTACCTTATACAACTGTTCATATAAAGAAAAGACTCCCGGGACAACGAGCTGGACTTCCCTGACCGGTGCAAATGTTGCGGTGAATGCCGGAGCATCAAAAGATGTCCAAGTGAGCTGTCCGCTGAAAGGTCACTATACTGCAGATATAACGATTGCATATACTTTAGATGTGCAGTCGGCGGGTAAGAGCTATGCCTCGCAGCGTACCTTGAGCGGTTCGGTAACGATCGATGTTTTGGGTGACGGTTCAACACCGCCGGTTACCACTACAACAAATACAAATACTACCGGCACAACGCCCGGCTATGTACCGCCCGCAGGCAGCAGCTGTGCATCGACAAACGGCAGCGGGTGTATTAACCAGGGCTTTGAAGTGGAATATACCGGCAGCGAGTGGTGTTACAACAGCACTGCGTACTATGTGACCGGCGGAGGTATTAACTATATAAAGTGTTGGGGATACAACGATACGGTGCCTGAACAATATAAGGCGTGCCGCCCGGATGATGCCGGCTGTGTAGAGCCCGGAGCGTATGGCAAAATCAGCGGCTCGTGGTGTACAAATGCAAAGATGTGTTACAAGAAAGGCGCGACCGATGAAACCGAAGTTGGCTCACTTTATTGTCAGCCGTATCCGCATAGTGGTGCGTTTGGCAGTCCGCCGTCATCGACCTATGAAGATCCTTCATGTCCAGCCGGATATTCAACATGTTCGCCGACGGACCGAAATTGCCGCAGCGTAGGGGATTCTTGGACAATCTCAGACAATTCACTTTACTGTTCCAATGGCCGCAAATGTTCGCTTGCGAGTGGCGGCGGCAGCTGTGTAGCAAATAATGAGGCATGTCCTGCCGGTTCAACATACTGTTCTGCAAGTGATACAAGTTGCGCCGAGCCCGGCGAGTATATCGATCTTGAGTCTGCAGATACACACTCCAATTATGTGCACTGCGGATTAGGAGGTATGGCTTTCTACAATAGCGGGGCGAAGCGAGCCTACTGTCCATCGGCAAATGAGTTGGGAAGCTCCAGTAACACAACGCTCGACGGCGCAACGGTGAAGAAAATTTTAGCAAAGTTAGGCACTTCCTGGGGACTCTGTAACCAGAACAGTGAGAGTTCGTATGGCCGCTGTTTGGAGCCAGGCGAAACTGGTCAGCGGCAGGATTGGTGTGGTTGGTGGCCTTCGGGATATTCGGATCCTGTCATGAATAATCCCGATTCAAGTGCGCCGCGCACATGTCCGGCTTTGGATGAAAAAATCATTCCACAGGCGGTTGAAACTGAGCCAGGCAAAAAAGTAGACAATCCACAGGTACAAGTTGTGCGCGAGTGTGGCGTTAATGAAGTACCAAACGCCGGACCAAACACCTGTAGCTACCGCGCCTACAAGTGGGACATTCACAATAAGCAGTTTGTACAGTGTACCGATGCAGAAATGCGGTCACAGGAGACGTCGTTCTATAGAAACATTCAGGGCGACAAAACCGCAAGCTTCACAAATTGTGAGAGGTTCCATGTATCAGAAAAGGAATGGCGCCGCGACCGCTATTTAGCACGCAATCCAATACAGTACGGTCAGCACTATATGCCGTCATGGGACGCGACCGCAACAATGTACCGCTATGATCCTGTAAGCGATACGCTTGCAAAGTGTGATGCGCGCTCGTTGGGCGGCCGTTTGAATGGCGGCCTTATGATTGACCCCGTGGCGGAGCCATGTATGCCTGTTCCTGAGAGCGACCGTGACTGGATGCTCAAAATGTTCCGCAGCAGTAACCGCCTTATTGCGCTGCATCAGCGGTTAACGGCCGTCGATCTCATACCTTCGACAGTACCTTCTGCTGTACCGACGGCAACAAACGGCGAGATAATTGTGCCTGTTATTGCAGATAAGTTTTGCCGTTCGTATCTCCAAGACCTTCGGTTAAATCTTATTGATGATAAGCTTTTCTATAAAAATGTAAGCCAGCAGGTGCGGCGAGTAAATGACGAGTTCGAGAGTGCTGAGTTTGTGCAGGATTCCCTGGAAGGAGCGCGCAAAAAGATTGCAGAAGTTGAGCGTCTGCTTCGCAGAAATTCATGTAAAGAAGAATCTTTGAAAGCTATTTTGACGGCACTTGATGAGTTGCATAACGATGTGTTTCCTGAATTGAGTGTATATAGCATCGAAGTGCAAGAGCGTATTGATTATGTAATGTGCTATTCACGTCTTACGGACCGTGCTGCAAAATTAGAGCGTCTTGTACGTGAAAATAATGATGATGCCGAGATCGTTGCATCCGCCGATGATCTTGCAGATCTTATTAGCGATGAGCTTGAAGAGCTCGCTGAAAATTCGGACAGCTTTGATGCGACCTTTCAGTGTCTTGAATTTGAGCAGGATGTAGAGCCAAAAGTATTGGCACTAGTTCGCCAAGGTGATGCCGAGTTGAACACCGTGGTTGAAGATACATTGCGTCCAAAACTTGCCGCTGTTCTTGAGAAGCTCGAGAGGCAGCTTGAAGAGAACGGCCGTCATGTCGATGACCTTCTCATTAAAGTCGGCCAGCTGCATACTGCAATCGACAAATTGGGTCAGGCTGCAGAGCAGATGTCTGAACGTATTACAGTGAGTTTGAGTGCCCTCTCTCGTATTGATGAGAAATTCACGGAAGAACGCGCTAAAATTCAAGAGGTTAAAGATACATTGGTTCCTCGCGTTGAAGCTGCAATTAATGCGCTTGAAGAAGCACGATGTGTAACCGGCAATGTGCAGGATCAGCTCGTTGGCAAATTGACGAATGTCGCAGCGGTAAACTGGATTGGTGATGACGGTGATGCAGTCGTGCGGCGCATCGAACTCTTTACTGCAGGATGTGTTGATCGTGATGTTGATGGTGAAGATGTTGAGGAAGTGATTGCCGAGCTTGAGAAGGCCGAGGTGGAAAATCAGACGCAATCATATGAGCGGGGGCTTACTCCGTTCCGCGATGTGCCAATTCACGAGTGGTACTATGGCAGCATGGTCACTGGTTATGATGCCGGCTTCATGACACAAGGCCGTCCAGCTGAATCTGTCTTACGGCAAGATGCCTTGCTGATGGTGCTTCGTGCAAACGGTGCAACAGATGCACAAATTGAGGGTAGATGTGAATTGGATGCGGATTATCGTGTAAGCGAATATGCAGGCTGTGCCGTAAATACAGCACTTGGTCGCGGTTTGGTACTGCCAAATGATCTTCAGGTTCCAACAAACCGTCTCGAAATTGCACAGTGGATCGATTATCTTGCAGAGTTGCCGCAGGCCGGCACCGAGGCAGCACTTGCAGCGTATGTTGACCTGGGCGATTTAACGCCGGAAGCACTAAGTGCAGTGAGTGAGATGGTAGTAAATCAAATTATGGTGGGTAATGTAGATACAACAGAGAGCCGCTTCCGCCCGCACGATGAACTGACTCGTGCCGCGCTTTCGGTCATATTAGAAAAACTCTTGGCTCTGCCAGAGCCTATTCGGTCAAGTGGCGGCTAGTCCTCGCTGCTAGGGGACTCAGCAGTCTTAAATACAGACTCTAGAATCGTAAGGGCTTCGTCTACGGATGAGGCCCTTACCAGTTTTTGGCGTGCAGCTGAGGCGTTTGGAAAGCCGCGAATGTACCATGCGAAGTGTTTGCGCATTTCCAGAATACCAAATTCTTCGCCTTTAAATTCACAATTTAAGCGCATGTGTTCCAGAATAGTTGCGTATTTTTCCGCGTCGGATGGGGGAGTGTAAGTCGTACCCTCAAATCCGGCAACGATCTCTTGCAGTATCCATGGATTGCCGAATGTTCCGCGCCCAACCATCACGCCATCCAGATTTTGCAGTTTCTCTTGGGCCTCGGCTGCATTCGTAATATCGCCATTCCCAATCACCGGAATGTTCAGCGCGCGCTTTGCATCGTAAATCGGCTGCCAGTCGGCTTTGCCGCTGTACATTTGTTTTGCCGTGCGGCCGTGAATTGTAATCAGCTGCGCACCTGCTTTTTCCAAACGCTGCACAAAGGGAATAAAAAAATCTGGATCGTAGGTGCCAATGCCAATGCGCGTCTTTACCGAAACCGGCAGATGAGTCGCGGCAACACACGCAGCAACAATCTCCGCCGCAATTTCCGGCGCCTTTAACAGAGCCGATCCATGATCCGAGCTCACAATCTTTTTGGCCGGACAGCCCATGTTGATGTCAACCGCATCAACGCCCATCTCTGTAACAATCTTAGCCGCCTTTGCAAAAGTTTCCGGCTCGTGCCCAAAGAGCTGGGCAATAATCGGCCGCTCCTTATCAGGATGAAATTCGACTTGCCGCCGCGTAGCAGCATTGCCGTGAAGCAGACCGTCTACATTTGTAAATTCGGTAAAGCAGATTGCTTGCGGGCAAATTAACTTAACAAGTTGCCGGTATGGCGAATCGGTGTAGCCCGCCATAGGTGCAAGGGCAACAATTGGGCGCGGTAATGTGCTCCAAGAGAATTGCATGGAACTAGAGTATAGCAAAAAGCTTTATCTTTCTGCCCCGGCGCCCGTGACTTGGTATCGTACGTGGGCGGTTGTGAGATCGCGGGTCGCTACTTTAGTACCGTCCTTAAAAATTACGATTAAATCATCATTGTTCACTATGTTACAGAACTGACCTCTCCACATCCCATAATTAGCATCCTTATAGCCGGGGTCTTCCGGGTGATCCCGGTGGTTTATTATTTTTTTCACAGGACTTCTAAAAAACCATGCTTGACGGCCATGGCCGGTGTACATTGAATTTGGATCATTCAAATATTCACGGAGATTCCTTGGTGGCGATTCGCTCTCGTTGCCCTCTTGCATAGTTTCGGAATCAGGAGAGCCAGCTCGCTTCAATAAGTTTCGAAAATACTGAATTGGTGCCTTAAGCAGGCTAGGTACTCTTTTTTCATTCGATATTTTTGGACCTGTTGGATTTTCGTCTAGTTTCATAAGAAAATATAATGCTTAAAATTAAGATGCTAATTTAGCATTATATGAGTATTTGTCAAGCACTTAGTTCTCAACCTGCTTTCTGCGGACTTTTTGCTTTGTCTCCAGTTCGGCGCCCGCATCGAGGGTTGATGGAGGCAGCTCGTTCGGTGAAGTCACTATAGGATTTCCAGCTTCATCCGTTGTTGCTGCATCTTGTTCAGCAGATGGCGTGACTGTTTCATCTTCTTCGGCAAAAAGATCAGATGAATTTTCGGTTACCGGTTCAAATTCTTCAAAGGCCGATTCCTCTGAAGATTCCTCAACAACTTCCTCAACAACTGATGGCGAAGATTCCGCAGTTGGTACATCGGCTGTCGTATCGCCGCGGAAGAAAAAGTAGTACGCTGCTGCCGCACCAGCCACAAGCACTAGAGTCACGAGAACCCCAATGAGTAGTTTGGTATTCTTTTTTTGATCGGCTCCGGCTACCGGCATTGGCCCAGGTACTGCTTTAGGATCTAACGCATACGCTGGTTGTTCAGGCTGAACAGGATCACTCGCGGGTGCACCGGTCGATGGCGCCGGCGGAGCAGGCGCTGCGGGAGCAGGTGCCGCGGGAGTGGGGGGCGGTGTTTGTTCACCGCTTTCTAAATTAAAATGTCCTCCTGCTTGTCCGCCACTATTTTCTGGTACAGGTGGCTCAACTGGTTTTCCTGCTGGTAGTTCGTCCATAAAGAAAATTAAGTATTAATTTCACTTTTGGGAAGTACATTGTCAATTGCGCCCCAATCACTCTCTTCGAGTGAGGGCACAATGATTGTGACGCTGTCACCAATTTCGGCTTTGTAATAAGTTACGGATGCAAGGAGTACTTTGTATGCTTTGCCTTCGGCAAGAACTTTGTACTGTCCGTCTTCATAAATAAGAGGGCCGATAATGCGTTTGCGCTCAATCGGTCCAATTTGTTTATAGATAAAAGCTCCATCGGCACCAATTGTCAGTTTCAGGACATCACCGGGAATAAGTTTTGACTTGCTCGCATAGTTTGCGGGAACCGGATACGATTTGCCGTCCGGGCCAATCATATTTTGTCCGTCAAAAACACCTTCGATGATTTGTTCTTCACCGTCGTGAGGCATTGTTTGTTCGAGATTTGCTGCCTGCTTCGCATACGCGCGATGTGCATTGCCTGATGGTGCAAGCTCATTAACAATTTGTCGCGCAGAACGAAGACTCGATTCGGCTGCATCGAGCATCTCTCTTAAAATTGCAAGTTTGTCTCCGGTCGCCATAATTGTTTATTTATATTATAAGCTCGCTCGGCTCACAACCGGCCAAGCCGGATTGTTCGCCTCACTGCGCGCTCGCGCCGTGCGCTCGCAATTTATTTTTAAACTTACAATAATATATCAGAAAATCGCTCTAAATACTAGTACTACGGATTGTCGATGCTTGAGGGCTGGTGCCGGGCTTCTTTTTGAAGATATTGATCAAAAACTACGCGGCGTGCTATGCCTACATTTC
The DNA here is from genome assembly GCA_002796025.1 of Candidatus Peregrinibacteria bacterium CG11_big_fil_rev_8_21_14_0_20_46_8. Taxonomy (GTDB): domain Bacteria; phylum Patescibacteriota; class Gracilibacteria; order UBA1369; family UM-FILTER-53-11; genus 21-14-0-20-46-8. The sequence continues at coordinate 7,478 of PCVQ01000020.1, forward strand.
GGAAGATACGGAAGGTAAATACGACCGTTGCTGCAAGGTAGAGGTCCAAGCCGAGCATGTCGCCAAACAGGGTTATGCCAAGCGCCAGCAGGATATTAAAAAAGAGCCCGGTGGCAAAGATCCAGGGATCGTAATGATCTTTGGTAACTTGAGCCCGCACTGCGCCGATAAGTGCATCGGCAATGCCCAAAATAACCACAGCGGTATAGCGTGTATATTCAAGAGGGATTGTGAATGGCAGAAACCATCCGATAATAATTCCCAGTAAAATGCCGATGAGCGCGAGCAACATGTGGTCAGTATAGCATTACCGCCGTTTAAATATTAGTTTTTCGCTTTCACCGCCCGCGATTCTCAAGTCTATATATTCCAATGGTTCATTATATATATCTAATGTTACGAGCGCGCGTTTAAGTTTTTCCAGTTGAGCTTCTATATCTTGGGTGAGATCGAGCCATACCACAAAACCTTTGTCGGTTTTGATGTGGAATTCACGCGCACGGACAATCCATTCTCCAAATTCAATGCCGAGATCGAAGAGAGCGGCGAATTTTGTAAACCCGGTTGTAAATTTATTGAGTGTCTCTGCTTCGAGAATATAGCTGTTTGTCACATAGATTTCGGGATTTTTGGGATTGCGGATAATGAGTGTTGGAAGCATATCGTTCGGCGTGACAGTTTCTACGGCATAGCCGATGCTATTTGTGCTTAGTGTTTGTACGGTATCTCCGGTAATAACTCTCACATTCAGCACGACCGGATGTTCTTTGATAACAAGACTCACTGAGCGCGGGAATTTTTTTTCTACACGAGCCAGCAAGACTTCATGCTTAAATTTTTTCTCGATATCGCGGGTGAGTGCTTCGGTTCGTAAAAAGAGAAGATTCCGGCCCTTCATTCGGTTAAGAAAAGGGGAGAGCGCGGTTGTTGGAATAGAGGTGGTGTGAGCCTCTACAGAAACATTTGTAACAGTGAAGAAAGAGGAGAAAAAAATGAGGTACACACTTCCAAGAAAGAGTCCGGCTGCACCAAAAATAATGAGCGCGCGCCGGAGCGAGAGCAGCCAAGAGGGCGTTTGTTTTCTGCGCGAGCGCATTTGCCCTGAATTTGCAAAGGTACCCTTGGGAATGGGATTTTTTTTTCGCTTCGAAAGTTGCGAGAGATGAAAGCGGCGGCGGAGATTGCCGGTTGGCTGCTCTTTTTTGCGAAAAAATTTCACGCTAGTAGTGTAGCGGAAGGAACGACCAAGAACCAAATGCTAGGATAACGATTTTTGCCACTCTTCGCGTCGGGCCCGTGCTTTTGCCTTATTTCGAGCTTTGCGGGGTTTTGCCTTTGGGCGCGTTTCGTTCATGGTGTGGAGACCATGCTGATGTTGTGCGTGTCGGTTCGACATAGTGTGCAAAGAGTATCGTATAGGGCTTTACTAAGTCAACAATAAAATTTTTAGCTAGTATGCTACAATGCTCCGCGCATGGAAGAACAAAAACAATCAGAACTCTACGATGTCATTATTATCGGGTCGGGCGTGGCCGGTTACAGTGCTGGCATGTACTGTGGCCGCTTTAATCTGAAGACGCTTGTTATTGGAGATCTTCCAGGCGGCGTCATTACCACGACCCATTTGGTAGAAAATTATCCTGGAATTCCTTCAATTACCGGCCAGGATATGGGAATGGTCTTTATGGAACATGCCAAGAAATTTGGTGCCGTTTTGAAAAATGGAAGAGTAAAGCAGGTAGAGAAGCATCTGGGAGAGCAGGGAGAACCTCCTATGTACAAAGTGAGCACCGCAAAAGATTCATATATGGGAAAGACGATTATTTTTGCAACTGGTACTGAGTACCGCAAATTGGGCGTTCCCGGAGAAAAAGAGTTGAACTCCAAAGGAGTTTCATACTGTGCACTCTGTGATGGTGCCTTCTTTAAAGAGAAAGAAGTAGTGATTGTGGGCGGCGGAGACTCTTCGGCTATTGAGGCGTTGATTTTGGCCGAACACTGTAAAAAAGTGACGATGCTGGTGCGCAAAGATATTTTGCGTGCAGAGCCGGTCAATCATAAAAAAGTTATGGAACATCCAAAAATTGAGGTTAAATTTAAGACCGAAGTTGCAGAAATTCGCGGCACGGAGAAAGTCGAATCGCTACTCTTAAAGAGCGGTGAGGAGATGAAAGTCGACGGCGTCTTTATTGCAATCGGCCATATTGCGCTTTCGGGTCTTGCAAAAGAGATTGGTGTGGAGCTTGATGATCACGGGCAAATTAAAATTAACCGAAAGTCAGAGACCAATGTCCCCGGCGTTTTTGCAGCGGGCGATGTAGTGGACTCGCCATTTAAGCAAGCAATTACCGGCGCTTCCGAAGCGGTTGTGGCGAGTTACTTTGCCTATACCTATTTGCAAAAGACGGCGACGAAGATTTCTTATTAGTTGAGCAGCCTATTTTAGCGACCGCGCTGTGACGAGCGTCCTTTTTGTAGGCGGTCTGCTGCAGCTGTGGAGTTCATGACCTGTGCAACTCGTGTGGCGTATGGACGCATGAGTCGTGCAAGATCTCTCTCTTGTATTGCTACACCAGGTCTTACTCTTTCATTGTTTATCTTTTTTTCTGTACAAATATATTCTTCATTTGGTCTTGTGCTATCACCTTTTTCACAAAAGATTTTTGTGTGTTGATCGCCGACTTGCGTATTATCAATGAAAAGTGTATTTGGCGTGAGATCGCCTTTTGAATTGAGGGCATAATTCATACTTACGCTCCGTCGTAGTCTAAACAGACCACCTAAAGAAGGATCGATTCGGTATTCCCCCAAAGTTTGATTTGAAGAAACTTGCAACGCATCATTTGGTTGATCATAAACATCCATATGTGAGCGAAATCCTTCGCGAGTGCAGTCGAGATCGCTCCGTTTTTCGCGTCTGCAGGTATTAAGTTCCTCACCTTCCGGAATTTTTGCAATCGCGGCAGCCAGACTTTGCTGAATCTTAAGCTGCATTGTGCGCTCTTCTGAGGTACAGCCCGGCCCGCTTAGTGTAAGCGCGGCAGCGGTTAGTACTGGAGCAGCAGAAAGTTTGTTTGGAATTTTCATGAAAAGGGATGGGTTATTGCAATAAGAGCCTAGTATTGCATAATCAATCTTATTTTCAAGCCTTTTTTGCCTTGATTTTGCGATCTACTGCTGCTGGACGGCTTGTGCGCTTGGGCGAGAGAACTTCGCGCAGATCTTTTTCGGCTAAGATGTCTTTTTCGCGCACTACTTCAAGAATCGATCTTTTCTTTTTGAGTGCCTCTTTGACGAGCTCGGCGGTAACCTCGTATCCAATATATGGATTGAGCGCAGTGGCGGTAACTAAGCTGCCTTCGTACAGCTCTTTGATGCGTGCAGTATTCACAACAATCCCATCGGCGCAGTGCTCGCGGAACATTTTGCAGGTGTTCGTGAGAAGTTGCAGGGCGCTGAGCAGATGCTTCAAAATGAGCGGCGTCATAACATTGAGCTGCAGCTGGCCGGCTTGTGCTGCGAGCGCAATTGCGTGATCACTTGCCATGACATCGTACGCTGCAATATGTACCGCCTCGGCAACAGAAGGATTCACCTTTCCGGGCATAATAGAAGAGCCGGGCTCGACCTCGGGCAGGGTAATTTCTGCAAGTCCGGCGAGCGGCCCCATGTTCAGCAGCTTTAAATCGTTGGCGATTTTTGTGAGATCGATGGCGAGCATACGGCAGCAGTTACTTACGGCCACAAAGTTGTTCATGCTTGCCGTAGTTTCGCGCAGGTCGCGCGTTGGTCTGAGTGGAAGTTTTGTAATGCGCGCCAGCCGCGCCACTACTTTTTTTTGAAATTGAGGATGGGTGTTTATGCCCGTACCAAGGGCAGTGCCGCCAATGCCGAGTTCGAGTAGCTCGCCGCGTTCGCGCACAAAGCGTTCGCGGGCTTTGGCAAGCTGGGTTGCAAAAGCGCCGAATTCTTGGCCCACGGTAATCGGCACTGCATCTTCCAAATGCGTGCGTCCAACTTTTAAAAGATTTTTGTGCTTGGCTGCAATTTTAGAAAACGATTTTTCGAGTGCCTCAATTTCGCGGAGCAATGGCTCATACAAAAAGAGCGCAGCCAAACGGATTGCGCTCGGCGTGACATCGTTGCTCGACTGGCTCATGTTTACGTGATTGTTTGGATGAATCGGCGAATATTCGCCGCGCTTGCCGCCCAAGATCTCATTCGCACGGTTCGCAATAATCTCGTTCGCATTCATGTTAAACGGCGTTCCCGCACCGGCTTGAATCATATCGATTCGATATTCTTCATCAAATTTCCCCTCGGCTAATTCTCCGGCAGCCTTCTCAATCGCACCTCCAAGTTTTTTATCCAAAAAGCCGACCTCCACATTCGCCGCCGCACACGCCGCTTTCAAAATCCCGATTGCCTGAATATACACTCGCGGCGCATTCTGGCCGCTGAGCTGAAAATTATCCAGCGCCCGGGCAGTAAAAATCCCATATAAAGCATCGGCCGGAACTTGATAAGGGCCGATGGAGTCGCGCTCGGTTCTCGTCTTCTTTGGCATCGGCCTCATTGTAGCATGGGCACATTTATGGTAAAATACTGGGATATGTTTGAATCCCATAAAGATCAAATGAAGGCCGGGCCGGAGGCTCAAAGAATGCTCGATCGTTTAAAAGAGCGTGTTGAGAGCGGTAAGCTGAAGGAAGAGCAAGCTAAGAAAACAATAGATGCTGTTGCCGAAGGCATTGTGCAGGCTAAACATATTTTGAAAAGCGAGGTGAATCTTTTTAAGCTGAGTCCGAAAGAGATTGGTGATTTAACGAATGCATGGAAGGCGTGGGGCAAAGAGGGGATTTTTAAAGGCGATAAACACGCCGAGTTGCGCAAAAAGTTGCAAGATTTGTGGAGCAATCCGGAGAGCAAGATTCAAGACGACCGGCTCAAGCGTTATGCTCGCCAGATGTGGCGAACCGAAATTGTGCACTTTGTGATCGACGAAATAAAAGATACGAAAGAGCTTACGCCTCAGCAGCGAAATGATGTTATGGAAGAGGTCATGGAAAGCCAGCGCGTTACTGACAACGAAGACGATCCGATCGAGGCGCTGACCGGCGCCATGCATTTGGATCCTGCAATTAAAGAGCGCAGCGTTCGGCTGGCGCTTGCAGAGCGGATGGATGCATCTGAGCACAAGGACATTGCCATCGTACATATTCAAAAAGTGAATCCGGCGTTGAAAATTAAAAGTTTACGTGTTGTTGTTGGTGGCGAGTTAGTGGATATTCCGGTCGAGATTGCGGGTGCGCTGCGTTTTAAAAAATTGATTAAAGAAGGTGACATGCGCATTTATGCGCAAATGCAAAACGGCTGCCGGGGAAATTTAACCATTATCGACTTCGAGAAAAAAGAAGTGGTGCCGCCGCCTCCGAAAAAAGATGATAAGGATGTTGTGCCACCGCCTCCTCCTAAAAAGGGTGACGAAGACGTAATCGATCCGCCGCCACCACCGCCCGAGATTGTGCCGCCACCGCCAATTGAACCTGAGGAGCGCTCAGGATTAACCGCTCCGGGTCAAGGAGAACACCTTGCAGCAGATGACCGTGAGCCATTCGCTCGTGTCGCACCGACTGCAAATCAATTTGATGAAAGATATTCCAAGGACTTCGCCTCGCGCATTGTTATGGAGAATTTTCGAAAGAACGCAATGGACGGTGTGCTCGATAGTCTCGAAGCAGTGCCCGAAGGGGCCCGCCCAACAGTTTTAAAAGAGTTTTTTAAGGTTCTTGGCAAAGAGCGTCCCGAAGAGTTGCCGAATGCTATGCAGGAACTCATAAATATTCTGGCTGCTAATAAAGATGCCTATGCAGTACAGTTGCAAAAGGCAATACAGGAAAATATAAAAAATGCTTCAACTTCTGCAGAGAAAGAGTTGTGGCAAGTTCAAGAGCAGATGATTTTGCTGCGGCTTGGCAAACATCCGGCGTTGAGTTCTGCGCATTCAGAGCCGCATAAGGTAATGGAAGAGCTGTATTTGAACATGAAGAAAATTAATCCCGATGATTTGCCGGCCGGGCTCAAAGAGATGCGGGAAGATTTTCTGAGCGGTATTGAAAATTCGTTGCGACAAACAATTGCGCTCGACATGGTTCAGAGTTCGCTGCAAACATTGCAGGGGACTTTTACCGAGTGGACGGACACCATGAATTTGGAAGACTCGCTCGAAGAGTTGCAAGAAATGGATGACGAGACGTTAAAGGCGAATTTAAAAAATGAATGGCTGCGTATTAATGATTCCGATGCCGAGGTTTTTATTGCGAGTTCGCATGTTCTCGAATCGCTTCGTCTGCTCATTACGTATCAATATCCGCAAGATTTGAAGGCCGGCAGAAAAATCGAAAATCCGGTAAAGCACTATTTTGATATTTTAGAAGGGGCGAATGGTGATGTTGCAATTATTTTGCCTCCGGGAGTTACTGCAACTGCTCATAATCCTCGCAAGAAAGATCCGAAAGTAACATGGAGCAGCGGATTCATCTATACACGCGATCTTTTTGTGGATGGAAAATCAGAATTTAATCTCTTTAAAAAATATCAAAGCGGTGCAGAGAAGATGGGAGATGATAGTATTTTGAACTTTTGGAAGGGTAAGAAGGGAGCATTTTTTAGCGGCAAAGGGGGATTAATAGAGGGTTCGGAAGCAGTATTTAGGGCACAAGATATTATGAACGCCAATCGTGGCGGTGATTTGCAAGAGAAAGATAAAATAGGTTCTTTTGAGCGATTGCAACTAACAAAAGTTGTTGATCTTTTTTATCAAGGTAATTTTGACGAGGCCCGCGCTCTGGCGATTGAGGCATTGGGATTAAAGATTTCGGTACCGGATAAAGCTGCTGTAGAGGCTAAGGTAAATAAGATTTATAAAGAGGAAGTAGACAAAGTTGCAAAGGCGGAGGCAAAAATTCTCATTGCGCTTGAAAGTGAGGGAATGACTGCAGCAGAGTTTATGAAACTGCAAAAGAGCAGGCCAGATCTTGCCAAATATAAAGATTTGCTTGACTACGTGAAATCGAAAAGTCGTTCGCTCTTAGAAGAGCGTGCATTTATTGCGCTTGCCGGAGAATCTGCAAAAGCACTCAAGCCCGATGCATCGTGGACGCAGTTTGAAAAACTCAATCTCGATGCATTGAATCGCCTCTTAAATGGAGAGGGCACATTGTTAGGTCTTACTGCAGAAGGCAGAACAAAGGTTCAAGATCTTGCTGAAATGGGTATAGAGATTGCAACAGTAGAACTATTAACTGGAGGGTTGGGTGCGGCTGCCGGTGCTTTAGTCGGCGTAGCACGGGGCGGATCTGCAGCGGTTCGCTTAACTGCGGCTGGTTCGCGAACGCTTCCATTTAGTCGTGTTATGGGCACACAACGTTTTGCTGCACGTGGGGCTGCGCGCGTGCGCCAGGCATTTCTCAGGCGTATGTCGCCGACAGGGAGTATTCGCAAAGGTGCACGTGCACTGCAAAATACTTCACAGCGTTTTGTACGCGGAGAAAAATTGCGCCATCGTATTGCGCAGCCATTATTGCACGGCGCAGTATTTGCTGAGGGTATGGCGTTGATGCACGGCGACTATGTCAATCCGCTTACACCCCATGGCGCCTATGAAATTGCAATGATGGGGGTAACATTTGGTGCTCTCGGAAAGATACAACAACTCACACGCGGACAGACTATTGGTGCACAAGTACATCAGGGAACGCGTGCTGCCGGTTGGGCCGAGACGGCCGGACTTGGCGGTCGGCAAATTACTTGGATAGGAGATAAGATGCATAGTCTCGCACATCGGGGACGTTTGGGAAGTGCTGCTGCAACGGGTATTGAAATGGGCGCGGAAATTGGTGGATTTTATTGGATTAGCGATTGGCAAGAATCGTTGGGCGTAAGCGCACATGAATTGACCAATGGTTTTGTGGGTATGAGTAATAATGAGCGGCTTGCAATGATGGAGACCAATGCCTTTGATAAATTTGTAAATATCGCAGCACCGGTTGTTATGTTGCGGACGTGGAGGAGTGCTATTCCGAAGCAAGCGCAATCCCAGCAAGGGCCTGTCCGTCCATCGATGCGTATTAATCTTCTTGGAAATTCTTCGCAGCGGCCAACTGAGAGTTCGACGCAGCCGCCATCACAGCCGCCGACGCAACCTCCATCGCAGCGGCCAACAACGCGTCCGCCGCAGCCATCGAATATACCAACAACACGAACAGTTCCGCCGCCGGGTGCAACTTCTTCAACACGGCCTACAACACGTCCTACTCAAGTTACTCAACGCGCATCGAATACTCCAACCGAGCCTACCGTTCAGCTTCCATATCCCGATCCAGTATTTGAGACCGGAGCGCAGCAAAAGGTTTCACATCTAAAAAAGAGTGCCGGCCAAAATGTTGGGAATAATAGTGACCGCAATCAGAATGCAAATTCAGGCCGCGATGTGTATCAGGCAGGCCGCGATATTGTTATTAAAGAAGGTGGCAAAAAGGCTAAAAAAGAGGCAAAGAAGTTGCGGAAAAAGTTGAAGAAATTAAAGCGGGAGAGGGAAGCGGAGACAGAAATAGAGTCGCAGCCGGTTGAATATTCAACTGAGATTATTCGCGACACTGCAATCGATAGCGGGACGCCGACACAGGTGCCAACGCAGGCACCAACGCAAGTGCCGACACAGGTGACAACGCAGTCACCAACCCAAGTACCAACTCAACCACCAACTCCTGCGCCGATTCCATCTGTACCTATTGTGCCACCCGCACCAAAGGGATCACCAAAGGCGACTCCGCCACGCCGTCCGCCGCTTAAGCCATTGCCCAAGCGAGCAGCTCCCGAAGCCGCTCCAAGCAATACGTTTACCCGCAAGCAAGTTTTAGAAAAAATAGGTGAAAGTCTGGAGCGTGGCCAATCTACAGCAACATTGCCGGATGGCAGTAAAATAGATTTAAAGCGCGTTTTTGATTCAAAATTGCGTGACAAAACATTGCGTGAAGTTTTTGATGGATTGAGTCCTCCAGAGAAGCAAGCATTACTCTCGGCCAAAACTAAAAATACGTTACTCGATATTGTAGTAGATCGTGCCATGTTACTAAATGGCATGACGATACGATACCGTTCATCAGAAGCAGCTAAGGAGCATAGTAAGCGCGAAGAATTTGATGCCTTGCGCACCGACTATACATTGAAGCTGAGCGATAATGAGTTGAGAGCCCTGCCTAAAAGAAGTACTCAAACAAGTAGAGCTGGAGATGGCAATGGCGAAATTAAATCATCAGCGCGGCCAACGCGTAAGCCAAATAAGAAGCCAGAAGCTGAAGCCTAATCTAACTATCCAATAACTTTTAGGACCACGGTTTCTAAAATTGGTTTGCGTTGGATCTTCATGCCGACTTCTTTGCCGCGCCCGGCGCTAAAGACGGGTACGCGCTCTATCTCCATGGAATCGACGATTTGTTCGTATGGGCCGTTTTCAGTTTCGTAGCGGATGCAATCGCCAACATCTAATTTTGCGCTTAGCTTTATAACTGCGACCTGGATTTTATCGAAATAGTGGGTGACGGTGCCAAGTTTGTTTTGACCGATTCGCTTGTTTCTCGTTGCCGGCGGCTTTGAAGTGTAAATATTTGGAATTGCTGTAGTCCGCTGCAGAGAGGGTCTGCGTTGTGCAGCTCGTGGAGCTTTAAATGTTTGCGGTTCATTCAGCACTGGCTCATCCATAACTGGCACCTCAAAGCTTGGCTGTTGATATGTTTGTACTGTGGTGCGCAGTGGCTGATCGTAGCGGCGCTGTGGTGGTGAGAAATTTTGCTGCGCATTTGACTGCGCGCTTCGCTTGTGCCGCAAACTTTTCGCGCCCTTAATCCGCCGCTCTCTTTTCGGCTCCTCCAAACCTTCCGGGGCAATCCCCGCACGCTTTCTATCAAGCGCCGTCAGCAGCAAAGGCTTCTTGTTTCTGCGTCGAATTGTCTTCTTACGCAGAAAGGCTGGAATTTTGAGATCGTCTGACTCTATCTCTGGAGGCATGGCTCAAATTATACCATGTGGGACATTGATGTTGAGTCTGTACATGAACTCATGCGGTTTGTGCGTGCATCGCATATCTCTCGTCCATCTTATGCGCAATATCGTGGTGCGCCTTGCATAAGGGAGCGATGAAGTATGGATTATGACTTTGGCTGACTGAAAAACGGTCCGTGTGATGGAGATTTTCACTCGGTTTGATGCAGCCTGAAATGGCGCATATCGTGCCGAATTCAGCATGAATGATTTTGCGAATTGCTGCCGGAATGTGGCGCGAGGCCCGCTTGCCAATGTTTTTCTTAATCTCTTCTTTTTCATTTTGCTCAATAGCGATTTTTTGCTTTGTTTGCTGGATTTTTTCGTCACGCTCGGCCAAAAGCTGCAGCAAAGTCTCATTGAGATCGAAGCCTTTGTTGAGCAGTTCGTGCAGCTTTTCTTTGAGCTCCGGTGAGAGGGCGGTGAGGAGTTTGAGATCTGCTGCAGACGCAGCTTTTGCATTCGTGCGTGAATTGTCTGCTGCCGCCGCATCACTTGCAGTACTTTGCCCGTACAAAGAATTCTGCTCATTTTTTGGCTTGAATAAGGCATCTTGGATTTCGAAATTTTGTACTGTGCCGACGTTTTGAATTTCATTGCCGCTGTGCTCATGCGATACTTTTTCCTGTTGCACTATTTTCATATCCTTCACAAATACATCAAGCGAAGCTTTGGAGAGTCTGCGCACAGCGCGCGCCAATTCTTCATCATTTTCAGGCGTGGCAATTGCGGCAACACGTACCAGCTTGTTGTGGCTGACCTCGCCATTAACCAACGCGGCATATAAACCCGGCATTTCTTGAAATTTGCGCTCCAAGCGCAATATCAAATCGACCTGATCTCGGCTCATTCCGGCCAGCTTTGCAGCAAATTCATAAATGGAATGAAATTTGCGCTTTTCAAATAATTTGCGCCGCGCAACTTCCGGCAAAAGCCCCGCAAATTTGCGTCGGGCCTCAAGTGCCTGCGCACCGTATGCTTTGCAGAGTTTGTAGAGCGCCCCGTCGTTTATTTTTTGGTGATTTACAATTTTGAGCATAATAAAATGGGATTAAATTTACATGTTTGAATACTCGAATTTTCCTTTAAACAAGCCGAAAGCTCAATAAATCGGACTGGCGCAACACTGTCAAGTTATGGCACGGCGTAACGCGAAAATGGCTTGTGTAAGCCATCTTTAAAATTGCTGCACAAAATTTAAACTTTCAATGTTGTGAAATATCATTTGGCCCAGCCATTTTTAAAAATCACGCGCAATTCAAATGAATAAATATCCTCAAATCGCATTTAAATAAGTAGCACTAGCTGCGCCGCAAAATATTCAGCTCGTGAAAAGATATGAAGGTGATACAATACCTTGCGATGGATATTATCAGCGCACTGATTTTAGGCATTATCCAAGGGCTTACGGAATTTTTGCCGATCTCTTCTTCGGGGCATTTGATTCTTGGGCGTGTTTTTTTTGGTTTGGGTTCGGATGGCCTTATTGGTTCCGGCGCGCAAGATCTAGCGTTTGATGCCGTCTTGCATCTCGCAACCGTGCTCGCTATTGGAATCTATTTTTGGCGTGATATCCGCGCTCTTGCGCGGACTGCATTCTCTTTTCTTATTGGTAAAACAGTTGAAACGGAACAGAAGCATCTTCTCGGTGCAATTATCCTCGGCACGATTCCCGCAATTATATTCGGTCTTTTGTTAGAAGAGTATATGGAGTCGATTTTTCGCAATCCACTCTTGGTAAGTGTAACGCTTGCAGCCGGCGCGCTGCTCTTTTTCGTTGCAGAAAAAGTAGCGACCCAGCGGGCAAACATCACAACCAAAAAGGGAATCGGCATTGGACTGTTTCAGTGCCTGGCGCTTATACCCGGTATGTCGCGCTCTGGCAGTACGATTTCCGGCGGGCTTATTTTAGGACTCAAGCGCGAAGCTGCCGCACGTTTTAGTTTCTTGCTCGGCTTTCCAATTTTAATCGGTGCCGGTGCTAAAAAAGTTTTGGAACTTTCCACTACAGAACTTGCACCCGGAATGGCCAGCGCTCTCTTTGCAGGATTTACAAGCGCATTTTTTGTCGGACTTTGTGCAATTTATTTCCTTATGAAATATCTCAAAAAACATACATTAAACATATTTATACTATATAGATTAATTCTTGCAATAATCGTTTTTGGTATCGTGCTTAGCGATCCGTATATATTAGGCTCTGCATAAGTATTAAAAAGTGATATAATAAATTGAATTCTCGTTCCTGATAATTTTTAATCCTAATTTCTCATGAAATCACAGCAAAACATCGGTATGATTATTGCAATTGTCTTTGCCGCAGTGAGCATTTCCGGTTCGCTCGTCTTTTTTGGCATGCAACTCAGCGGGGGCGGAGCAAGCGCATTGAATTTGGAAGGCGCAATCGAACAGGGGATTAAAGACTTTGTAGCAAATCAACAGGCAGAACAACAACAGCAAGCAGAGCAATCTCAAGCAGAGCGAGAAATGAACGTTGGGAATTTACGCGCGCCTTCTGAGGCTGACTTTGTTCGTGGTGACGAAGATGCACAGATCACCCTCGTTGAGTATTCCGATTTTGACTGTCCATTCTGTCAGCGTGTGCATCCAACTTTGCAGCAACTTGTTGATGACTATGACGGAAAGGTTAATTGGGTCTATCGTCACTTCCCGCTTCCAAGCCACGATCCAAGCGCAACAAGCAAAGCTATTGCAACAACATGTGCCGGTCAATTAAATGGTGATGAAGCATTCTGGCAATTTGCCGATATGCTCTTTGCACAGGAGGGTTCTGTGCAGGGTACCGAGGAGGGACTCACGGCCGCGGCGGCAAAGCTTGGCGTAAACAGTGCAAAATTTAAAGAGTGTTATAACAGCGAGGCAACACGGACTGCAGTTGCCGTTGATTTGGCAGAGGGCTCTGTTGCCGGAGTTACTGGCACACCGGGTACTGTTATTTATAACAATGAAACAGGAGAAAAACGGCTTGTTGAAGGGGCACAGGGATATGCCTACTTTAAGACGCGCATCGACGAAATGTTGAAATAGCTTGTATGCAAATTCTTACACATCTCAAAAAGCCAGTCTATGCACTGACTGGATTAGGCGTCGCCTTGATATTGTTTGATATCAATTACTATGTGATGTCTACCTTCCCGGGCGAGCGTAATTTCGCCTGTGTTATCGGTGCCGCGTTGACGCCCAAAAATATAGCATTTGCCGCAGTAACGAGTATTTTAACCGGCATCCTTGTTGGAGGATTGCTGGCACTGTATTCATTCCGGTCAGTGCAGCCCCGCCCTCTTTCTGGCAGAGTTTCTTCGCTGGGAGGATTTGGCGCAATACTTGGAGTGTTTACTGTATTTTGTACTCTGTGTACATTGCCGGTGATTTCACTTTTTGGCCTCTCAATCGGACTTGGATTTTTAACCGACTTTGCCGGAATTTTTCAAATCGCAAGTTTGCTCGTGCTTATTGCTGCACTTTTTTTACTAAATCGGCAGTTAAAAGGGGTTTGCGATGTATGCAAAATATGATATAATATTGAGTAAAATATAAATCAAAACTCAATATGAAAAATCATCTCAAGCGGCATCATAAAAAGTATGCATCTTCTTTGATTGGATTAGCAGTTACTATTGGTATGAGTTGGGGCGCCTCGTATGCAATTCCTAATACGTTGCTGCCGAATACCCATATTGGGCAGGTGAGTGTCGGCGGATATGCCTATGCGGATGCGCAGCAAAAATTAACCGATGCAGTGCGAGCATATAAAGAAGGAAAAGTGACGTTGTCGGTTATCGGTAAAAATTATTCATTCGGACTCGATGAACTGGGCGTGCAGTTTGATATTGCAGCTTCGACCGAGCAGGCAGATGTGGTTGAGGAGGCGAGTTTCTTGGAACGAGTACAGCAAATTTGGCAGGCAATTTCAAATCCAACGCAATACAAAGTTGTAGTCGATGTTGACCGTGAAAAGATGAAGCAGGCGATTGTGGCTAAGGTACCGGAACTGGATGATCCCGAGGTTGCGCAGGCGCGCTTCTTTAACAATGCTTTGAGTGCAGAGCTAGATGCGAAAATTGGTTTGCCAGCGGATTATAAGAAAGTTGAAAAAGATTTGATTGAGAATGTGCAGAATTTTCGCAATGCGCCGATTGAGGTAAAAGTGTTGGCGCGGGAATCGGCAGAGGAGGGAGGCATCGAAGTTCATATGGCCGATTTTGAACGCGAAGCTTTGGAGGCGAGCGAGGCAGAATTGCGGGCGGTTACTTTAGAGTTACTTGCCGAATTGTCTAACGAAACCAAGTCATTTAAGGTGCCGCTTGCGGAACGTGAAGATTGGTTGCGCCGCCGACTTTCTTTAAATGGCTGGTATGTGACTTTAGATAGTGATGCGGTGCGAAGCTATGTAGAGCAGGTCGTGCTCCCCGAAGTCGAGCGTGCACCCGAGGATGCATATATAAAGGCGTTACCGGCCGAGGGCGAAAAGCGCGCCGATGTAGAAGGTATTGTCCGTTGGGGGGTAGAGGTAGATGTTGA
>PCVQ01000065.1 GCA_002796025.1 Candidatus Peregrinibacteria bacterium CG11_big_fil_rev_8_21_14_0_20_46_8
CCATAGCATCATAAAAATAAGCGGGGCCATCATTGCATTTCTCTTCTTGGCTCAATTTCAAGATCTCGTAAATATTTTGGCGCCGAATGCCAGTACCGGACGGCTTATTGCTAATGCACACACGCTCTATAACATTGCCATTTCTGTTATCGCACTACCGCTCATTCCCTATATTGCAGCGAGTACTAAGTACTTTGTTTTCGGCAGGCCGGAAAAACGCGAAGAGCTTGCCTACTTAGACGAAACCTCACTTGCCGATCCAGGCACTGCACTCGACCAAGCGGATCGCGCACTCAGTGATATGCACAGTCAAATTTGCGGATATCTTAAAAAGATTGAAACGAATTTTCTCACGAAGCAAAAGCTCGATCCATCACTCTTATTCGAACTTGGTGCACAAGTGCAACAGTATGAATATCGTATTACACACTACCTACAAAAACTTGCTGAACAAAATCTAACTAAGGCGCAATCACAACAACTCGCCCGCACCATTCGCATTTTACACGAACTCACGCGCATGAACGACTACATTATGAAAATGAGTGAAATTGCGAACGAAAAAATCCGTGAAGATATTCATTTTTCACCACTCGACAAGCGGGACTTGCGAAACCTCTTTAAGGCGCTCGATCCGGTTATTCAAAAAGTGCAAATACTTATTCATAAACCCGACAGAAAAACAGCAGAAAACGTTATGACACGATATGAGGAGATTCGCACGCTGCGTGACGGAATACGCAAAAAAATCCAGTCACGCTTTGCCTCGCACAAGACAACACTCGCCACCATGCATGCCTTTATAGATGTCTTAAATGCACTCGAAGAGATTGCAAAGAAATCCTCCAATATTGCAGAGACGGTGCGGAGTGCGTAGAATAACTACATGGAAGCGTGTCTCTTTTGCAAAATCATTGCCGGTGAAATTCCTTCAAAGCGGGAGTACGAAGATGAGCAGTGCGTTGCTTTTCATGATATTCATCCTAAAGAGCGGGTACATCTCTTAGTGGTGCCGCGAAAACATATTCCAACCATTGCAGATATTACAGATACGGACAGTCCGCTCATTGGGCATTTGACCTACGTGGCCAAGGAGCTTGCGGCGAAGCTAAATTCTCCGGGATACAAGCTGCAGTGGAATGTAGGAAAAGAGGGGGGACAGGAGGTTTTTCACATTCATCTGCATCTCATGGGTAAGTGAAAAGTATTGCAATTAATTTCTTGTGCTGTTTTTTATCTCAAAATGCTTTCCGCGTCCATACATGACCATTGCAGCAATTAAAATAGGAAGTGATGCAACATAGAAAAAACTACCATATACAAAGCAAAAACCATCTGCAGGAAATTTGTCAGAACAACCATACCATGTAAAATAATTGCCCACCAAAATCAAAGCGAATCCTAAGATAAAAATCATGCTGCCCACAAATATATCCTTATTCAGAAAGGGATATTTCCACGAAACTAATTTCCAAAAAAGTGAAATTAATATATACAAAACTCCTATAGCTAATACTAAAATCATCCAGAATTTCACGCTAAGAACTAATAAAATACCCCACAACAAATTAGCAAAATAAAAAAAAGGGTTTAATGCAAACATACCAATGAGGGGTTTCGATCCAAAATCAAACGGAAGAAAAGAAATGATAATCATCAAGATTATCATTAAAAAAATCGTGTGGGGGAGTGGTTCATACCTCATTACTATCTATTTTAGAGTACCTTCAACGACAAATCCAGCGAACGCGCGCTATGCGTCAATGATCCCATAGAAATAATATCTACACCGGTTTTTGCATATGAGACGATATTGTCTTCTGTGATGCCGCCGGATGCTTCGAACCCAATGCCGCCCATGAGGTTTCGTTTACGCAGCTGAATAAAAGTCTCTTCTATCTGCGACACCGACATATTGTCGAACATAATGTAACACGGGAGTGTTATAAGTCGCTTTTCGTAGAGCGAAGAAAAAGTCTCTGCCGCAATTAGCGCCTCGTGCAGTGAGTGCACCTCAATCTCAAAAAAATATATTCCTCGCGGAATCCGCCGAGTCATGAAGAAATCGCGGATCGCTTTTGCAATGTCACGACCGAGAGGATCCAGGTGGGTGTCCTTTATCAACACGCCGTCTGCTAAAGTTAACCTATGCGTTGCAGCGCCCCCAACACCTGCTGCGCGCTTATCCAATAAACCCCACAGCGTTTTTCGTGTTGCGGTAACGAGCGGCTTGCGTTTTAAGTCGTCTAATTTTGCAATCGTACGCGCAGTTTTTGTTGCAACGCCGCACATCCTCGCAAGCAAATTAACAACTGCACGTTCCACATGCAAAATTCCATGTAAGCTCCCTTTTAATTCACAAATAACATCACCACGCTTTATACGTTCGCCATCGCATTTCATCAGCTCGATCTCAACATCGATATTCGGTTTAAAATAGTTTTTTCCGATAAAGGCAAGTTCCTGGGTACCCGCCACAAGACCATCTTCCTTTACAAGAATACGTGCTGTTGCTCTTCGGGCATTCGTAAAGAGCGTACGCGTTGTACGGTCTCCGTCAGCACCCATATCTCGTTGCACCTCCTTCCAGGTATATTGCAACATCAACTCCAAATAATCGCTATTTGTAGGAATCAATCTCGAAAGATGCTGATGCGTAACATGAGGATCAACGGATGGCAACGATATCTCGCTTTGTTCCTGTTTCAGAAGTTTTTTGTGGTCGAGAAGGAGCGTGTTCATAATCGTGGGCCTGCATGATAGCAAACATTCTATTAAAAGCAGAGGCCGCTTTTTGCAGAATTTCAGGAGGTACTATAACCTGATCCTGTTCTGTTTCCAGAGAATCCACCACACGTTGCAGGGTATTCTTTTTCATATCAAAACATACACTGCAAACGCTGTAAAACTTCTTGTTTGGCAAGGTCTGCTTCATACGCTGTACCATGCCGCACTCGGTAGTGGTAATAAACTCGGTTGCCGTACTCTTTTGTGCGACTTTCATCATTCCACTTGTCGAAACAACGTAATCTGCCGTATCGCGTACTTCGTCGGTACATTCCGGGTGAGCGATAATTTCAGCTTTAGGGTGTTTTTCCTTAGCCTTGAGCAAAAAGCTTTTTGTAAGCCGCTCGTGAATGGGACAGTATCCTTCCCATGGAATAATTTCTTTTTCCGGCACCTGCTTCTGCACCCAGCTCGCAAGATTTTTATCCGGCACAAAGAGGATTTGTTTTTGCGGCATGGCGCGAACAATGGCAACCGCATTAGAAGAGGTACAGCACACATCGGACTCGGCTTTGACCGCAGCCGTTGAATTGACATAACAAACCACCGCAGCCTCGGGATACAACTTCTTGCGCTCACGAAGGGCTTCCGCAGTTATCATATCCGAGAGGGCACAGCCCGCTTTATTTGTAGGCACCACAACTTTGCGTGTCGGATTTAAAATCGCCGCACTTTCCGCCATAAAGTACACACCCGAAAAGAGTATCATCCGAGCCTCAACCTTCTGCGCCTCAATACATAGCTGCAAAGAGTCTCCCACAAAATCCGCAACTTCATACAACTCGGGGCGCTGATAGTTGTGACACAAAATCACGGCCTGCTTTTCTTGCTTGAGGACGCGAATGCGCTCGATAAGGGCTTGTTGTTCAGCAGTAAGTTCCACGGCAGGCGAACAATATCATGGCTACACCCCGTGCACAATCTTCAGCCATAAATTCTTTACCACCTCATAGGTAGCATGCGCCAAGATCGAAAAATATTCCTGAATTTGCCGAAGTCTGCGAACCACATTTGTAAGCTCCCAAGCTGTAGTATGTGATCGGCGCTGAAGCTTATGCATGCGCTTAGTAAGTTCCTTTTCTTGTTTAAAAAGAGTCCGCTTAATTTGGCGTACCATCTCTTTCTGTGGCGGAAGTGCTTTGAGTAAACGAGCCCGTATCTCTTCGATAGTTTCTTCCTCACCTTGTGTTGCCGCGGTTCCGCCGCCGCTGCTGCCTTCCTCACCAGCACCTTCCCGAATCCGTTCGCTCGGACGCTCGGCACCAGTCTCGACTGTTTCTGCAGTACCGGCCTCGGCTCCTTCAACACCGGCACCAACCACTTCGGAAGCACGCTCCTTAACCTCATCCATTTCTTTTGGCTTCTGCGGACCTTCCTGCTTTTTTTCAGGCGAAATTGGCCCCTTTATATGTTCCTTTGACCTATTATCCATCTTGTTGAATTATACGTTATTTCTGATAGCATGGCAATAATGCAGGAAACTAAGTATATCTGGAAAAATGGCAAATTCATAGCTTGGGCAAAGGCAACAACTCATATTTTGAGCCACGGCCTGCAGTACGGCACCGGCTTTTTTGAAGGGATTCGGAGCTATCCCACGCCTGAGGGAGAGACGATTTTTCGATTGCAGCCGCATGTCGAGAGAATATTCCACTCTGCACAAGCACTTGGTATGAAGTTACCATGGAATAAAAAGCAGATTGCGGAAGCCATTATTGCCACTGCACGGAAGAATAAGGTCTCAGATTGTTACATTCGCCCCTATGCTTTTTATGGATATCAGAAAGTGGGTCCAAATCCTGCCGATTCGCCGGTCGACATGATTATTGCCTGCATCCCGCTCAAAGATTATTTGAAACGAGACTTTATTAAGGTGACGCTGGCGCCGCTGGCACGAATTGCACCATCATCCGCTCCGCACGGCACAAAAATAAGCGGCATGTACTACCACGCCGCCTTGTCGGGACTATACGCCTGGAAGCGCGGCTTTGATGAGGCAATTGTGCTGGATCATAAAGGATATGTTGCAGAAGGAGCCGCCGAAAATCTCTACATGGTGAAACATGGAAAAATCTACACACCGCCGGCAGATACAATTCTCCCGGGAATCACGCGCGATACGCTCATGACACTCTGCAAAGATATGGGAATTCCTATTCAAGAAAAACGGCTCACGCTCAAAATGCTGCAAGACGCCGATGAAGTCTTTTTTAGCGGCACCGCCGTGGAACTCCACTCAATCGGCCAAATTGAAAAGAAAAAACTTCCGCGCAAAAATCCAATTACTAAAGAACTCTGCGCGCACTACATGGATGTAGTGCATGGCAAAGTGGGCAAGTATAAACGATGGTTAACTTGGATTTAATTATCCTTCTGCCCGCTGTACCACAATCAACGTAATATCATCTTCCTGCGGGGCATCGCCTACAAAGGCGGCAAAGTTTTTTGAGATGTTGGTAAAGACTTCTTCGGGTGTGGCTTTAGCCGCATACTCTTCAACTTGCTGTGTCAGCCGCTCTAAGCCGAACATTTCGCCATTCATATTTTTGGCCTCGATAATGCCGTCTGAATAGAGCACCACCATATCGTGCGGCGCCAACTCCAATGCCTGCTCTTTAATGATTTTAGAGACATCCGGCACCATGCCAAGTGCAATACCGCCGCTCTTCAAAACCTCACATTTTTTAGATGCAGCATGGTAGAGCAAAATATGCTCGTGGCCCGCACCCGTATAGTACATCTTTTTTTCTTTGCTGTTCCAGCGAAGCATGACGCTCGTCATAAAGCGGCGCGGCTCGATGCGCTGCTTTAGCACACGGTTTGTATTCACAATAATATCGTACCCGCTCTGATAAATTTCGCTAAAAGTGCGCATCAGCATATTCACCATAACCATAATCAAACCGGCGGGCACGCCGTGGCCTGTTACATCACCAACATAGATAAAATTATTTTCTCCTTTAGCGATAATATCGAAACTGTCGCCGCCGACTTCAGAAGCCGGGCGCGTGCGCCCAAACAAATCCAAACCATCGATATGCGGAATTTCTTTTGGCAAAATACGCTGCTGAATTTCACTGCCAACATTCAGTTCTTTTGACATGCGCTTGCCCTCAGCCAAATCTAAAGAAATATGCTCGATATTTCGCGTCACTTCATTGAAAAAGTACGCAAGTACGCCGATCTCATCGGTACGCTTGGTAAAAATCTTTTTGTATGGCCGTCCGGCAAGCATCGCGCGCATCTCTTTAAAAACCTTGTGCAGCGGCCGGTGCACTTCGACAAAGAGATTTACAACGACAACCAAAAAAAGAATGAGCAAAAGAGCCGGAATAATATACCGCCGCGTCGTATCCTCCAGACCAAAGCGAAGCAGCAATAATTCCTGAAGATTTGGCAGCCATACATAGAGCACGGCTCCAATTACCGCGACTGTTATGAACAGTCGCATAGTGAGTTTTCCAAAAATACTTTTTTGCGCCATAGTTATTTTCGTTTTTTAATGTGATCGATTGCTTGGGCAATAGTGTCGAAAACAGGTACGATTTTGGGCATGCCTACAAGTTCTAAAATGTCTTTTACATTCGCTTGTACCCCTGCAACGATAAGTTGCTGCTTGCGTTTGGTAAGTTTCATATGGATCTCCATTAAGAAACCGATACCATTACTATTAATAAAAGGACAATCCGAAAAATCAAAAATAAGGAAGGGCAGCTTGGTTTTCGGCAAATGCTCATCCATTTTGCGTGTTGCAATAGGCAGCGTATGCGCGTCTAAATTGCCGTGCAATTGAATAACCTCGTATTCATGGTCTCTAATATCTTCAATAAATTTTATAGTAAGTGTTTCCATAGTTTATACCGTTGAAGTAACAATACTGCCTTTGCGCAAGGCGGTATCGATTGCAAAAAGTTCTTCATGCTGATTTAAAAGAATATATAAGCGGCGCAGACGCTGCAGAATATCGGGATCAATTTCACTAATCATCCGTCCGCCGTAATTGTGCATCATTTGATTGAACTCACGCGATACTGCATGCACAAGTGCATGCTCAAATAATTGCCGTGCTTTGGGGCAAATGTTTTCGTAGAAGTGTTTAAATTGAGAAAATTCCTCTGGCGTGGCCGTTGTAAGGACTTCGAGCAGGATATCAAAACCGGCAAGATCGGCCAGTTGTGCCAAAGTCTTTGCAGCTTGAAAGCGCACTTCAGGGCGTTCATCCTCAAGAAAGCGATGGAGAAGTCTGCGGCAGGGCAGCTTGGCCTCACCAGCAGCATAGATACCTTGTACAACTTCGGTTGGATCTTTATGCTTCATCATTTCATAAATCATCGGCTCGAGCTGTGTCTGATATTCGGGAAAATGCCAAAGCGCAACAATGGCATTTGCTCTCAGCCGGGGATTCGGATGGTCTAAAAATTCTTTAATATAATAAGCAGCCGTTGGATCTTGAAAGAGTCCAAATGTATAGAGGCAATCAGCTCGCGTATTATCGTCGGCATCCTGCAAAGTTTTTAAAAGGAAGGCAATAGTGTCGGGTTCGCGAAGTATTGCAAATACTCTCATTACCGCACTACGAACTTCGGGCGAGCTGTCGCGGTGAAAAACATCTTTAAGCGTCTGAATCATTCGATAGTGAGAAAATGCTTGCGTCGTAAATTTATGCCCAATATTTTCATAATTCATAAGCGCATGTGCTGCGGCAAGCCGAATCGATTCATTTGCATCGTAAAGCGCTTCTAAAAGAATTGGCAAAGATTCCATGCGGCCCGCATTGCCGAGGGCCTCTAATAATCTTTCGCGCACAAAAATCGACTCTTCATCGTGCTTTTCCATCCTGAACATTTGTACAAAAATATCATGTGCTTTGTTATGGCCTCGCTGTTCAAGAATTTCAAGTGCATTTAATTTTTCGGGATAAGGAAGCGGAGACAACAGCTGCTCGCGGCTAATATCGGTATATTTTGACTGCAATTTAATCGTGGCAATCAAAACAATCATCATAATCGTTATCATCACAACATGAATCCACATTGTTAACTCTTTGCCGCCTACAAAAGACTGAATGCCGAGCAACAAAAGCATACCGATAATGGTACCCATTGGCCGCACAATTCCCTCAAGAAACTCTGCTGCTTGATCGCGAATATTCCGCGGAAATGCATAGTGCGATGCAAGATAAGCATTTTTATAAACAACATTAGTCAATTCATAGTTCATACGGCCTACTACAGAAGAGACATATCCAAATTTTAAAAACATTCCCACTAAACTCATCAACATAATTACGGGATGAATTATAAGAGCACCGACAATGCCTAATCCTTGAATAAGACGGGATGAAAAAAGTATTTGAACAATTAATGCGCCGAAATGAAAAAGTCCTTTAAAGTATCCAAGTATTTGCGTAAGCCGCTCTTGTTCCTCATAGGTTAAGGCACGGGCAAATACAGCTTCATCAAAATTATCTAAGTTGCGCACGCCTTCCGGCGAACTTAAGACAGCAGCCTGAAACCAACTTGGTGTTGCATGGTGTCCATCACGAAGTGCAATGGTCGATTCCGGAGCATGACGAACATGCTGCTCCATTGCTTTAGTAAATTGAAATTCCAACATATTCATAAAGACCCACTGAAAGAGCACAATAATAATAAGTCCTTTCAAAAAGGGCATATGCTTAATCGTTGCAACAACTTTTTTTAATTGATTCTCGGGCTTTATATTTTGCTGAGCGTGTTTTCCACTGCTGCGAAAAGGCAATGGCGGCAAACCCGGGAAAAAATAACTCTCAATAACAAAAACAAAAACGATACATGCCAGAAATGCAATCCAGACATATAAGAAACCTGGCACTGAAATTTTATTTGCAAGTAAGCCAACCAATGTTCCGCCAAGCATGAGTCCGATAGTGTCGGAGGATTCTACAAAGGAGAATGTGCGCTGGCTCTCGAGAGGAGTAAAGCGATCTCCTACAAAGAGGGGCAAAAAAACATTGTATTGTGCCAAAAAGAAGGATTCTGCAAAAATAACCAATCCGAAAAAGAGATACGGAGAAGTATCGTATAGATACGATGCAGAAAAGAGGAGTACCGCAGCAGCGGCAACCATAATAATCATCAAAAGTTCTTTCTTTATTTTTACAATAAAATTCTCAAAGAAAAACGTACTCGCAATAATAAGAAGCGCATTAATTACAAAGAGAAGCGGCAAAAATGCGATTCCGAATTGCGACACAAATGCGGCTGTAATAACCGTAAATCCAACTGCTGAACCGAGCTTAAAAAAGAAAATAACGAACCAGCATTCTGTAACGCGCGGCCATTGAGATGGTGCGATATTAAACAAACGGCTCAAAAACGATACGGAATATCGCTTAAAATCTTCGCCTTGAGGCTTTGTTGGCTTTTTGTTTTTGTTGTATTTTTTTCCCATAGCGATCATATTATTATACCTAAAAAATGCTTATCTGTAAACGATGGCATTTCAGGTTGGAATTCCGTATGCTAACAGCGCATGAAAAGAAGCACGCTTCTCCTCGGGTTTTCGTTTCTGTTGAGCAAAATTCTTGGTTTAGTACGCGATAATATGCTGGCCGCCCAATTCGGAGCGCTCGGCGGCAGCGGCATTTTTAATCTGGATATTTATTATGCGGCCTTTCGGCTGCCGGATTTGATTTTCAATCTCCTTGCGTATGGAGTTTTATCTGCAGGTTTTGTACCGCTTTTTGTAGAAATTATGAAAAAGGATGGCCAGAAACGCGCCTTTGCTTTTGCAAATGACATTTTGCACATCACTCTCTTGATTATGGGCACCTTATCACTAGCATTTTTTGTATTTGCGCCCTGGATTATGCCGGCATTTGTTCCGGGATTTTCGGAAGAGGCGCTGCGGATTACCGTGCAAATTACGCGGCTCATGCTTATTACACCAATTCTTTTTACCATAGGCAATATTGCGAGTGGCATTAATAACTCGCTAAACCGATTTTGGCCATTAGCGCTAGCGCCGGTAAGCTACAATGCCGGCATTATTCTCGGCATCTACTTTTTGGCACCGCAATATGGCGTATTTGGTGTTGCTATTGGTGTTTTGGCGGGTGCCGCACTTCATACGTTGGTACAAATTCCGAGCATTGTGCAGGCAAGGTACCGCTATACTTTTTCTAAAAAAATCTGGACGCCAAAAGTGCGCGAAATGATTTTTATATCGCTGCCAAGAATTTTTGGTATGTCCGTACAGCAAATTGCATTAATTATTTCTACGATTATCGCCTCAACTCTGGCGATTGGAAGTCTGACTATCTTTAACTTTGCAATTAATATTGCAAGCCTTCCAGTTGGCCTCATCGGTATCTCAACTGCCATTGCGAGCTTTAGTGCACTCTCAAAGTACGCTGCGGATCGCGACACAATAAAATTTGCCGCCGAAGTGAGACAGGGGATTACGAGTATTCTCTTACTTCTCATTCCTATGGCATTGGGGCTTTTTATTGTGCGTGAAGAAGTAGTCACGCTACTACTCAGCCGTGGCAAATTTGGCCCTGCCGATATCGTGCTCACTTCGAATACCTTGGCATTTCTCATCTTTGGACTTCTCTTTGAAGGAGTTATATTTTTGCTCGCACGCGGCTTTTATGCCCTCAAGAACACACGCATCCCTGTTGCTGCGGGGGTCATTGGCGTATCACTTCACTTGATAGGAAGTTATATTTTGACCCAAGTTTGGACATACGGAACCGCGGGCTTGGCCCTCGCGCAATCCGTAGCTCATATTGTAAATGCAGGGATCCTCCTGATACTCCTGCAGCGAAACATCGGAAAATCAATTATCGACTGGTCTGAACTCAGCAAATTTGCCCTTAGCGGCGCAATTATGGCGCTAACAGTCTTTGCAGTACATGATTTTGCAAACGAAATCTTCAGCGATCTTGGAAAATTGAGCGTTCTTCCCATCCTCGCACTTACAATACCAGCTGGAATGCTCGTTTATTTTGCACTTCTTAAAATTCTTCGGGCAAAAACTAAAGCCTGGTCTCATGAGTTACGATAGTAAACTCAAGGGAAGACCAGGCTTTAGCCCTGAAGCATATGGATATAATCCACCTCAGGGCAGGCCTATCATATCCAGGCCAATAACAAAGTCAATAGAAAAATTACGGTATACTTACACTATATGAAACCCGTCCAGACAACATTCCTATACATAGCCATTTCTCTCTGTTTTATCTTCTTGGCCATTGTTGTTTCTCCGTTTTTGACAACACTCATTTTAGCGGCCATTTTAGTTACCAGTACCTATCCGATTTATGAGTCAATTCTGAGGGGTGTAAAAAATCGGAAGACAATCGCGTCACTTATTATGTCAGTTTCCATTGGGATTCTTTTCAGCTTTTTTGTCTTTTTATTTTTTGTACTCATTGCTGATGAGGCGATTTCCACCTATCAACACTTTGAGCAATGGATTAGCAACAGCTCATTCAATCTCAATGTAATAATCGCGTATCTCAACCGGTATCTCGACCTTCCAAATATCGATCTTACTGCTTCACTGACTCAGGCTGCTCAGGCACTCTCTACACGCTTAGTAACTTCGAGCACAAATTTTCTTAAAAGCATTGCATGGTTCCTGGCGAACTTCTTCCTCCTCGTATTCACCATGTTTTTCTTTTACAAAGACGGCAAATTAATCGTTCTTTTTATCGAAAAACTTATTCCGCTCACAAAACGCAATAGCCGTGAAATTCTCTATCAATTCCGCAAAGTTTCACTAGGAATGATGTATGGAATTTTTCTCACAGCAATTATTCAGGGAATTCTTGGCGGCTTTGGCTTAGCCGTTGCCGGCATACGGAATCCGATATTTTGGGGTACGGTTATGGGATTTTTCGGCATGCTTCCCATTGGAGGCACTATGATTGTTTGGCTTCCTGCATCAATTATCTTGCTTGCAAACGATCAGTATGTGGCTGGCATCGGATTACTTATATGGGGCGGGGGGATCGTTGCCTTTGTCGACAATCTTATTAAGCCGCTTGTCATTGCAAAACAGGCTCAAATATACCCGCTTGCAACTTTCTTTGTGGTTATTGGAGGATTGCTGGTATTCGGAATACGAGGTGCCGTAATTGCACCAATGGTACTGGCTGCATTTGTCACTCTTGCGCATATTCAAGAGCGAGAGGGGATAAGTGCCGAGTATTAAAGTAAAATCAACTAAGTTGCGCGTCAATAAATAGGTCTGGCCCTACACGCGATACATCCATCGCCTTACATGCAAGTGCCTTCGTAAGAGTCGCAACTCCCGTTCCGGCAAAAGCCGTTTTCGCTTTTTCACCTCCGAAAACTAAAGGCGCAATAAAGCTATACAGATGATCGACAGCACGGGCATCTATAAAGGATCCAAAAGTTGCCGCACCACCTTCAACAAAAACACTCGAAATTCCCGACTTCCCCAAAAAGCGCAGGAGCGGTTGTATCGTAATTCTTTTGGGAAAAATTTTTACAGTTATTCCACGCGCCTCAAGTGCCGCTATCTTCTTCTTAGGAGCAGCGGTTGTCGTAATTACAATGGCATTCGAATCACGAAACACCTTAGCATTGAGGGGCAACATACAGCGCGTGTCTAAAATGACACGTTTGGGCTCGCGGCGAAGTGCGGATAGTTCGGGGTTGTCACGCGCAACAGTATTTTTACCCACTAAAATCGCATCGTACTGCGCACGCAAAGCACGCACTTTTTGTCGCGATTGGAGAGAAGTGATCCATTTTGACTGACCAGTCCGTGTCGCGATTTTTCCATCCAGTGTCATCGCAACTTTTAGTGCAACAAACGGAATGCCGGTTGCAATCCACTTATTAAATGGCCGGTTAATTTTCTGTGCATCACCGCTCAAGCAGCCAACATCCACACGAATGCCGGCTCGGCGGAGTTGCGAAATACCATTACCGGCAACACGAGGATTCGGATCACGTGCAGCTACAACCACACGCTTAATGCGGGCATCGATAATACTGCGTACACATGGAGGAGTCTTTCCAAAAAAAGAGCACGGTTCAAGCGTTACATACAATGTCGCTGTGTCATATTCATTAGATTGCTTCTTACGGAGATCATGCAGCGCATGCACTTCAGCATGAGGACCGCCAAATTTTCTGTGCCAACCCTCAGCAACAATTTTACCACCACTCACAACCACTGCTCCCACCATAGGATTTGGCGACACCGCATGGCCGCCCTTTTTTGCAAGCTCAATGGCTCGCGTCATAAACCGTAAATCTTGTGGGGAAAACTTCATGAGCAGTTATAGCTTTTCCAAAAGATGGCCCATCTTCTTTTTCTTTGTCGAAAGATATTTATGGTCGCGGTCGCTCTTTACGTCTATTTCGATCGGCACGCGGTCTACAACGTTCAATCCGTAACCGCTCAAACCTACAATTTTTTTAGGATTGTTTGTCATTAGCTTCATATCGCTAATCCCAAGATCCACAAGAATCTGAGCTCCAATACCGTACTCACGCAAATCTGCCTTAAATCCAAGCATCATATTTGCCTCAACAGTATCGTATCCTTCATCCTGTAAATTATAGGCCTTGAGTTTATTAATGAGTCCTATACCTCGCCCCTCTTGGCGCATATAAATAAAAACCCCCGCCTCGGATCTTCCGATCTCCTCTAGTGCTGTAATCATCTGACGATGACAGTCGCACCTGCCGGACTGAAACACGTCTCCAGTAAGGCACTCGGAGTGTACACGCACGAGCGGCACGACACCGGGCTTAATTTCACCCTTTACTAAAGCAACATGCTCTTTATTGTCGACCTTTGTCGTATACACGACAGCCCGAAATTCACCGAACTCTGTGGGCAGCTTTGTTTCGACTGCACGCTCAATCAATTTTTCACTTTTGCGCCGCTGCGCAATAATATCCTGAATTGTTGCAGTACGAATGTCGTGTTTTTTTGCAAATGCCGCAAGCTTTTCCCCGGTCAGCATCTGTCCATCATCTCCCATAATTTCACAAATAACAGCAACTTCCGGCAATCCTGCCAAACGCATAAGATCAAGGGCTCCTTCGGTATGACCGGTACGGACCAGCACACCGCCTTTTCGTTCGACAATAGGGAATACATGTCCAGGACGCGCCAAATCGTGAGGCTTTGTCTCTTTATCTAAAATTGCTTTAATTGTCGCAGTTCGATCTTGCGCAGAAATACCACTTTTTACACCGCTGCGCGCATCTACCGAAATGGTAAAATTACATGCCAGTGCCGAAGTATTTTGCGTAGTCATAGGCTGTAAATCAAGCTCTCGGGCACGCTCTGGTGTAATAGGCACGCAAATAAGACCGCGTCCATGCGTCGCCATAAAGGTAATAATTTCCGGTGTAATAGTATCTGCGGCGCAAATTAAATCTCCCTCATTTTCACGATCTTTATCGTCTGAGAGAATGATCATCTTGCCGCTTCGCAAATCTGCGAGCACTGCTGATAGATCTTCCATAGTATTAGAAAGTATAGCGCGTAAACGCGAGTACTTTAACGTTCTCACCCAATTTCAAAACTGCATCAGAGAGCAGTTTTTCAACTGTCTTTTCAGAATCTTTAACAAAAGGCTGTTTTAAAAGCGCGCACTCTTCGCGAAACTTCTTTTCTTTACCTTCCATAATCTTTTCGAGCATAGCTTCTGGTTTACCCTCTTGTTTGAGTTGTTCCCTCCAAATATTTTTCTCACTTTCCACCGCCTCCTCAGATACTTCTTCAGGGCTGATACATGTAGGATTCATTGCCGCAATGTGCATGGCAATGTCTTTTCCAAGTTCAACAAAGTCCGGCGACTTTGCCACAAAGTCGGTCTCGCAGCCAAGCTGAACCAAAACACCAACCTTGTTATTTGAGTGGACGTACGAAGCGACGATTCCTTCGCCGGTTGTACGGTCACCGCGTTCAACGGCTTTCGCCTCACCTTTTTTGCGGAGTACTTCAATAGCCTTTGCTTGATCGCCATGAGCCTCTTCAAGCGCCTTTTTGCATGCAGAGAGCGAAACACCTGTCTTCTCTCGCAATTCCTTAATCTGTTGTGCGGTAATTTGTGACATAGCGGACGCAAGTCTACTGACTTTTGCCGGCTTGGTCAACAGCCAACCTATTTTTTCTCTTCTGGTGCTGCCGGAGGCTCAGGTGGGGCAACACTTTCTTCTTCTTCTGGCTCCTCTGGAGATATAGCCTTTTCCATCTGGCCTGAAGCGGCCTCTTTCATACCTTGAATGCCCTGCATCGATGTCTTTGCAGCGCCAAAAATCTTCTGCACATCGATCTTTTCTGCAAAATCAGCGACCACCGGAATTTTCCACGATTCTCCATTAAAGGCACGGAAAATCGCTAGCACATATAAAGCAAAAAGCGCGAGCGTCAGCATTGAACCAATAAGTGGAATAATTGCCAATACCATCATCACCGCAAAACTTATTCCAAAAAGTACCATGCTTTGGCGTGCATGAAATATGCAGAACTTATTCTTTGGACGTGCAATCATCGTTAACAAGAAGAGGGGACCAATATAGGAAACCGCTGCCATCATAGTATCCTGTTCACTTGCTTTTGAAGCAGCCGGCTTAGTTTCTTGAGGTGCTGCTGGAGCGGGTGCTGGTGCTGCTGGTGCTGGTTGTTGTGTCTGTTCTTCCATAGATCAAAATTATTTTATCCTTCTGTATAAAATACCATATTTTGCACAAAAAGAAAAGGCTTTATAACCTTCGATATATAAGAACTATTACCAAAAATTAGGCAGCCTTTTTCATATCCTTCCCCTTCATTAAGGCAGCAGTCAGCTTCTCAATAAAGTAGGTCAATGACTTAATTGCATCGTCATTGCCCGGAATCGGATAGGTGACCAAATCGGGATCTGCATTTGAATCGCAGATTGCAACAGAAGGAAGTCCGAGTTTTTTAGCCTCTTTCAATGCAAGTTCATCTCGAACTGCATCAAATACCAATACGACATCGGGAACTTTATCTAAATCTGCAACTCCACCAAATGCCTCTTGAAGCTTAGTTAGGGTGCGTGCAAGCATCAAACGTTCTTTTTTCTTATACTTTTTCTCCCAAACACCAGTTTCGCGCTCTTGTTGTAATTCTTTAAAGTACTTTATGCGTTTTTTTACCGTCTCAAAATTTGTTAAAAAGCCTGGAATCCACTTGCGGGTAATGTATGGGAAACCGGTCTTATCGGCAGCATCTAAAACCAAGCGCTCTGCCTGCAATTTAGTTGATACCAGCAAAATACTTTTTCCTTCAGCGGCTTGCTCTTCTAAAAACTTTACAGCCTTATCGAGGGCTTTTTGTGTCTTTGTGAGATCGAAAATATGAATGCCGTCCTGCTTTGTATAGAGATAGCGGCGCATCTTTGGATTCCACTTTTGGACTGCGTGGCCAAAGTGGCAAGCAGCCTTGATCATTTCTGTAAGAGGTTTCTTTTCGACAGCGGGCATAAAAGCTTGTTTCTTGAATAAAGCAGGGATACTCTAGTGTGGAACTTTTAATTGGTCAAGATGAAAAAAGAACTTTCTAAAACCTATGATGCTTCCAAGCACGAGGATGCTATATATAAGTCATGGGAGAAGTCAGGTTTGTTTACCCCAAAAATTCAAAAAAACAGGAAGCCGTTTGTGGTTATGATGCCGCCGCCAAATGCCACAGGGACGCTGCATTTGGGACACGCAGTTATGTTAGCCATTGAGGATATTTTAGTGCGGTATCATCGAATGCTGGGCGAGCCTGCTTTGTGGATACCGGGGACCGACCACGCCGGCATTGCAACGCAAAATAAAGTTGAGAAATTACTCGCCGAAAAGGGAGTCACGCGCCACGATCTTGGCCGCGACAAATTTATTAAAGAGGTGGAGAAGTTTGTAGCCGGTTCGCAGAACACGATTCGTTCACAAGTGCGCAAAATGGGCTCGTCGTGCGACTGGACGCGCGAGCGCTATACCTTGGAAGATGATTTGAGCCACGCGGTGCGCACACAGTTTGTGAACATGTACAAGGACGGCTTAATTTACCGCGGCAAGCGGATTGTGAACTGGTGCACGCGCTGCAGCTCGACCTTGGCCGATGACGAAGTGGTGTATAAGGAAGAGCGCGCAAAGTTTTACTATTTAAAGTATGGGCCGTTTGTGATTGGCACGGCGCGCCCCGAGACAAAGTTCTTAGACAAAATCATTGTGGTGCATCCCGATGACAAGCGCTATAAGAAATATCACGGCAAATCGATGACTGTTAAGTGGATTGAGGGCGATGTAGAAGCCACGATTTTGGCTGACAAAGCTGCTGATCCCGAGTTTGGCAGCGGCGCCATGACCATTACTCCTGCACACGACTTTGTCGATTTTGAATTGGCGCAGCGCCACGGCATTGAGATTCACGAAATTATCGATCAAGAAGGAAATTTAACTTCTGCGGCCGGTGAATTTACCGGACGCAATGCACGCGAAGCGCGCGAAGACATTATTAAAAAGCTGGACAAAAAAGGGCTTGTTGAAAAAATCGATGAAAACTATGTGCACAATCTCTCGCTCTGCTACCGCTGCAAAACGCCGATCGAGCCGCTGGTAAGTTTGCAATGGTTTATTAATGTCGATAAAAAATTCTCGAGCGTCAAAGGCAAACCGGCGCGCACTTTAAAAGAGCGCGCAATCGATTTTGTAAAAAAAGGAAAGATCGAAATTCTGCCCAAGCAGTTCGAAAAAACATATTTTCACTGGATGGAGAATTTGCACAACTGGTGTATCTCGCGGCAAATTTGGTTTGGGCACAGAATTCCGGTGTGGTACTGCGAATGCAAAAATCCCATTGTCGCTCTTGAGACGCCAAAGAAGTGTCCGCACTGTGGCAGCAAAAAACTGCGCCAAGATCCCGACACGCTCGACACCTGGTTTTCTTCCGGCATGTGGACATTCTCAACATTAGGTTGGCCCAAAAAAACAAAAGACCTCGACTACTTTCATCCTACAAGCGTGCTAGAAACCGGCTACGACATCCTCTTTTTCTGGGTGGCGCGCATGATTCTTATGACAAGCTATGCGCTGGATACTGTTCCCTTTGAAACAGTTTATCTGCATGGCTTGGTGCGCACGCGCGACGGCCGTAAAATGAGTAAGTCCGATCCCGAAACTGCAATCGACCCGCTGGATATGATAGAAAAATACGGTGCCGATGCGCTACGGCTCTCTATGGTTATCGGCTCTACACCGGGCAACGACACGAGACTTTACGAAGAAAAAATCGCAAGCTACCGAAACTTTATTAATAAAATTTGGAACGGCGCTCGCTTTGCGCTGATGCAATTACAAGAAAATGGAGGAGTAGCCGCAGCACACAAACCGCTTAAGGCTGAAACGCTCGCCGACAAGTGGATCCTCACGCGCACGCAGCAGTTAATTGATGAAGTGACTGAAGATATTAACAAATTCCGCCTCTCAGATGCCGGCACAAAAATATACGACTTTGCCTGGGGCGAGTACTTCAACTGGTACTTAGAAATATCAAAAGGAGAGCACAAAAATCTTCCGGTGCTTATCTACGTTCTCAAAACGATCCTGCAACTCTTACATCCTTTTGTACCATTTGTAACAGAAGTGTTGTGGAAAGAATTGGGCGAAAAAGAACTCCTCATAGGAGCTCAGTGGCCGGCAACAAATAAAAAACTCATCTTCAAAAAAGAAGCCCAGCAGATGCTCGCGGTGATCGATGTGATCTCTGCCATCCGCTCACTTCGGCACGAAAACAACATCAATCCTGCAAAAAAAATCCACGCAATTTTGGTGAGCAAAAAACACGCGTACCTTTTGGAAGAGAAGCGCGAAGCCATTGAGCGTTTAGCACGGCTCGAAAAACTTGATATAGAAACAAGCGCGCCCAAGGTACATCCGGCCCTCAAGCAAGTTACCGCAGCAGGCATTGAAATCATCTTACCGGTAGGTGACTTGGTAGATATTTCCGCGGAAGTAGAAAAACTCATGAAAGAAATTGAAAATGTCAGCGCGTACGCTAAGACACTTGAATCAAAACTAAAAAACAGCGGCTTTGTACAGAATGCGCCTGGAGCGGTCGTAGAAAGTGAGCGGGAAAAGCTGACGGCATCGAAAGAGAAGGTGGAAAAGCTGCAAAGTCAATTGAAATTGCTGCAAGATTAATTCTTGCGTAAAGTTACCGCGGTTTTTCTAAACCAAATTTTTTCATACCGTAATTTACTTGATGGCGCGTCACACCGAGTAGTTCGCCAGCCCGGGTCATGTTACCGCGGGTTATTCGCAATGCTCGTTCCAGAACTGCTCTCTCTACGTCCTCTAATTTTACGGTTTCCCCGGCACGAAGGGCAGATTCAAAAGCGTTTAATACATCAGCAGCGCCATTGGATTCGGCAGGGGTTGCTGCAGATTCAAGCCGGTATCTCAGTTGATGGCGTGATAAACCTAGCAATGCAGCAGCCTTCGATCGATTATCGCCAGTTATTTTTAATGCCCGCCGCAGAACTTCTGCTTCTATTTCTTCTAATTTTAAAGGTTGCCCAGTAAGCAGATGTGATTCAAATGTGCGCACTATAGAGTCGAATTCATTCGGCTCAGCAGCTGGTTCAGAATCAATTCCCATAGCATTCCATATATCTTTGAGCGTGAGTTCATCTCCACGGGCATATTTATTAGCTCTTCTCAAAACTCCATGCAATGCGTGAAAATTGCCATGCCAAGGCTGTTCTCGCAAAAATTGGCGGGCTGCCGGATTGATGTTCCTTTTTTGGAGACAATCCAGCAGCTCATCGAATTGTACAACGTTTAATCTGCGCAGCGGCGGTAATTCTAAATAAACACCGTTCAATATACTTTGAATTTCTGTTTCCAATGGACCGGGGGCAGTAGCTGCAATAACTCTGGAATTGCTTTGAAATAGAAGCGATAGCATTCTACGCATCTCTTCTCTCAATTGGTGGATATTATCAAAGAAGAGCGTACCCCCATCTGTACTATCTACAATTCGCTCACCTGCTGCCACATTAGTTAATGTGGCGCAGTCTAGTACAGTTAAAATCTGCTCGCAGTACTTGCCAGTGCAATGAACCACTTCTGCTGCTGCAGTCTTTCCAGCACCAAACTCGCCGGTAATTAAGACCGGCACATCTGTGTGGGCTAATGCATTAATTTTTTCCCCTACAGCGTCAGGGTAAAACCGGCCGAGAGATTGAATATACATGGACACTGAATTTATATACAAAAACCCCATGAGTCAATGAGTATCTTGTGGTATAATATAGTAATGAGCGAAGTCGACACATACATAAAAAAAGGCCTCAAAGTCATTCAAGGATATCTTGATGATGGCAATCTGGCGGCTGCCCTCAAAGGATGTGAAGAGCTTTTGCGTATCGACCCATCGCATAGTGGCGTGCGCAAAATGTACGAAAAGGTGCGCGAGCTTATTATTAAAGATAATGAAAAGCGAGTGGATGCAGACATCGCCGCAACCATGCATCTTTGGGATGAGAAAAAATATGAAGAGCTAGCGAGAATTTATAGAAAGCTGATTTCATTTGCGCCACATCACGAAAAATTACGCAGTCTTATGAAAAAATTGGGCATGAAGATTGAAGATGAAGAGGCACGGCAGCGCGCTGAATTCTTAGAGCAAGCACTAGATGCAATTGAGCAACTACTGCGCGATCATAAGTATAGTGATGCGGTTGGTGCAGCGAACGAACTATTAACACTCGCCCCGTTGAACAGCAAAGCAAAAGGGATACTAAAGCGCAGTAAAAAGCTACTCATTGAGCATGAACTAGAAAAAAATCAGCGAATAGTAGACAGCAGCGATTTTGAACGAGCAATCGAATTTTACCGCGGCTTACTTGCGATTGACCCGGAAAATGGAACGGTCACAAGCCTCCAAAAACGGGCAATGGAACACTTGCGACAACAAGAAAAAATTTCCGGAAAAATTTCTGCCAATGAAGGAGAAGTTCGAATTAAACAGCTCTTTGATGCGGCAGAATACGAAAAAGTAATCCAGGCCTGCGATGAAGTTTTGCGCGATGATCCAACAAAAATTGCAGCAAAAATTTACCGGAAAAAGGCCGAAAAAAATCTGGAAAAGGAGAGCGATATGATCGTGCGAAAAAAAATGCAAAGCAAAGAATATCGTGATGCCATGCGCGGGGAACGCAAAAAGAATCCGCAAGGATTTATTACCGTATAATCATTTCTGTTCTATCTTTTCCGGTGCCGATAAAGCTAACTGGAGCACCGATTAGCTGCTCGATCCGTTTAATATAGGCGCGGCAATTTTTCGGCAATTTTTCAAATGTTGTTATACCGTCTAAATTTTGCTGCCAGCCGGGAAGCTCTTCGTATTCTACGGTGCACTTTTCCAGCACATGGACATCGGCTGGAAAGGTCTTTAATTTCTTGCCGCGGTATTTATATGCAATTCCTATTTTAATTTTTGGCAGCTCGTTAAGCACATCCACCTTCGTAAGATTTGCATGCGTAAAGCCGTTAATACGCATCGCATACTGTGCGGCCACTGCATCAAACCAGCCGCATCGACGCGGACGGCCGGTAGTTGAGCCGAACTCTCCGCCGGTATTGCGAATTTGAACACCGACTTTATCGGTTAATTCAGTTGGAAATGGACCGCTGCCAACGCGCGTTTGATATGCTTTAAAA
>PCVQ01000001.1 GCA_002796025.1 Candidatus Peregrinibacteria bacterium CG11_big_fil_rev_8_21_14_0_20_46_8
TGATCTCGATGAAAAGCGAATGGCCTTGGCAGAAAAATTTGGTGCAGAGCGCTGCTTTACGCCCGACCAAGCCGGCGAAATTACAAAACTGACAAACGGCTACGGCGCAGATGCAACAATTATCACTGCGGCAACGGATTCAGATAAACCCTTGAATCAAGCTATGGAGCTCACACGCAAGCGCGGCACTGTGGTTGTAGTTGGCGCAGTCGGACTCCATTTGCAGCGCAGCCCGTGGTATCAAAAAGAGATTGATCTTAAAATTTCATGCTCATATGGGCCGGGCCGCTACGATACCAGCTACGAAGAAGACGGCTTGGATTATCCTCTCCCCTATGCACGCTGGACCGAAAATAGAAATATGGAAGCCTATTTGCAGCTGCTGGCCGAAGGCAAAGTAAATTTCGAAGCGCTTGTAGAGGCGGAGTTTAATTTTGAGGAT
The DNA here is from genome assembly GCA_002796025.1 of Candidatus Peregrinibacteria bacterium CG11_big_fil_rev_8_21_14_0_20_46_8. Taxonomy (GTDB): domain Bacteria; phylum Patescibacteriota; class Gracilibacteria; order UBA1369; family UM-FILTER-53-11; genus 21-14-0-20-46-8. Next base: position 443 of record PCVQ01000001.1, read on the forward strand.
GCGCCTGCAGCATATGAGAAAATTAAGAGCGAGCGGCCATTGGCAACTCTTTTAAAGTATTCGAGCGGGAGCGACCGAGAACATCGCAAAATTGAGATCCGCTTGCCGGCAAGAAAAAAAGAGAGTGCGATAAGAATTGCGCTGATAGGCGCTGGAGGATTTGCCGCAAGCACACATCTTCCAAATCTCGAAAAAATGCGTGATCTCTTTCATCTGCAAGCGGTATGCAGCAAGCGCGGCACCACAGCAAAACAGCACGCAACCCGTTTCGAAGCAAACTACTGCACCACCGACTACAAAGCAATTCTTGCTGATGACGAGGTAGACGCGGTACTCATTGCAACGCGCCACAACATGCATGCACGACTGGTTTTGGAGGCACTGCAAGCGGGCAAGGCGGTTTTTGTAGAAAAACCACTGGCACTCAATGAAGACGAGCTCATACAAATCGAAAATTTTTACCGCGAAAATCCGGAAGCACCGCTCCTCATGACCGGCTTTAATCGCCGATTCTCACCGTACGCAGAAAAAATTAAAGAGCTCGCAGACAAACGCAGCACGCACGGCGGCCAGAAAACTCCGCTCATTGTGCACTATAGAATGAACGCCGGTTTTATCCCAGGCGATCACTGGGTGCACGGCGCAGAGGGCGGCGGCCGCATCATTGGCGAAGGATGTCACTTGCTTGATCTATTCAATTATTGGACCGGTAGTACACCGGTAAAGATCGAGGCACAAAGTATTGCACCACGCGGCCAGTACCGCAGCGACGACAACATTAGCACAACCATTACCTATGCCGACGGCTCACTCTGCCATTTGCTCTATACCTCACTCGGCAATCGCGATCTTCCAAAAGAGTATGCAGAGGTGTACATCGACGGAGCCGTTGCAATTCTCGACGATTACAAAAATCTCAAACTCACCGGCACAAATCTCCGCGGCATCAGCGGCATCTCACAAGACAAGGGCCACGCCGCCGAACTCCAAGCATTTGCACACGGTATAAAAACGGGCACCTGGCCAATATCACTAGAAGATCAGCTCTCGGTCACACGAACGAGCTTTGCGGTGGATGGGATGGTGCGATAGAATCAATTAAACTTCCGCAACTTCCCAAACTTGTACGCCTGATCCAACCAGTCGAGCTTTGCTTTGGTCGAGGCTTTTTTCCAAAATTTAAGACGCTCAATATCAACAGATGCTGATTTTTTTGTGGACTTCTTTTTCATAATTTTTTGAGCTCAATAAGTTGTTTTAAATCTTCGAGATCCTGCGTGCGATTCGCCTTCTTTTTCATGGTAATGAGATCTTGAATAGATACAACTGGAATTGTAACTCCATCCATACGCTTATTACTTTTATTTTTAGCAATTTTTTCAAATTTAAGCGACTCCTCAATAATAATGTCAATTTGCAAAAGCGTCTCCTTGGGAGGTGTAAAAGAATAGGCACGCATATTTTTTTCCTTCAGCCACTTACGAACCTGTTTTTGATCCTGCAATTCTAATACAGAAACCGGCAGCCGTTCAGAATATCCCAATTTTTTCATCACACGGTCGAGCTTTGCTAGATTTTTCTCATCGAGAAGGACGAGCAGATCGAGATCACCAGTAAAGCGAATATAGCCGTGAAGATTTACAGCAACACCACCAACTACAAGGTACTGTATCTTTTCTTTATTAAGTGCCTGGAAGATTTTTTCAAAAATATTCGTCACCTCTTCAGTATAGGCGATAATCTGTGCACGTGCACAGATTTGACTTTTTTTCAAAAAGACCTATAATAATCCTCTTATGAGGAATCACCTTCTTGCCATACCTATCGCAATCTCCGCTGCAAGCATTAATTGCAGTGAGGCGCAAACACCGCTACCTCATCAAAAACCCGATACTCAAAACACCCGGCAACAAGCAAGCCGCACCGCCACACAGGCAAATACAGCATATCGCATTCAAGCATGTCTAGAAATTCGCGATGCACGAACATTTGACGATATGCGCAACGAACTGCTGCAGCGAATACATGCGGAATCTTTTGAATACAACGACGAAGGGCAAGAAGAAGGAACCGATGATGAATATGATGTATGGATGCAAGCCAGGAAGCAAAGCGCACACAAAGCAGTCCAAGAAGACATAGATCTTACAAATGCCGCTATTGATGTTTTAGCAAAACTACCAGTAACTCCATTTCTGCCTTATCTAAAAAGTAGTTATAATTTTCAAGCTCTTGCCGAAGCAACAATTACAGTAGCGGCAAAAGGTGTAGATCTCTGTGCGCTCATTCAAGAGTCCGGCGCAGATGCGTATTACAGAATTCTGCTTCTCAATTCGTACTACAATACTGCCGAACGCATTCAAAACAAGCGCCAAATGCCGGAAAATATTTTAGGACAAAATTCCGATGAAGTTGCCGGTGTGCTTTTCTATCTGCTCTCGCAAATTAAACCCGAAGAGCGCGATGCATTTGTCGGCAGCTGGCCCGAAATACACTGGCGAGCACCGGCAGCATATCGTCAACAACGGAGCGGGGCAGATGCACTTTTTGCACTAGGACAAGTAACAAAAAATTGGGAAGCCTACAGTGCATATGTTCATGAAAAATATTCACACCATCATTTAGATTATTTGCTGCACATGGGTTTTCCCATAAAAGAAATATATTCGGATGAAGTTATTCGCAGAATACAAATTTTAGGCGGAGAGCCAGGATTTTATAATGAAAAAGCATACCGCGAGCTTGTTAAAAAATATGGCATCAGTGATTTTTTAAGCGCAGCCGAAATCCTCTCATGGAACCATAAAATGGGAATGGGACAATTTTTAGATTTCTATGCAAAATCGACTCCTTTGCGCGGCTTAGTTGAGCGCGTTGGTCTAATCCGTGCAGTTGAATTGGCAATTGAAGAGGTACCGGGGTTTGCAGAGGAAGTAGAGAATTGTGGCTGCTCAATAAAATTCAAGAAGGGCTTAGAACGGATTAAACGCCCAGGAAAGAGTGAGACGAGCACCGGCAGTCATATTCGCGTGCAGTAAAGTGCCACAAACCGGCTCGCGCAAAGCTCATTCCTCCTGTAATCTAAGCACGCTATGTGCGGAATTACAGGTGTCTATCATTTTCAGGATGGAGGTGGCGCAGCAGACGGACGGCGCGAGATTGCCGAGCAGCAACTCGCCGCCATGAAGCGCAGCATTGTGCATCGCGGGCCGGATGACGACGGCACTTTTATTAGCGATGACCGGCGCGTGGGCTTTGGCTTTCAGCGGCTGAGCATTTTGGATTTAAGCGAGCGCGGGCATCAGCCAATGCAAAATGAAGATAGCAGCGTTACGATTATGCTCAATGGCGAGGTTTATAATTTTAAAGCACTGCGTGCGGAGTTAGAAAGCAAAGGTAATAATAAAAGCAGCTACAATTTTAAATCCGAAAGCGATACCGAAAGTTTGCTCCACTCGTATGAAGAATGGGGCATCGATGCGATCCATAAATGGAACGGTATGTTTGCAGTAGCAATTTGGGACGAGCGCAAAAAAAAGATGTTTTTGATTCGCGACCGGCTCGGTATTAAGCCACTCTACTACACAGTGATCGATGGCACGCTGATTTTTGGGTCGGAAATTAAAGCGATTCTGGCACATCCGCTGGTAGTCCGGCGGCCGGACAAAGAAGCAATCTTTCACTATCTCACCTTTGCCTGCACGCCAGCGCCATACACATTATTTGAAGGCATTAAAAAAATGGAGCCGGGAACGTATTTAGAAGTGAATGAGACAGGTGTGCACGTGCACAAATACTGGGAGCCGCTGCCCGCTAAAGCTAGCGAACAAAAAAATTACTCAGAAGAAGAGTTTGGCGCCCAAGTAAAAGGCATTCTCACCGACTCAGTAAATCTGCAAATGGTATCCGACGTGCCCTTTGGCGTCTTTCTCTCCGGCGGTATCGACTCCTCTACGAACGCGGCACTTATGACACAAGCCCGTGGCGGCAAACCGGTCGACTCCTTTTCAATCAACATCAAAGAGCTCCCTCGCTACGACGAGTTCAAGTGGGCGCGCATGGTGAGCGAGCAGATCAACAGCAATCACCACGAAATCACGGTCGGCCCGCAAGATCTCATGGATTTTCTGCCAACACTCGCGCACCACGCCGACGATCCCAACGGCGATCCGGTCTGCTTTCCACTCTATTATATAAGCAAACTTATCCGCGACTCAGGTGTTATTGTCGGGCAAGTCGGCGAGGGCAGCGACGAACTCTTCTCCGGCTACAACCACTACTTGCTCGTGGTCGATTTTTGGAAAAAGTGGTGGCGCAAGCTCGAGCGTGTTCCGCGCCCATTGATGCAGCTCACCTACCAGCTCAGCAAACTCTACGGACATCCAGGCTACGATCTGCACAAAGAGCATCTGCGCAAACTTGGTGCAGCCGAGGAGTTCTTTTGGGGCGGCGCAATTGCATTTAACGAGTTCAGCAAGTGGCAAATTTTAAGCAAAGACTTTGCGCGCGAAATGGACGGCGTGAGCAGTTTTGAAATTGTGCGCAAGCACTACCAGCACATCGACGAGCAGCGGCCGGATACCGACTTTCTCAACCGCATGATTTATTTGGAGCTGAAGATTCGTCTGCCGGAACTCCTGCTCATGCGCGTGGATAAAATGACCATGGCAAACAGCATCGAGGCGCGCGTACCCTTTTTGGACCACCGCTTAGTTGAGCTTGCACTGCAAATTCCAATGGACATGAAGATTAAAAACGGAAACCCAAAGCACGTTTTAAAGGAAGCGGTACGCGGCATCATTCCCGACGAAGTCATCGACCGCAAAAAACAAGGCTTTGGCGCGCCAATCCAAGAGTGGCTCAACGGCCCGCTGCGCAAAGAGCTACCCGAAATTCTCTGGCGCTCAAAAATTTGGGATGCGAATTTGTTTAACCGCGAGGCGGTCGAAGCACTGGTACGCAATCACCAAGAAGGCCGCGCCGAAGCGAGCTTTAAGATTTGGAATTTAATTACGCTGGCGTTGTGGTGGGATGAGTGGATGGGGTGAGGATTTATGCAATGCTAAATGTAAAGAGACTTTATAAGCAATTTAATTTCTTTGCATTACAGGCAAAAATCAATTTGTTAGATTCAAATAATATTTTCTAGCTAAAACGAAACATGCTATCCACAGAAATTTTCAAAGAATTTGTTATTGCAGTAAACACAGCACAGTACAATTTTCGTTTGTGGATGTACATGAATAATGGATGGGTACCAAGTAAATAACTATTCTATGCGCAACACTATGCGTTGTGTACTACATGGATTACTCCAGGTTTGGCTATTAGATATTGCTAGACTATTGGATGAGCCTAAAGCAAAACTGGGAGATCAATTAAGACTTTCCGTCAGATTAATTCTTCAAAAAATCAATGATGAATCATTGACTATATTTTACAAAAATAAAATGGCAAAAGCCGATATGAAAAAATTTGCTGCATCAAATCGACAATTAAGAAATGAAAAAATTAGCCACAGGACACCTGGATCATTAGTGCGCACACAAAAGGCAGGCGTGGAAAATTATTTTGAAATTCTCAAAGAAATAATCCATAAAATCAAAAAAAATCCTGAATACAATATCACCACTGATGTAAATTATAAATTATTCGAAAAACAAGCAAAAAAAGAAGCTGCTGAATTTATGCACAATTTCACCTGATGAGCATCAGCCAACTTACTCAGGCGGATGCTTTCATCAATCAAGCCGCTTTATTGCTTAGAAATAACAAAATACGGCAGACCGAAACACCCACTATATGTAAACAGAAATACACGACCAAAACTGTTAAATACATTGATTAAAAGCCAAAACTAAGCTACCTTTTCATTATGAAATTTGAAAAAAAACATCTTGGCAAATGGGTTGCAATCAAAAATGAAAAAGTCGTTGCTACTGAAACAACGCTCAAAAAATTGAACAAAAAAGTTGCACACCAAAAGGGTGTTCGCGTTACCTTACTCCCCAAAGGACTTATCGCTGGATAATAATGAAATTTCCGTATGTAGAATTTGTAGGCATTGCTGAAGAAAGAATTTTCCGGCCGATGATTCCAGTAACATTTAAATACAAAAAATATAAAGTTGAATCTTATGCACTAATAGATTCTGGTGCTGATTATACTATCCTGCCATTAGAAGCTGCTGGGGATTTGAAATTTTCATTAAGCGATCAACCTCAATATTACCTTCAAGGAGCTGGAGGCGAATCGTTTAAAATCTATAAATCTCCCGAACCAATAGAACAAATAATTACAAAAACAGGTTTCAAACCGTTAAAGTCTAAATCATTTATATATTTTGGTGAGAGCTGCACGACATTCCTTCTAGGACAAAGCGGTTTTCTTAATCACTTTTCAGTTCGCCTTAATGGACGGAAGAAAGAAATCGAAATTTCATAAGCAAAATAGCTTTAAAGATAATGAATCGGAAGACTCATGCCTACCACACCCTGATCAAACACCTCATACTTGGAATGTTCCTTATTCCGCTCGCAATATTTGCTTTTTACACATTAGGTACGCAATTTGGTCCAGCACAAATTGATGGAAAGGGAGGATACGAGCGCTCTTTTCAACATCCCTTTATTTGTCAGTCCAGGGTGCTTACTGAAGGAGTAAGCGAGTACTACTGTAATGGTGCAGAGTTTGCGAGTTCTCTCCTAAGGGATTTCGTTTTTTGGGGTCCCCTTTTCTTTCTCTTTTACTGGCTGCCACGATACCTGGCCTTTTCAGCCTTATTTTTGATCGGAGCATACATCTATAAAAAACAATTTCTTCAAAAAAGTGATCATAAATGTAGTCCGTGTCGCATAACCGGTGATTAACCGTCACACAAAAAGATATTGAAAATAAAAATATGGATATTCCTCGAACTCCAATCAGTTTTTTGCTGTTCATTTTAAATGAAAGCCGAAGATTAGTACTTGGGTCTATTGCGGCCGTATTTGCTGGCGCTTTATTGGGTGGTGCATTTCATCTCACCATCAAAGAGTTAACAGATGCCGCGGTTATTGCCAGCGAGCAAAATTTTTCCAGTACATCGCTGCGCACACTCTGGCTGTGGATTATTGCGCTCCCTTTCATTTATTTCATTTCAGAAACCGTATGGCGAATAAGCGGCTTTTTAGGCATGCGGATTATTACAAACAGCAGAGCACATACCGAAAAAATGCTTTTTCAATACTTAATTGATCATAGTATTAATTACTTTAATAACCGCTTTGCAGGCGCGCTTATTAATAAAATTGGCAATGCTTCTGCCGGCATCGAAAGTATGTTTGGCGCTTTTTTATGGCAATTTCTGCCGGTAATATTACAAATTATTATCGATACAGCCATTCTTTTATTTATTAACGTCTGGCTCGGTCTCGCACTTATTGCCTGGACGATTCTCTTTGTGAGTTTAAATTATTGGATGGTGCGCAAAAAAAAACATCTCTCGTATGCTGTTGCAGAATCAGGCTCCATTATGCGAGGCGCGATGGTCGATACCGTTACAAACATTGCAATTGTGCATGCAACCGGCCATCACGAATATGAACGAAAATTTATTTGGAATTATATTCATGACGTGCAAAGAAAGCATCTCAAAAGCTGGCGCGCATCAGAATGGATTCTTTTTGCAAATGGCATTCTCATTGCAATTTTTATGCTGGGGATGCTTGCAATAACCATTTGGCTCATAAGCATTGGTGCAACATCGATCGGCAGTCTCGTACTTATTATTACAATGATTATCGGGCTGCAGGGCTCACTCTTTTTTATTGGTTCAAAAATGACCAATACCATCGATGATTATAGCCAAATTCAAGAAGCTCTTATGGAGCTTATTATTCCTTATGAAATCCGTGATCGGTCTGGTGCAGTAGCTTTGAGTGAAACGCAGGGTACTATTGAATTCGCCAATATCTCATTTGCATATAATGGCCATCCGGTCTTTCAAAATTTTTCACTACGCATTGAGGCAGGGCAAAAAATCGGTTTAGTTGGCGTTAGCGGTGCGGGAAAATCAACATTAATACATTTGCTTCTTCGGCACTTCGAGGTAGATAGTGGCCGAATATGTATTGATAAAAAAGACATACGCGATCTCACACGCACCAGTCTTCGCAAGAACATTGCATTTGTTCCACAAGATGTAACGCTATTCCATAGAACAATTGCAGACAATATCCGCTATGGACGTCTCGATGCAAGCGACACTGAAGTCGAAGATGCTGCGCACAGAGCACAGGCACATCACTTTATCCAAGCCTTACCAAACGGCTACTCCACATATGTGGGTGAGCGCGGCATGAAATTAAGCGGCGGACAACGCCAGCGCATTGCAATAGCTCGGGCCTTTCTTAAGAATGCGCCGATTCTCATTATGGACGAAGCGACCAGCTCGTTAGACAGCGAAAGCGAACTGCATGTACAAGCTGCACTAGGAGAACTGATGCAAGGCAAGACGGTATTGGCAATTGCGCACCGGCTATCGACACTCCGCGCTATGGATAGAATTATCGTTTTAGATAAAGGACGTATAATAGAAGATGGAACACATGACGAACTCGTAGACCAAGGTGGTCTGTATGCCGAACTTTGGCGCCATCAAGTTCAGGGATTTATTGGTGAATAGCGCTCCAATTCCTAAGGTTGACATCGTATAAGAACAAGATATGATTTAAAACCTTACTTAAATTCATCATAACTATGGGAAAAAATCCGGACATGACACTAGGCACTTTTGTAGAAGTACACGATGGAAACGGCTATCATTTTGGCAAAGTTGCGACAACCATTAAAAGTAAAGACATTCACGCTGCGGACGTGACAATTGGAGCCGGAGGGGCACGGCTGCGCGATGTTCCGGTAGACAAACTTACAGCGCTTAATACACAGAATGAGCGACTAGAAGCTATAGAGCGACAGCGGCGCCAAGGAATATTGCAAAGTGTGTTGGAATTGACTCGCACCTTTAATACAACTCTTTGGGCATTTGCAGAAGTCACAGGTAGGCTAAGAAATGACGCACAACTCACAAAACACAACTCCGGTATCTATATTGTTACAGGAGTATACAGCGGCAACGGAGCGCATCCTCCTTTTTCTGATGCTATCAAAACAGATCCATGGGCCTTTCAATCTCCAGAATCACTTGCCAGACTTCTAAGAGAAAGGCATCCGCAGGGTTTGCCAAACATTCCGGAAAAAAGCCATGATCTTCCGGGCACAACTCATGGTCAATTGGTCGGATACAAATGTACGGAAGTACCCGATCCATATACCTCTCTTATTGATTGGGAAACCATGCGCATTTGAAATAAAGGCCTCTTCTATGATAATCTTTTTGCAATTCCGGTCTTTAAAAATTAGTGAACTCATTGCAAGTAGATAACAATCTTTATAGAGTTTTCTCAGAAGATTCCTAAAGGTTTTTATCCGCAAGGATAGCACTTTTATTTCCTAAACATACATATGGGAACATTCGAACTGCTGGCAGCTGCATGCCTGATTTTTCTTGCAGCAGGCGATCTTATCGTAGGCGTGGTAAACGATGCCGTTAACTTTATGAATTCGGCAATTGGCTCAAAAGTAGCAACGCGGCGGATAATACTGCTCGTTGCCGGTCTGGGATTAATTATCGGCGCCACGTTTTCCGATGGAATTATAGAAGTTGCACGTAAAGGAATTTTTAACCCCGGGATGTTTACTCTCGCAGAAGCAGTTATGCTTTTTACGGCAGTTGCCATTGCAGACATAATTTTACTCGACCTCTACTCTTCATTTGGCCTGCCGACATCTACAACAGTTTCCGTTGTGTTTGAGCTGCTTGGAGCGGCATTAATTCTGGCATTTTGGAAATTCGGTTCGCTCGCATCGGCGTGGGAAGTCATCAATTCTGCTACCGCACTCAAAATAGTACTTGGCATTTTGCTTTCAATTGTTATCTCTTTTTCCGTTGCCATAGTCGTGCAATTTATCACGCGCTTCATTTTCTCGTTCGATTACAAAAAACAGTTTCAAAAATGGGGTGCGCTGTGGAGCGGAGTTGCCATGACGTCACTGGTCTTCTTCATTTTGTTTAAAGGAAGCTCACACGCCACATTTATGACCCCTGAATTGAAACAATCGATCAATGAAAATGTTACCAATGTAATATTATTTTCATTCGTATCGTTTACGGCGCTGTCGTTTATTGCACTCCGCTTCTTCCGGTTAAATATTTTGAAAATTATCGTTTTAATCGGGACCGGAGCACTTGCCATGGCCTTTGCCGGCAATGATCTGGCAAATTTCATCGGCGTTTCTGTAGCGGGTGTGAATGCATTTCTGGGCGCGGATTTGACCGGTAAATTGCCGACTCCCACTTGGGTAGTTTTAGCCGCGGGCATTGTGATGAGCGTGACACTATTTCTATCCAAAAAAGCAAATACCGTCACAGAAACAGAAATTGCACTCGCAAGTCATAGCAAGACGATTAAAAATCATTGGAAGGCGAACATCGTTGTGGAAAAATTTGTTGCGAATTTTTCCGCATTTTTTGAAGGATTCAAAAAAATATTACCGGCACGCTTGCTGCAATTCATCAAACAACGATGGGAGACCGACGGTGCGCATCGCAACGAACACGACTTCGACATCATGCGTGCAGCGGTCAATGTGATGACAGCAGCGGCATTGATCTCGGTAGCAACCTCGTATAAGCTGCCGCTTTCTACAACATATGTGACCTTCATGGTTGCAATGGGAACAGCACTGGCCGATGGCGCATGGGACCGCGACTGCGCCGCATACCGGATCACCGGCGTTGCCACGGTCGTGGGCGGCTGGTTCGTAACCGCAGCTGTCGCCTTTACCATGGCTGGAATAACAGTCACAGCGCTATATTTTGGCAGAACGATCGGCTTAATTACTCTCCTCTGCCTTGTTGCGGTTATTATGTGGAAGCTCGTTCATGTACACAAACGACAGGAGCTAAAACGGCGGGCTGCTAACAGTATCGAAGCCGTAAAACAGCCGCTCTAAGTTTCCCGCGCTGCAAAAACCGCTCCACTTATTTGAGCAAATTCGGATTTGCGAATGGTCCCCTCAAGCTGACAGCGAACGGTACCAAAGCGGGTTGGAATATTTCGTGCAAAGGCGGCTTGCATAATTTTACCGTACCGAATTTTCTCTGCATCGTTTAAACTGCCCAATCCATCGGCGTCGATACAAAGTTCGTTCAATGTAGATACGCTTACCTCCTCCTCTTCAAATTCTACATTGAGTGCGTTCAATAAAACTTCATAAATCTCGATGCGCTGCGGCACACGACGCCGAATTTCACGCGGAATAATTCCGTGCTCACGGGCAGCATTTTGACAATCGCTGTTACTCAATCCTCCTTCACAGCCGCGCTCTTGCAAGGCAAGTGCTGAGCGTGCTAAGTCAGAGAGTGTGAGGCGTTGGCCACGACGAAAACTTACCGTTTGATCATGACGAAAAGTACGCAATGTTTTGTGCTCAAGCATAATCGCAAAAAGTTGAACGACAGGCTGATAGAGCGCGGAACTTTCATGAACATCAGCCAGCTGCAAAGTATCGGGCACTAGCTCTAACTGTGCGGCCTGATGCTCTTCCGGCGTCACTTGTTCTGGCGGTGTTTCTTGTTGCTCCGGCGGAGTTTCCTCTTCTCCAGCAGGCCGTACATCTTCCGTTGGCACCGCTACCGACACAGTCTGTCCTCCCCCTCCGCCCCCCGTAGCATTTGCACTGACCGCATCGGTACTTTCACAATGATTTGCTGTACTTGGCGGAGTAATGGTGACGGCATCGCTTGTGGTCCAATCCAGCTGTGTATAGTTAGCATTTTCAGCATCCGGAAAGCAGCGCACGGTAAGGCCGGCATCATTTTGCAAATTGATTTTATCAAATGAATATACGATAACACGGTCTCCGGTACCCTTTGTAATTGTTACATAGTTATCTGCAATCACGATCGTATCCACTGAAGAATTGCGGCTAATTCGCAAATTCAGATCGAGCGATTCAAGATAAATATTATAGTCTTCCTCAAAGACTACCTCTGCAAAGGCGCCTTGGGATGCAAAGAGCATACTACAGACCACTGTGATGAGAAGTCCAAGCCGCTTGAGGTGCATATGTAGGAGTATATCAAACTTTTACTCTGAGTAGATATTTATGTGCCGAAGATGCCAATGTGGCCTCAAGCTCATGACGACACCTTGACATATTCCATAAAATGCTTTAAATATAGAGGCATGAAACGATCAAAATTAGCACTTCTCGGTGGCACAGCCCTTCTGGCAGCGGCAGTTGCAGGTAAAAAATTTGCATGTTCAGAAGCAGCCTCTCCCGCACCTTCTTCAACATCTATCACAAAACATGATCCAACTTGGCATACCATTAAACCTGAAACGATAACATCGACCGCCAAAGAGGCTTCGGTTCCGCAAATTCGCACCTCTTCGCGCACAGAAGCTTTACATAAACTACAATCTGCTTGCGATGATTTTTTTAATGCACCGGAAGGTGAAGCCGGAGCTATCTTTGATGCGTACACAGAAATTGGGAATGCACTTAATAAACTTACAACGGCTACAAGTACTGCAAGCGGCGACAAAGTACCAACAAATCTTGAAGATGCTTGCCAACTTAACTCTTCACTTATCAAGCGAATACTTGGCACTGGTGCACAGCGCGATATACGCATGGCGCCTAAAGTTATTGATTTTATTGACCAAGGATGCCGAGGCCCTGAGCAAGACTTTATAGACCAAAAACATGCAGAAATAGATATTCAAAAAGAGCGTGCGCTTGCGGACTGCCGCGACCTGCCACTTGAGACCCCAGAAGCAACAGAAGATTGCAAAAGAGATGCCATACTTACATGGGGCGAATGCGCAAAAGCTGTCTGCGGGGACGACAGCGACTTTAAAAAATTCTTTGACTGTACACGCCAATCGCCTGCAATGAAGCCATGCGATGATACAAAGAAAGCAGAAAAAAAAGCGTGCAGTGAAAAATTTGGAGAATCTCGGAGCGATTGTCAATTAAATGCGAGTACAGATGCTTCTAAACAGCGATTAGTAGTATTTGATGAGGCCGATGAATATTTTAACGCCTGCAGAAAAACCGCTGCGCGTGATGAATACAGCGGCATCGATTTTTCAGAATTAGTAGAAAAATCTGCTCAATATAAAGCGAATATTATTGTTTCTACCGCGCTAGGCGTAGAAGGCGGCCATATTCCAAGTCCCGAAGAGCTGGATGAATATATTATGCTCATTAAAGAAATCGTATTAAATCAGGATGAATTGCTTGGACCTCTTGCTCAAAAATTAGGCGCAGATAAAGAAGCGGTGCGTAAAAGATATGTTAATGATTTTGCTGATAAATTGGAGGCACTTGCGAAGAAAGATGAAAAAGATCCAAGGATGCAGAGCATTATTCGCCGCATGAGTATATTGCGTCGGCTTGCAGACATTTTCGCTCGATAGGCCTACTGATCTGAGCTAGCCAGCTTCCACTTGCCAAATCCGCGCAAACCTATCACAATAGCATGCCGTATACCTGTGTGGCGCGGAATTATGGATGAACCTAAAGCAAAAAACGTACAACAGTGGACTGCAGAACCTGCTGGAGCAATTTACGCGCAATCGCCGCGCGGAACAAAAGAGTTTTTTGACCAAGTAGAGGCTGAGCGCTATCGGCAGCAGCCGTGGACGCGCGAGCTAATTGCGGATTTGGAGCCGGCCGGAAAACGCGTTTTAGAAGTTGGAACCGGACTCGGTACCGACCACATACAATTCGCGCGGCTTGGTGCGATCGTAAGCGGAATCGATTTAACACCCACTTCCATTGAGATGACAAAAAAGCGGATGGAGATGGAAGGGCTGCATTCTGACCTTCACATTGCAGATGCTGAAGCGCTCCCATTTGAAGATAATACTTTCGATATCGTCTACTCTTTTGGCGTGCTCCACCATACGCCGGACACACAAAGAGCAATTCACGAAATTTGTCGGGTTCTCAAGCCGGGCGGCACGGCACTTATTACTCTATATAATCGCCACTCTGCATTTGTTGCGCGTATTTGGCTGCCGTGGTTTGTGCAGCGTATGCTTGGAAATCCCGCTACATGGGAGTCACGCGTGCAAGCAATTGAGGAAGGCGGCGCCGAACATGCACCACTGATTAAACTATACTCAAAAGGCGAGGTGGAATCCCTCTTTACACAATTCACAAAATTCCAGCATAGACGCGAGCACCTTGGACTTGGAAATCACGGCAGCAAAGCTGAAAAACTAGAAAAGATATTTTCCAAATTTCCCTTAATGAATAGCATATATAATGCGGTGGGACGGTATGCCGGCTGGTACCATATAATACATGCTGCAAAATGAAACCACTTAAATCGGGCTCACTCATCTGGATTACCGGACTTCCCGGCGCTGGCAAAAGCACCCTCGCGCGCGAAGTCTATAAGTTATTAAAGGATGTGCGTCCAACAGTCCTGATGGACGGCGACGCATTTCGTGAAGTTATGGGTAACGACCTCGGCTATAGCCCTGAAGACAGGAGAAAAAATGCCTTCCGACTGGCACGCATGAACAAATATCTTGTTCAACATGGAATTACTGTGGTGTGTGCGACAGTCTCTCTATATAAAGATGTACATGATTGGAATCGCGAACACATAGAGCACCTGGTCGAAGTCTTTATAGAAGTGCCCAAAGATATTTTGCGCGAGCGCGATCAAAAAGGTTTATATACTAAAGGCCATTCAGGAGAAATTAAGGATGTCATTGGTATTCATCAAGCGTATGATATTCCAGAAAATGCCCACATGATTATTAAAAACAGCGGCGATCTGCAATCCCTGCTGAATCACGCATCATCTATTATTAACCACATTTCATGAGCGATACACCACAAGCAGCAAAGGTATGGGATTATACCGAACATGCAAAGCACTACTACTTACGGCCGAACTACGCACCGGCAGCAATCGATGAAGTTGTCGAATACGTTGGTGCTAAGAAGCGGGATGATTTTGTAACTGCTGATATTGGCGCAGGCACCGGAAATTTAACCATTATGCTCCTGGAGCGTTGCTTAAAATGCATCGCCGTAGAGCCGAACGAGGCAATGCGAACAATTGGAATTAAACGTACAAAAGAATTTGAAGATAAGGGGCAAATCGAATGGAAGGTTGGCACGGGAGAAGTTACCACCCTGGACGACACAAGCGTCGACTGGTTTGCAATGGGCTCTTCTTTTAATACAACCGACCGCGAGATCTGTCTTAAAGAGGCACACCGGGCACTAAAGCCGGGCGGATACTTTACCTGCATGTGGAATAATCGCGATATTGAAAACGATCCGGTACAGCGCCGCATCGAAGAGATTATCGAAGAGATCGTGCCAAACTATACCCGTGGGACACGCCGTGAAGACCAGACGCCGGTCATAGAAGCGAGCGGCCTTTTTGAAGACATTCACTACACTGAAACACCGCAGCAAATTCACAAACCGCTGCGCGACTATATTGAAGCGTGGAAATCGGTAAAGAATAAATATTGGGATTTAAGTACGGTTGACGGACGCAATACCTTCCAAGCTATTGTCGATAAAATCGAAGAAGAGTTCGGCGGTATGGAAAATCTTACGATGACCTATATCACACGAATCTGGACCGCACGTAAAAAATAATCCGCTCATGCTCACCCATTCTGCACGTATCGACAAAGCACTTGTAAAAGCAATGCAGCTGCATGCTGCACAGCGGCGCAAACACGATGGTGAGACACCATTTATTGTGCATCCAATTGGCGTGGCCATGGTGCTTTCGCAATTTACACAAGACGAAGCGCTTATTGCGGCAGCACTCTTACACGATACGGTAGAAGATACTGATTACACCGGCGAACAGCTGCGCGCAGATTTTGGTGATGAAATTGCAGATATTGTTTTAGAAGTGACTGAGCCGCCGCGCAAAGAGGCAACATGGGAAGAGCGCAAAGAAGCCTACCTACAGCGTATAGCAACAAATTCACGCGAGGCACGCATGATTACGTGTGGCGACAAGATTAATAATCTTGCCTCCATGATTACTGCATTTGAAGAGCAAGGCGAAAGCATGTGGGGAAAATTTAATGAGCGAAGCTTTTGGTTTTATGGCAGAGTTTTGGAGGCACTTCGCAAGCACAACGATCTTGGTCCCCTGCTCGATCTCTTTGCAACAACACTCCAAAGAGCCGAAAAGACCTTTCAGCGCAAAGCCTTATAAATGAGCGCCACTATGACTCCACTCAGCACCAACATTCTCGGCACAAAAGCAGATACACTGATGAGGCTCCGGCCGCTGGTAAAGCGTGCGCGCATCGAATCGCTCGTAAGCTTTACGGTTGGAGAGTGGAAAACAGACCAGAAAAAAATCCTTTCCGCTGCAAGCGAGCACTTCGGGGACGAACGTCTTATTGTGCGCTCAAGCGCATTAACTGAGGATACTTTAGAATCATCAAATGCCGGCCGCTTTACTTCCGTAGCCGATGTAATATTGAAAGATGAAGTGTATTTTTGTAGTGCCGTTGAGCGGGTCATTCAGTCCTATCAAGATACGCGCACCGATCATCAAGTTTTTGTGCAGCGTTTTTTGAACGATGTCCAAATCAGTGGCGTTGCATTCACGCGCAACAAAGACACGCTGGCGCCGTACATGACAATAAATTACGACGAAACCTCCGGCCGTACCGACATCATCACCGCCGGCAGTGAGGGCGAGCATAAAACACTGGTAATCTACAAAGGGCCCACTGGCAATATTCGTGAACCTAAATTTCCCAATAAACATTTAGAGAAAATTTACAATGCTCTGCGCGAAGTTGAAGAAATTACCAAACATGATGCTCTCGATATTGAATTCTGTTACAAAGACGGCGAAGTGTTTATTCTGCAAGTACGGCCTATTGCGAATACAAAAAAATTCCCAGCCGAACAAGAAATAATGATCGGCAAAGCGCTCACACAGATTGCGGAAAAAATTGAGGAGCTCAGCCGGCCTCATCCTCATCTCTATGGCAAGCAGACTGCCTTTGGCAACATGCCGGACTGGAATCCTGCAGAGATGATCGGCATACGTCCGCGGCCGCTTGCACTCTCGTTATATAAAGAGCTCATTACGGATAATATTTGGGCATACCAACGCGACAATTACGGATACAAAAATCTGCGTAGTTTTCCCCTCATGGTGAGCTTTGCCGGGCAGCCGTACATCGACATTCGCGTCAGCTTTAATTCTTTTATTCCAAAGTCGCTCGACGATAATCTCAGCCACAAACTTGCAGACTACTATATAAGCAAGTTGCTGCGTACCCCTACAAGCCACGATAAAGTCGAATTCGATATTGTTTTTTCGTGCTATACACTGGATTTAGATACGCGTCTGCAGGAATTGCGAGAACACGATTTTAGTGCTGAAGAAATCGGCATAATCAAGCAGGCGCTGTTAGAACTGACCAATACCATTATCCAGCCGGATGGCTTATATAAAAAGGATTATAAAAAAGTGCTGCAATTAGAAAAGCGACGCAACGATATTCTAGGAACCGAGCTGAGCGATGTGAGCAAGATTTATTGGCTTATTGAAGACTGCAAACGTTACGGCACACTTCCGTTTGCTGGTCTTGCGCGCACTGCCTTTATTGCGACGCAATTTTTAAATTCGATGGTCGATTTGGGCATTTTAAGTGCCGAAGAGCGCGCCGCATTTTTACGCTCTGTTGAGACGGTGGCCAAAAAATTAAGTCAAGATACCATGCGCTTTGCGCACAAAAAAATAACACTAGATGAGTTTTTAGCGGAATACGGACACCTCCGTCCGGGAACATATGACATCCTCTCAAAAAGTTATCAAGAGAGCCCTGATAAATATTTTGATTTTGAAAATATTACTGCATCAGACCAAACAATTACAGACGTCTTCCAGCCAACCACAGCACAAAATAAAGCAATTGCAACACTGCTTAAAAAGCACGGGCTCAAGACAACGGTAGATGAATTCTGGAACTTTTTGCGCGAAGCTATTGAGTGGCGCGAGCTTGCAAAATTTATCTTCACCAAGAGCGTCAACGAAATTCTGCGGCTCACACGCGAGTACGGCAGCCGGTTTGATCTCAGCGCTGAAGATATGTCGTACATCAGTATTCACTCTATTATGAAGCGCTATACCAGTATTGCCTTTGTCGATGAGAAAAATGTTCTGACGCATGCAATCAATCACAATAAAGAGATGCATAGATTGTACGCGGGCATTGTTTTGCCGCACTTAATTCGCACACCCGACGAAATTTATACTTTCTATTTAAGCGAAATTAAGCCGAACTTTGTAACCCTCGGCAGTGCAGAGGCAGAAGTGTGCGTAGTCGATGCAAAGATAGAGCGGCCGAATGGTTTGCGCGGGAAAATTGTCTGTATCGAGAGTGCGGATCCCGGATTTGACTGGATTTTTTCGCATGGTATTGCCGGACTTATTACCATGCATGGGGGTGCAAATTCCCACATGGCCGTACGCGCCGCAGAGCTGAATATTCCCGCAGTTATTGGCTGCGGCAGCGTGCACTTTGAAAAGTGGCGCAAAGCAAAACGGCTGGCAATAGATGCGGCAAACGAAAAAGTAACGATAATTTCATGAAACTTGTAGCAATAACACAGAGGGTGGAACATTTTGCTGACCGCGGTGAAACAAGGGATGCGTTAGATCAGGCGTGGACGGATTTTTTAAGAGAGCTGGATGCAGCGCCGCTCCTTATTCCAAATCATATTCAAAATCTGCCGCAACTCTTAGATTCGCTGCATATCGAGCGCATTATTTTAAGCGGGGGAGGCAATCTTTCCACGCAAAGCACCGAAGATATTTCTGATGCACGCGAAGCGCGTGAGCGCGAACTGTTGCACTATGCGATGGAACGAAAAATTCCGGTACTCGGTGTCTGCCGCGGCCTGCAAGTCATCTGTGATTTTTTTGGCATTACGAGTAAGAGCCTCGACGGACACGTTGCAAAGCGGCACAATATTGCAATTGCTCCCCGCACCGTACTCGCGAAACACTTGGGACGCACGACGGAGGTCAACTCGTATCACAACTTTGCTCCGCGCGTTGAAGAGCTCCAAAACTCAAAAGAACTGGAACTCCTTGCACACTCAGACAGCGCAGTTGAAGCCGCCCGCCACACTACGTATCCGCTCTACGGCATCATGTGGCATCCCGAGCGCGAAAAACCTTTTCGTCCGCAAGAACTCAACTTCTGCAAAGAGATTCTAAATCTCTAACTATTCGTATAATATTCATGTCTATGAAAGTTGTAATTCCCGCTGCAGGCCAAGGAACGCGTCTCCGCCCCCACACCGATAGCATTCCAAAGTGCATGGTAGAGGTTGCGGGCCGGCCCATGCTTATGCGCACGCTTGATACGCTCAACAAAGCCGGGCTGCACGATATTTCCGTGGTCACCGGCTATAAACAAGAGCGCATTCCCGGGCGCGGCATTAAAAAGTACACCAATCCCAACTACGAAACCACCAACATGGTGTACTCAATTTTTTGCGCCGAACAAGAGTTCGATGACGATCTAATTATTTGCTACGGCGACATTCTCTTTACGCAGGATGTTATTCAAAAACTCATCGACTCGCCGGCTCCCCTCTCTGTGATTGTGGATAGAGACTGGCAGCGCCAGTGGGAGATGCGCATGGAAGATCCGCTTAACGATGCAGAAACAATGAAAATCAATGCCGAAGGAAATATTACCGAGCTTGGCAAAAAGCCAAAGGCACTCACCGAAATTGAGGGCCAGTACATCGGCCTGGTAAAAATCAGCAAAGAGGCACTGCCCGAAGTGCGCCGTTTTTACCATGGCTTAGACAAAAAAGCGCTGTATAATGGCCAGCCGTTTGAAAAAATGTATGTGACCGATTTTGTCCAGCTCATCATAGATAATCTTATGCCGGCAAAGGCTGTATGGATTAACGGTGGCTGGTTCGAAGTCGATACCGTGAGCGACTTAGAACTTATTAATGAAAGATACAACGACATCATCGCATAAGGAAATACTGTTGGTCTCATCGCAGTTTCCATCCGGAGTGGCATGGCTGCTCAACTTTTTTTTAGAACTCAATATTCCTATTACCGCAAATTATTCGGAAGAGTCCGGTATGCATGCGCTATGGAATTTTGACACGAATCATATAGCACGGCTCAAACCCGAAGCCGATCATCTTAAATTATGGATTCCCGCCCTAACGAAATATGAAAGCTTTTCATTTGGAAGACAGAGGCCGATTCGCTGGATGCACAGCTTTCCGCACAACGTGAGGCGCGATCAGCCAACTATTCTTCTTGTGCGCGATGGACGTGATGCGGTGTACTCTCAGTTCAAACGTACCCGGGAAGCCAAAAATCTTAATGTGTGGCTCGATCGTCCTATTGAACCATTTGCTCTTTCGCCGCCGTATACATGGGCGCTATTTCAAAGCGCTTGGCGCAATGCGGTCGCACCAGAACATCTTCTCATCGTACATTTTGAAGAGCTTAAGCAACGGCCGCACGAAACCGCAGAAAAAATCCTCCAATTTCTCCAAACACGGCGTGCTGCATCATTAGTAGATGCAGCCATTGCTGCGTGCAGTATTGAGCGGGCACAAGAGAGCGAAGCTGCATACCGCGCCCGGCGTGAACATACAGACGAAATAGCCACTGTCCACCGCAAAGGCGCTGTTCAAGAGTGGCGCACAACATACACTCCTGCAGCGCTTGAAAAATTCACAGGCTTTCCTCAAGAAGTACTGCATGAGTTCGGCTACGAAACACCAAAAACA
>PCVQ01000063.1:0-21212 GCA_002796025.1 Candidatus Peregrinibacteria bacterium CG11_big_fil_rev_8_21_14_0_20_46_8
CGGCTACGGTGCCGAGGATGAAGAGGTATGGGGTGAGGCTTTGCATGAGAGGAATTTTTAACTATTGTGCTGCTACACAGCTTCATTTACACATGCTATTACATAGCTTTGTTCAGCTGCGGTCAAGCGCGGATAGAGCGGTAGTGAGATAGTGTGCGCACCAATATCTTCTGCAATCGGGAAAGATTGGGTGCCGTATTTATTTTTGTAGTATGACATTTTGTGGATTGGACGAAAATTCACCGCAACGCCGATATTTTTGTCTTGAAGCTTGTGCATGACGGTATCGCGCCGGGATTTTGGAACAAGAATGGTATAGAGATGGTGTGCACTGCGCGTCTTAGCAATAGTTTCGGAAAGCTGAGTAATGCGGGTGATTTTAGGATTTTTTGCAAATGCTTTTTCGTATCGTGCAACGAGCGCCGCGCGTTTTTTGAGATTCACATTTAAACGTGCCAGCTGATCGATTAACAGCGCTGCTTGCAAGTTGTACATATTATATTTGAAGCCGAGCTCAAGCATGTCGTAGTGGCGGTATTTTTTTGTGTAGCGATCGGCAGCCGTGGTGCTCATGCCGTGCTGCCGCAGCATGCGCACACGCTCGGCGAGTTTTTTATTATTCGTAGTTAATGCACCACCCTCGCCGCTGGTAAGATTTTTTGTTGCATAGAAGCTGAAGCAGGCGGCATCGCTGAGTTTGCCTGGTTGGATACCGTCACGTGTCGATTCAATGGCATGCGCCGCATCTTCGATAACACTTAATTTATGCTTGCGCGCGATCGCTGCAATTGTTTTCATGTCACACATCTGGCCGTAGAGGTGCACCGGCAAAATCGCCCGCGTACGTTTGGTAATTGCAGCTTCAATTTTTGCAGCATTCATATTTCCGGTCTTCGGCTCAACATCTATAAACACCGGCCGCGCGCCAACATATTCAATCGCATTTGACGTAGCAATAAATGAGAGGGGGGTGGTGATGACTTCGTCGCCTGGACCAATGTCTAATGCTAAAAGCGCGAGGTGCAGCGCTGCAGTGCAGCTGGTTACACCAAGTGCGTACTTTGCATCCATATATTTTGCAAAGTTTTTTTCAAACTGCGTAACCAAATCGCCGGTACTTAAAAAGAGTCCGCGCGCCGCTTTCTCCAAATTTGCAATATCGCGGCTGCTGAGATTGTGCTTAAAAAATTCTACCTTTTTCATCTTTAGTACATTACTACACTACCATCCTCCAGCGTAATCGGCACCTCTTTCATCCACTCCAATTTCTTCCACCAGTCCGCGTTATTCTTATACCAATTAATCGTTTTTACGATTCCATCTTCAAATTTTGTTGTTGCCGTCCACTCCAAAACTTTAGCAGCTTTTTCGGTAGAAGAGATATGCTGCTTTACTTCACCTGGTCTGGCCGGGGTCTGCATAATGAGCGACTTGGGTTTCTCGAGTATGTCTGCAATGATGTTCGCAATTTCCATAACCGAAATACTACGGCCGGTACCAAGATTAATAATCTCCCCTTTGACCCGTCCAATGTCTGCAAGTAGGGCTTTTTCCACCGCCTCGCAGGTGTCTTCAACATAGAGCCAGTCGCGGCTGTTATCGCCGTCGCCGTATACACGTACCGGCTGATCTTTTAGCATTCCGGTTACAAAGCGCGCAATCAATTTTTCCAAGTGTTGGCGCGGGCCATAGTTATTAAACGGCCGCAAAATCATTACCGGCATATTCGGGTATGTCTGCATGTATGAATACACAAGTCTGTCCGCGCCGCACTTTGCACCGGCATAGGGGGAAGTAGGATTGAGCGGATGCTCTTCGTCCATAGGTTCACGCTCTGCACTACCGTAGACCTCAGAGGTTGAGATATGAATAAAGCGGTCGAGCTTCTTATTTTCGAGCGCAGCGTTCATCATTACTTGTGTGCCAATAACATCGGTTTCGAAAAATTTTGTGTTATCGAAAATCGAGCGCGCAACATGTGTCTCTGCGGCAAAGTGGACAATGTAGTCTGCTTGCGGCACGATTTTATCGACAAGCATTGGCTGGGTTACTGATCCGTACCAAAAATCAAAGCGGCCGCTTTCGCGAATCTCTGCTGGAATATTTTCCGGATTTCCTGCATAGGTAAGTGCGTCAAGCACGATAATCTTCCATGTTGGATGCTCTTTAAAAATGCGCTGTACAAAATTGCTGCCAATAAACCCGGCGCCGCCGGTAATGAGAATGGTTTTATTTAGTGAGCGGTGTTCGCGTGTCATGTACGTCTAGAAATAAAGTAAAATCCCTTCTCGCCTGCGTAATATATGGCTATGCCAGAAAAAATACAATAGATCGGAAAGATAGAAATAAGGTACCGCGGTTCGACATGCAGCGGAATAAGTACGGCGAAAAAGTAAATCGGAACAGCAGTGAGCAGAATAATTTCGCGCCATTTTTTGCGAAAGAGAAATATGCCGACAGGCACGCTTATAAGAAAGAGAAGATATAATCTGTAGAGAAGCGCTTTAGCGGCAATATCGGGATGTCTGCGGGCGAGTTCGAACTTAAAGGCCAATGGGCCATGGGTCTGCTGTAGTGCTTGATAATCTGCCAAAAATGCTTCGGGATAGGTATATCCAAATCCCGGTTTCAGTACATGCGGAATGCGCCGAATTGTCGCTCCGGCAACCCATAGCGGATACTTTTTTATAGCTGCTAGAGATTTTTGTTTTAGAATATCATTGTATTCCGGGCTGCCATAAACAACATCGTAGCCTTCTTCCAGCACATGTTGATACGTTAGGCCATCATCGAGAATTGCGCCCATTGGATTATCCGGAAATTCTCCCCAGCCTTCCCAAATTCCCTGCCAAACCGTATCGCGCGTGGGAATAAATCGGTCAAAGTGTTTAAAGTTCCGTACAATCCACGGAGTGAGAATAAGACCAATGCATACAGTTGTGATGATAAAAAAAGCAGCAGCATCTTTCCATCCCAAATGAGTAATAAGCGCAAGCGCAAGAAAGAAGTTGAGGTATTGAATAATGGGATGCAGATACATGCCCAAACCAAACATTACACCGATTCCCAAATAAAGAAGCGAGCGCTTTTTAAGTGTGCCAAAATCTTTTGCTTTGAGCAGGAGCGCAATGGTACTCATTATAATAATGAGCGGCCAAATGTCGCGTGTTGCCGATGCCGCAATGCGTGCCTGCGGGTAGAAAAATGCTAAGAAGAAAGCGGCAAGCAGTCCGATATACATTCCGCGTTTGCCCGGAATGAGCCGCTGTACAATCCAAAAAATGAGAAAAACCAATAAGGCGTCTAAAATTATTTGAATAGTTTGCAAATAAATATAGCGTTCGGCACCAAAGAGCTTCCACGTTGCAGCCAAAAGCACTGCGTATCCCGGAACTTCGTGCGCAGAGAAGTAGTTGTTTTCCGGAATTAACTCATCTTTGAATTCTATCGGATCAATAAGGCGCTGCTCTTCGGTTTGTTCGTCGCGGCTGTTGGTACCGGTGTTATATGCAAAGCCGTCGCCGCGTGCAAAATTAATCGCCATAATGCCGCTCTCCACACTTAAACCAGTAAAATAATAGTCATCGTGTGTTTTTGCCAAAATAATTCCGCGGAAAAGAAGTGCGAGTATAAAGATTCCCCCAAGTGCCGCAGCGATTTTACGATTTTTTGTAGCCATAGAGTTTTTGCATCACGCGCTCTGCATTATGCTTCCAAGTATACGATTGTTCAACCGTATTGCGTGCACGTAATCCTAAATGTTTTCGCTCGGAAAGATTTCGTGCAACGTCTGCAATAGTTTGAGACAGTTCTTTAATATTGCCGGGTGTTACAAGCAGTGCTGTTTCTTCGTGCTGCAGCAACTGGCCGATTTGTTCTAAATTTGAGGCAATTATCGGTTTGCCCATTGCCATGTATTCGAAGATTTTTGTGGGTGAGCCGAAGAATTTTGTACCGTCGCTGTTGGGAACATGAGGCGAAACCAAGATATCGCACGCGGCAAGGTACGTTGGTGTTTGGTGGTGCGGAATTATTCCCGTTAGAGTTACGGCATGTGCAACATTCTCTTCACCAATGATGCGCTCAACTTCAGGACGTAGCGCTCCGTCTCCAATAATAAGAAAGTGGAGCGAAGGTTCTTGTTGCAAAGCCGCTTTAATTGCCCGGGCAAGCACTTCGACGCCGTGCCATGGACCAAATGAGCCGACAAAACCGACAACTTTTTTGTTTTCCAGTCCAAGCGTTTTGCGCACTGCACCACCGTCCAGCGCAGCCGTGAACTTATTAATATCAACACCGTTTGGATTCAAAATAATACGATGAGCATCGACGCCGCGCTCGAGCAGTTCATCACGCAGTACTTCGGATACAACGGCGACAAAGTCCGCATTTTTAATCGCAATACTTTCCATAAGGTAGGCTAGATGTTTCAGGAAGAGTTTTCCTCCCCATTTTTCTCGCACCCATGGTTCGGAACCATTGTATTCTAAAACGAGTGGTGTGCGGAGTAATATTTTGAGCGCAAGGCCACTGACCGTCATAAAGCTGTGGCGCTGATAGAGGAGAGCCGGTCTTTCTTTTTTTAAAATGGAGCGCGCATGCCAGACGAATTTGTAATTAAATAGGAGATCCGGAATTTCCGGCGAGTTATGAAAAGTAACATAAGGAATTTTATAAAACGTAGTGTTATCATTAAAAAATTTTTCGTGCGCCAGTGCGATTACATTCCATCCCAATTCTCGTGCGCCGCTAATAAATCCTTGTGCATGGGTAAATGAGCCGCCTTCGCGCTGGGCACCAAAGTAATCGGTTCGCAAAAATGCGAGCAGCTTTTTTGAACTGTCCGTGCTCTCTGCAGGCCGCTGCAGCGGAATTTTTGCCGCAAGACGTATGGCACCCAGTAACACATAACTTATTCCTACGATCATTAGGTTAAAGAGCATTTCCAATCCAAACTTCAACGAGTCCCACAAAAACTTTGCAGTAGTTACGCGGTGCACAAGTCCGGCATTATCTATAATTTGTTTGTCGTGTGCCCGCGCACATATCAAAAGTCCTTCTAAAAAGTAGCGAATTTCTCCAGTGGTAAGATCGTCGCGTCCGACAACAAAGCGGTCGAATTTTCTTTGCCGAACATACCGAAATACTCCCCGATATCCTTTTCGTACCAAATCGGCAGCTTGAATAATTTCCCAATCTTCGCGCTTGCTGTTGGCCGCGCCTCCCCCTGTTTCAAAAAAGCGCTGCGTCGAAAAATTTGTAAAAGTAATGAGAAGATTAGAGTTCATTTTTGAGTTTGTGAAAGTGTGATGCACCATCCGCTAGTGAGCCAGTGCGGAAGTTTATCCGCTACGCGGGTATTCCATTTTAAAAAGCGATGTTTTCTCCAGAAAAATGTATTGGTAAAGGGCCCCGCCATAAGTGTTGTGTTCGCAATGTTTTGCGGCTGGAGCTGTGCCTCTGTAAATAATTTTTCGAGTGAGCGCATAGTAAAATGCTGCAAATGTATATCATTTTCGCGCAAGGTCATAGGAATCGTTTCATCTGAAGGCTGCTCGGGTGCCCAGCGTGTTTTTAAAAAACGTTCAATCACTCTTCCTAGCTTCAGCTTGTTGTACAGCAAACTTTCCATCTCGAACCATCCATACCCATTGGGCGTTGTAATAATGATAATGCCCTTGGGTTTTATTTTTTTTCGCATCTCTTCTAAGAAGGCACGAGGATCGGGCACATGTTCAAGAACTTCTGAGGCAATGACAACATCAAAGCCTGTCTGTTTAAAATGTTCGATTGAGCTGTGCACAAAGGTAAGATTTTTGTGTGAGTTCAGGCTGTTTGCTTTTTGTACAGTCGCTGCATCGATATCCAAACCAATAATAGTGTATCCCGCTTGAGCTAAGGGTTGTGAAATTGCCTGGCCGGTGCCGCAGCCAACATCTAAAATGTGAATCTTTTCTTGAGAAGTACCGTGCTCAGCACAGTATTTTTCAAGAGCTTGGGTAATAAGTTGCAGCTTCTTTTTTTCACCATAGACAGTCTCATTCATCTTTTTCGTATGTTCATTATTGTATTTACAAGTGTTTTTGCATCGGCCGGAGTCGGAATAAGTGCGGAGAAGCGTAGTTTATTCTCTTTTAAAAAGAAGTACGTCATCAGCACATATACAAAGAAATAGCTTACAAGTGAGCTCACCGCGGCAGCGATAATACCATATTCTGGAATAAATAAGAAATTTAGCAAGATATTGATTACAGCCGTCGCACACCAGATATAGATGATATACAGCGGAAATCCTAAGGCGCCGAGATTTTGAGAGATAATAGTCTCGAGTGAGAAGAAGAAGATTGCCGGAAGCAGAATAAGAAATGGTATAACAGAGCTTGTAAAGGCCGCTCCATAGAGCGTAACAATAAGAGGAGCTGCGATCACAGCAGCACCCGTACAGATTATCAACATAACAAGCGTAGTTGCGCGCACAACTTTTGCAGTGAGCGGGCCGCTGTCGTACTGATTGTTTGCTAGGCGTGGAAAGAGCACCATGCTGATGCTCATAGGTAAAATGTAGATAAGATCAGCAAAGCCAGTTGCGAGTGAGTAGATACCGGTAGCGGATTCGCCATGGAATAAATTAATTACATAGATGTCTGAGCGTAGAATAAGATATGCAAGGAATGTTGTTATATAACCTTTAATGCCGTAGCGAATAGTTTTTTTAAAGAGCTGCCGGTCGAATGTATGTGTAACGCCGTTATCGCGTATGGCCAGCAACCAATAGGCCAGCGCGGTTATAATGCCAACTGCCGTCGATAGCAGGACGATACTGAGAATTCCATAGTGTAGTAGTACGAGCGTAATGACACCAAACGTAATAACAATCTGATTGATTACTTGAATGACATTAAAGACGAAAATTCTCTGCTGACCGATGAGGATATTTTGAACAAGCTGCGCAAGCAGCAGAAAGGGGATTGAGACGAGTGTGACATTAATAAAGATACTTTCGAGTGAGCCGAAAGTGTCGGGCTGTACTTTGGTGAGCAGATAAATGCCGCCTGCTGCTCCTCCTCCCAAAACCATACTGAGCCAAAGTGAGTTGCCAAGAATTTTTGGCGCAACCGAAGGATCCTTGCCAACAAAATAAGTATTTGCACCCGGCAAACCAAGGCTCCCGAACTGCGTGGTAACACCAATAATCAAAGAGAGCAGTGCCAGGATTCCTTTTGCTTCGGGGCCAAAAGTGCGTGCAACAATAATTCCCGAAATGAGTCCGAGTCCAATAACGATGATTCTGGACGCGAATGTAGTAAAAATATTTTGTGAAAGCGTCATGTGCGGTGCACGGTGCGATTAGTTCCAGTCCGAGAGATCCCAGCCAAGAAATTTAGACAGCTTCTCATTATGAGGCGCATAAAAATCATTAAGCCGTTGGCGATCGTCTTGCAGCATTGGCTGTTTTGCACGGGTAAGGTTATAGCCCAGCAGTTTACTGCCTATTGAACGCGCCTGACCTTCGCGATACTCTTCGGTCCACTCGTCTATTCTTCGTCCAAGAATCGAGCGCAGTACAGCCTGCACGTTGAGATTTTTTACATTTGGAGAAGAGAAGTTTTTTTCATCACTCTTGGGTGCGAAATTTGTATCTACACCAAGAAAGTTAAATACTTGGTATAGAATTTTTTCCGGTTCCTGTGCAAGAGTTTCGGACTTAATGCAGAGAATTTGTTCTTTTGGAAAGTGCTCGTAAAAAGATTCCAGCTGATCGTAGTAGCAGCCACGCTTGCGATATTCGTGCGGACGTATCTCGCTCATCCAGCCGTTTGCGCGATTGATGCGAGCTTCTTCCTGTTCCAGAGCTTCTGCAAAGCTGAGAGTTTCGAGACCGCACAGCGCAGTAAAGCGATAATTTCCCCATGCGCGTTCTGTAGGGTTTCTCAAACAAAAAATGAGCTTTATATCTGGATACAGCGCGTGAGTGCGCTGCGCTACGTTATTAAAGTATCCATGGAGATTCAGCGAAGAGCGTTCGCCAATTGCAATCTCATCACCGACTTCCGAAAACCAGCGCTGCAAATAGTATTTTTTTCCTTTTTTAAACTCTGCTTCTTTATAAAAAAAACCGCATTCCGGACGCATAACTTTGGGCAAGTAGATTTGCGGGTGGTCTTTAATCAGTGTAGTAAGCGAGCCGGTACCAGTAGCGACTCCTCCTGCAACAATAAAGGTTGGTTCACGCATAGCGGGCTGTAGTTTATCCTTTCTTGTCGAGCGCGGCAACTTGAGGCTTTTGCGCGACCACGATGAGCGAGCCCCCGGCAGGCAGCGAAACACCAAGTCGTATCAGAAACTCATCCATATGCATAATAAGATTTAAGAGTGCGTTCAGCGCCCATGGCAGTTGCAGTTCGTCATAACTGTATTCTGCGCCCGGCGATAGCTTTGTATTGCGTGATTTTTTTCTTCGCAGTCTCGAGAGCAGCATTGCCGGAAGTAGTGTAAAGACAAATGAACTTACAAAGCGTATTTTAAAACCTGCAGCTTGTAATTTTTTCTTCATTTCTCTGCGTGAGTATCTTCGCTTATGAAATGCAGTGTCATCTTGCGTGCTCCACAACCACATATGCTGTGGCACACTTATAAAAAAATACCCGCCTGGTTTTAGAGTTGTATAAGCGCTCGCTATCATCTGTTCATCTTCTTCGACATGTTCTAATACGTCAAAGGCGCCGACCGCATCGAACTCAGCGGCAAATGGCGTATCCCGAAAATCGAGCTGCACAAAATCAACATTTGGGAGGCGCGTTTGTGCGAATTCTAGACCTTCAATAAAAAGTTCGGCACCACTCAGTTTAAAATTAGAAAAACGCGCAAGACCATGTAATACAAAACCCGTTCCGCATCCTACTTCTAATATTTTCCGTGGCTCGTGCCTGCCTAAATATTTCCCAAACAAGTATTGCAGCACGCGATTGCGCGAGCGAAACCAAAAGTGCTCTGCCTCTATTTTATAGAGCTTTTCTGCATGACCTGCCGGATAATCTTCGCTGCTGTGCGCAAGTTCCGGAGCATAACATTTTATTCCTTGGATAATTTGCGGCTCCTTCATGTAGTTTCACTCACTATATAAATAGGACGGCCTTTAAGTTCGGTAAAAATCTTGCCAAGATAGAGCCCAATAACACCAAGTACCATCATGATTACGCCGCTTAAAAAATAGAGCGATACGATGAGGCTGCTCCAGCCCGATACCGTTGAGCCGTACAAAAGTGCATGCACTAAATAGTAGATGCCGATAACAAAAGAGATGAGCGCCATAAAAAATCCAAGCCCGATTGAGAGCCGCAAAGGACGGTTTGAATATGAGGTAATAATATCCACCGCGAAGACGAATAGTTTTCGGAAGTTATAGCTGCTCTCGCCTGCCGGACGTGCTGCATGTTTTACATTAATGCTCGCAGTCGAAAAGCCCATCCATTCCATAAGACCGTTCATAAAACGATGCTGTTCGCGCATTTGGCGAAACGTGTGTACTACCTTTTGCGATACGATTCGAAATCCGCCGACCTCCCGGTCGTAGCGCATGCCGCTTAAGTAATTAAAGATTTTATAAAAGCCCCAGTTGCAGACACGCTTGAGCCAGCTATCTTTACGTTTGCCGCGCCGTGCCAAAACAACGTCAAATCCTTCTAGTGCTTTTTCATAGAGGCGGGGAATCTCTTCCGGCAAATCTTGTAGATCGGAATCCATTGTTACGACCCACTCACCCTGTGCAACATCCAGTCCGGCGGTTAATGCATGGTGCTGGCCAAAATTGCGGCAAAACTTTATGCCTTTTATTCGGGCGTCTTTTTTATGCTCGGCCAGGATCACATTCCACGAATCATCGGGCGATCCGTCGTCCACCAGGACGATTTCAAAATTTTTTGTAATTGGCTCCAGCACTGTTACTAACCGCTGTATAAGTTCGGGCAGCATGGGCGCGGATTTGTAGACTGGGCTTACAATGCTTATTTTCATAGGATGCTATTCGTAAAGCTCGCCCGCAGTCTACGGAATACTGTTTATTATTTGCAAGCAGAATTTTGTATGGTAAAGTAATACTTACTATGGCACAAGGACGACTAGGTTGGCTGTTTGGAATTCTCACTGGCGCGGTGCTGGGCGTCTTGTTCGCTCCGCGACGCGGTAAAGAGCTGCGCAGGAAAATGGAGCAGGACCGTAAAAAGGGCGGGGTAGGTGTGCGGCCGCTTGGCGAAGATTTAAAAGATGTTGGCAAAAGTTTGCACAAGGTATTTAAAGATATTTATCAAGAGGTGCGCGATCATGCCGCAGTAAAAGAAGCGATCGATACCGGTAAGGACTACTTTGGCGATTATATCGATGAAGCAAAAGAGCAGTTAGATGATTTGCGCGAGAAACACGATATTGATGAAAAGGTAAAGCGCGCTAAGACAACCTTAAAGCGTGTTAAAAAAGAAGCAAAGGGAGCGCGTACGAGTATAAAAAAACACGCAAAGCAAATTAAAAAAACACTAGATGAAGGAAGTGGGCCGCGGAAAAATAATTCCAAAAGAAAAAAGTCTTAGGCAATGAATAATCTTTATGTGCTCGGGCCCAAGGGAAGCGTCTCTTCATTTGTAGCTCAGCGCTTTGCACGTGCCTATAAAATTGTATATTGCAGAAATTTTACTGAGCTTTTTCGGCGGGCGCGTCGCAGTGGCGGTGTGGTGCTTGCTCCGGTTCAGAATAAAATTATTGGCACTGTTGAAGAGACAAAGCGGCAGATGGGCAGCGGTGAGTGGCATATTATCCGGCGGATTCGAGTGCCGGTGCGCTTTGTTTTGGCGGTGAAGATGTCAGAGAAGGCGGGGAGGATCGGCTTGGAAGATGTACAGCGAATTTATGGTCCGATTCAGGCCGTGGATCAGTGTCGCAAATTTTTGCGTAAATATTGTCGCGGCGTGCCGATTACATTGGTGCAGACTACAGGCGCAGCGTTCAAAAAAGTTGTTCAACTGAAGCGCCTTAAGGGAGCGGCAATCGGTGCTTCAGAGGGGGCAATGTTGCACAATTTATATGCTTTGGCCGCAAACATCCAAGACGACCGTGATGACTGGACCGAATTTGCATTGGTGCACCTATAAATTGTGGAAAAAGATTTGAGTTTTTTAGTTTATGCTGGCATTTTGTCAATATGATAGCTGCACCTAAAACACGGCCTCCTTACTTAGATGTAAGAGATCACATTCCACACGCAAAAAGAAAATTCGAACAATTTTTCGATGAGTTGAAGAGAGTGGAAGGGGCATTGTCAGCCGGCAAGCGTGCGGATATTCGCTTGAGAATTGAGACTGCATTGAATCTTTTAGAGAGAAGCGGAGTGCAGCGTTTTTTGCGCCATGCCTCAGATGTTATGGATGGATGCGAGAAAAATTGGGAGAGAGAAGATTCAGAGTCCGCAAAGAAGATTGCAGGAATTTGCAGTGCGATTTCTCATAGCTGCTGGCTTTTATTATCACACTATGATGATAATCAAGAATTAATCGATCCAATGTTGCCGGAGTGTAGAAAAAGATTAGAAGAGATGCTTGCGCACTTTGCTTCTCTAGAGATAGATGAGGATGACGCTGCCGTAACTGAAGCACCCAAAAGACGAAGAATAGGATCAAAGGGTGATCGTGAATTTTCACGACATGTCTTACGCGCCCGCAGAGGTCGTCGCAACAGCAGTGTTGGCCGCTAAAAGCCCAACTCCAATTACAAAAAGGCCAACAAAAATAATGCCGAGGATTTTGTGATATTTTTCTAAACCTAAGTCGAGCAAGAGTGTGTAGAGGCGGTACAACGCAAGGTAGAGCGTTGCGATGTATAGCGCAAAAACAAATATGGTAAATGCGGTACCGCTCTGAATTTCTTTGCCTTGAATTTGAGCCCAAATGTGAACCGGCAAGAAGAGTCCAACAAAGGCGAGGGTTGCGCTGAAGATGCTCCAGAGCACTGTTTTGAATGTTGCTTTTTTAGCTGATGTAGACATAGGTGAGAAGGAAATATGAAAGTACGAGCCACGCGCCAATAAACAGTGCAAAGATTCCTGTCTTTTGCCAGAGTTTCAGTTCCAGCGGCGGCATAAGTACGCTGAGCCAGAGCCAGCTGAGGGTGTGTCCGAGTGCACCAATGAGGCCGAGCCAGAGTTCAGCGGGATGAAACGGTGTTTTCGTTAGGCCGTGATATATTACTTCAACTATGTAGAGCAGCATTAAAATTCCCGTGCCTTCCCGCAGCATATAGAGCATGTAACCGGGACGTTTCGTGAACCACCAGAAATCGCGGTCTTGTTTGTACATGAAGTTTGTACTTGTAATAAGTTATTCTTTATCGAGTAAGCGTTTTGGCAGATTCAGCGCGCCCATGACTTTGAGACGCTGCAGGGCCATGGCCGGATCTACGCGCTTAGGGCAGGCAGTTGAACATTCGCCAACAAAGCTGCAGCCCCAGACGCCTTTTTTGCCGGTTGCGGCGTTGAGCTGGCGGCGCTTTTTTTTGTTGCGCGACTCCGCAATGTACCGGTAGGCGAGTGCTCCGGCAGCAGGCCCCATAAAATTTTCTCCAACTTTATATACCGGGCACGCCGAATAGCAGATCATGCATTTAATGCACTGACTGGATTGTGCAATGCGTTTGCGCTGCGCGGGGGATTGTAAATGTTTGTTTTCTACGCGCGCTTCCATCCTATCTAAATATGGATTTACTGAGCGCATTTTTTCAAATGCGTCGTCGATGTCGACTACTAAATCTTTAATAATAGGAAAATTGCGCAGCGGCTCGACTCGCACGGTATCCGGCAATTTTTTGAGCGATGTTTCACACATGAGCACCGGCTTGCCGTTGACCACGGCGCTGCAGCTTCCGCAGAGCGCCATGCGGCACGACCAGCGGAAGGTCAGCGAGCCATCCTGCGTATCTTTGATTGCATTCAGTGCGTCGAGCACGGTCATTTCGGCAGTCGCCTCAAGCTCGAACTCCTGAAGTTCAGGCTTTTCCATGCCTTCGACATAGCGCTGTACTAGTATTTTCTTTCTTGTGGTTGCCATTTTGTAATTGTGACCGGATGGTCTTTTAAAATCATACCATCTGCACCGCGCTCAACGAGCAGATGCTTGAGGAAATTTTTGTCATCGCGTGCCGGAAAGTCGCTGCGCGTATGGCTGCCGCGTGACTCTTCGCGCGCCAGGGCAGAACGGACACACGCCTCACTTACAACCAGCATATTTTCCAGTTCAAGGAGCGAGGTAAATTCGGTGTTAAATGTTTTGGATTTATCTTGGAGGCCGATGCGCTTCCAGCGCTCTTGCAGTTTTAAGATCGCATCCAGTGCGGCTTCCAATTCTTTTTCGTTTCGCTCAATTCCAACTAATTCGTGCATAGTGCGCTGCATGCTTTCGCGCACTTTGGAGAGATTTTCAGCACCGTTGCGCTCGTATAGTTGCGTAATGCGCCTTTCTTCATCGCGTACTTCTGCTTCGCTGACTGTTTGTAATGCAGTCTCCTGCGCAAAGCGGCTGGCCTGCACACCCGCCGCATTCCCAAAGACCAGACATTCCGCCAAGGAGTTACTGCCCAAGCGGTTACTTCCATTGATTGTTACGCACGCAACTTCACCCGCAGCATAGAGCCCTGACACATTGGTAGCCGTTTCTTTATCGGTGTGTACGCCACCCATGTAGTAGTGGGCAACTGGCATTACCGGAATCGGTTCGTGCACAGGATCTATGTGTGCAAACTCTAAAGCAACTTCGCGCACTAAGGGTAGCCGCTCCATAATTTTTTTCTCTCCCAAATGCCTAATATCCAGGTGTACATATGAGCCGTAGGGACCCTTAAATGCACGGCCGGCTTTAATCTCGCTTACAATTGATCGGCTTACAATATCGCGCGGGCCAAGTTCCATCTTCGCCGGCAAGTACTCTTTCATAAAGCGCTCGCCTTTGTTGTTGAGTAAATATCCGCCCTCGCCGCGGGCGCCTTCGGTAATTAAAATTCCGGTGTGCGGCAGGCCGGTAGGATGAAACTGCACAAACTCCATGTCTTTCAGGCTCGCGCCAATATTATACGCCAGCGCCATGCCGTCGCCGGTCTTAATGTTGCCGTTGGTGTTAAATGAAAAGATGCGGCATGCGCCGCCGGTGCTCAATACAAATGCCTTTGCGCGAAAGACTGCGTGTTCGCCATTTTTTAAATTGATCGCATAGAGTCCGGCCATTTTTTCGCCGACCCGAAATAAGCGCGTCACATGCCATTCGTCGTAATTTTTAATTTGAGGATATTTGAGTGAGCGCTCCCAGAGCGCGCTTAACATGTAGAAGCCGGTTTTATCGGCAGCGTACACAGTTCGCTTTACGCTCATACCGCCAAATGCCCGCACCGCAATCGTTCCGTCCTCAAAGCGGCTCCATGGGCATCCCCACTCTTCCAATTCATAAATCCGTTTGGGTGCATCTTCCACAAAAAACTCGACCGCATCTTGATCCGCCAAGTAATCACTTCCGCGAATCGTATCGAAGCAGTGCGATTCGAAAGAGTCATCTTCTTTTACTACACCTGCAATGCCGCCTTCGGCAGAGACCGTGTGGCTGCGCACCGGATAAACTTTGGAAATCATGTTTACTTTCAAATCCGGCGCTGTCTCTGCAACGGCAATGGCCGCCCGCAGGCCCGCCCCGCCGCCGCCAATAATCACAACATCCGAATCGATGATTTGCATTTCTTGGAGAATATCAGATCGTGGTTCGCCCTGGAAAGGAGCTTGCGCGAAGAGGGTTTACAAAAGATAATTTAAGTGGTATTGTTTTGGCATATGGGAAATGAAGATGGCTCAAAAAAGGGTACTGAAGCGCCAGAAGCTTTTGCTGGAGGGTCTCAAGTTGAGGAGGAAATTGCACGGGATAATTTTGTTCCACTGGGTGTTG
This sequence comes from Candidatus Peregrinibacteria bacterium CG11_big_fil_rev_8_21_14_0_20_46_8, assembly GCA_002796025.1. Classification (GTDB taxonomy): domain Bacteria; phylum Patescibacteriota; class Gracilibacteria; order UBA1369; family UM-FILTER-53-11; genus 21-14-0-20-46-8. The sequence continues at coordinate 14,964 of PCVQ01000063.1, forward strand.
AGGTGCCAGAGACACTTACGGCTGGGTATGTTCGGCACAATGTTGCTAGTATAGTGTCACCTCTTATTTCAGTTGAAGATTTTTTGTTTGAGGGAGAAGAAGCAGCGGAAGTTTGGAAGGACATCAGTCAAGTTAGTGTTCGCGGATTACAATTTGCAAATCATATTAAACTGCGTTTTGCTGACGATTTAAAAAGTGATTTTGGAGAGGAAGAAAAAACTTGGATAACAGCATTCCGGCTCTTTCTTGGGCGCCTTATTCTTTGTCTGGAACGAATAAGCAAAATAGTTCCAAGCAGTGATAATGCCGCAGAACATTATCTAGCGGAGAAAGCAAAGCTAGTAACTTGGTTTCGCGAATTTGAATCGGAGTTGCGTCTAGCGGATATAGCAGAACAATACAGAAACCAGGCACGTGATCAGCTAGACCGTGAAGATGAAGATTAAGACTTCCTCCGTCTCCGCAAATACCATGCCGCGGCAAATGAGAGCGGATAGAGCGCAAGGCCCGGTCCGGTTTCGCCTTGGATAATTGCGCTGGTAAAATTTTCTGTAGTCTGCACTTCTGGAATCGGTGTTTCAGCAACTGGCGGCTCCACAACAGGTTCCTCTGCCAGCGGTTCTTCAACAATCGGAGATTCGATGAGGAGATCATCTTCTAATGGAATATCAACGGCTGGCGGATCTAGCTGAAATTCCTCAGCTACAACCGGATCATCAACTGCCGCAGTTTCATTCGCCGCAGTTTCATTCGCCGCAAGCGCGAGTTCTTCTTCGGTCAGATCGTAGAAGACATCTGTCGAACCTTGTCCCATAATACCTTCAAAGCGTTTGAGCAATTGTTCAATGGTCAGAATAAGATCAGTTGAATCCGGACGTTCGAATGCGAGCTCCAGATCTGCATCCAGTTCGACAAGCTGCATGAGTACGTTTTGAATTTCTTCATTTAAGCGGTCGATTTCTTCTGGTTCGGTTGCTTCGGTAAAGAGAAATATTAATTCATCGAATTCCGCCAAGAGCTCCTCCTCGGTTGCCTCAGGTTCTTGCTCTGCAGGACTCGTTTCGGATGCAAGCTGTATACGCAAACTTGCGAGTTGTGCATTGAGAATTCTGCGTTCTGTCGGATCGCTTGTGCTTGCAAGTTGTGCTTCCAGTTCTGCAATTTGGCTTTCAAGAGTGTTGTCGGATTGCGCAATTCGGACGCTCTCACTTGTGAGCAGACTTGTTTGTCCTGCGTGTCCTAGGTTTGCGTCAATTACCGCCGGTTTGAATGGCAGCGACCCTTTATACAAAGTAGTGCGTGTATTCATGAGATAAAAAACCGCACCACCCAAAACGGCAATGGCAATAATTGCGCCTATAATATAGGGCCGCTTGCTTGGCTTTGCTGGCATATTGGGCATTTGCGGAGTTTGGCCTGGTTGTTGGTTTTGTATGTTTTCCATATTTTTATTTTTACTTCTTTCTATTATAGCATATATTTAAAATTTATGTCAACTTTTTCGGGCTACAGAAAGAGACGGTTTTAAGGCCGTCTCTTTAATATCTAACTGCGTTTTCGTTTGCGCCACGCAAGATATGCGGCTTGTGCTCCCAATACTCCAAAATATATGCCAATGCCTGGTCCCGTTTGTGAGCGGTCCGGTACATAAGTAAGACGCTGGCTTTGGTTGAGATTTGGCTGCTGGAATCCTACTGCGGCATTTGTGTTAGTATCCGCTGCCGGCCGGAACGCATTTGTTGTAAGATTTTGCTGCAGAGCGAGCGCGCTGTTTGCTGTGCGGATGAGCTCGTTAGCTGTTGCAACCGCTTGTTGCTGTGCTGCCACATTTTGACTTGTGCCGCTTTGTGCACTTCCATTCTGAACACTGCTGCTGCTTTGACCTGTAGATTGTGCCGAGCCGCGCTGTGATGTTGTGCTTGAGGCGGTATCGGTTGGGGAAGTATTGGTTGTCTTGTTCTCCATAACAATGCGTGCAGCACTGAGAGTTTCATCACATGTTCCGCCAAGTTCAATATATTTTGATTCCCGGCATGGAATGCACATGCCAGTAAAGCGTTGGCCAGGGCTGTCTGGTCCGGTGTAGGTATAGAGCCCGCGTGACTCGCACGATGTACCGCTGGTGCTGTTTCTCGTTGTATTATTTGTTGTGCCGCCGCTTGTTCCGGCAACTTGTTGCGTTGGTGTTCCTTCTACTGCAAAGAGTGCGCCGCTGATTGGGAATGGAGTTTCGGCAATTCTGCCTTCGCTCAAGATAATATCGCTCTCTGCATTGATGCCGAATGAGAAGCGTCTGCCCGCGTCGTTTGCATCTTGATTAAGAGAGAATCCGATGAGCAGATCTTGTGTGAGGGATTCCGCGGTAAATATCCAGTTCGTCGTAAATGTTACTGAGCCGTCTGACGACGGAGCGATTTCTGTTGTAAGTTGGGGTTCGTCGTTGCTTCGGATATTGTCGCGGCGATAGAGCTGGAGTGATTTTATTTTGGAAACATCGAGTGCGTTAGTTGCATTTACGCCGGTCGGACTTATTTTAATTTGTGTAATGCGCAGCGGTGCACTTGCACTGAACGTGTAGATGCCGCCAACATATAAATCGTGATCGTTAATTGGAATGATATTATTCGGACCGCTTGGATTGTCTTCTGCGGGAGTGATGCGGAGTGTCGTGGTGCTTTGAGATGCCCGAGCTCCAGCGCCTGCCCCAGCAACTTGTGCACCTTCAGTTGCGCGATTCAGTACAACTGTACATGCAGTGCCGGTACTTGGAGTTGCAGTAACTGTTACTCTGCTTGTTTCATTCAAGCTTGAGACTGTTAAGGTAAAATCACGATCATTTTGGGTGTCGGTAACAACATCTTCATTATTTCGATTGTGCACAACACTGATTTGACCGTTAAATGTTGTAGGTTGCGCGACAACACGCAGCGGCAGTTCGGTCGCGCCGATAGGTATTTCGGTAGGCGTTACGGCAAGTGAGGTACATGCTGTAGCAGATGGTGGTGGAGGGGGAGTACCACCTCCAATTGTCAGCATAAAGAAATCGCTGCAGTTATTTGTCTCGCTCGATTCTGCTACCGTATTATCCGGATCAATACAAATTCGATATTCATATCTTCCTGCAGTAGTTGGCGTCCATGCAAAGCGGGCGGTGTCTGGAACATTTGGGGGAAGAGTGCCGTTGCCGTCATCTACGCGTGCAACTTCTGTTGTTCTGTCGGCTTGGTAAATAGTTAAACGTGAAATGCTTTCGGCTGCAGCGCTTCCAATATTTGCCTGCAGTGCTGTGAAAGATAATTCTTGACCGACTAATCCTTCCAGTGGCGGTGTGTTGACCGTTCGCATCGTAAGATCGGCTTGAGTTCCGGTTTGTACGGTGCGAATTTCGAATGTCCCATTTTGCGGTGTGGCGGTACCGTTTGGATTACTTGCACGAATCTCGTAAGTGTAGCTTCCTACGGGAACAAGTGCGCCATTTGTGTCGCGGCCGTCCCATGCAATGTTGAGTTCGCGGACCTCGGTAGTTGTTCGTGTTTCACGAATTTCCCGGATAAGGCGCGGTTGTGGAGTTCCTGGCTCGGTAATATTTACCTGCACCGATGCTGTTTGATTAAGTGAGAAGCGGAAGCGTGTTCCTTCGCCAGGACCAAAGCTCGCCGGATCGGGACCTAAGTCTGTGAGTACTGGTGCGCGGGGTACTTCCTCGCCGCGGCGTGCCGCATCATCTTGGGCAATTCGACGTTCAATTTCAGCTGCAGGATCATCGGAACCTCCAGCCGTATCGCCAGCTATGCCGACGATAGCAGCATCACCGGCTTGCGCTGTTCCTGTAACCGTAAAGGTGCCGGTTGCTGTCGCCGGAGTTACATTTTCAACATTCACGGCTGAGGCTGTTAATGCATATGTATATGTTCCGGCTGGTACAATATTATTATTTGCATCGCGGCCATCCCATACAATGTCATCTACAGGACGGAACAGTCTCGACAGACGCTCTGCTTGAATTTCTCTAATTACAGTTGTGCCTGAAGATATTCTAATGACGACATTGGCGGTCAGCGGAGTAAATCCCAAACTATGTCGTACTGCAAAGCGAAAAGTTGTTCCTTCTCCTGCTGCTAATTGAGTATTATTTTCCGGACGAAAAATATCCAGAAATATTGCTCGTGTCGCCGGAGTTTCGGGCGCAGTGTTAATTGTAACAGTACAAGTATTCCCGGCTACCGCAGGTTGTGCTTCAAAAGTCAGCTGGCTATTTTCGTTTATATCTCCGATTCTTGCCGAGAAAGGATTAGTACCATTTACAACATCACGCGCAACTTCGTTGCCATTGACCGTATGAGTCCACTGTATACGTCCTGCAAATTCTGCTGGTGTAACAGCAATGCCGAAGTTTGGGCTGCGTGCATCGCGCGGTATCGCAGCCGGAGTAATTGATATTCCGGTACACAATGGCGAACGGCTGTTACAACCAAAATTTGGACTTCCTGTATTTGGTTCCCACTGACATTGCGTATCGCTATTGCATTGAGAAAAGTCGCCGATCGTTGTACAGCGGTCATTTGGATTTCGTGTAAGGTCAGGTTGCGGAACTGCCGGTGCGCTTCCTAATCCAAAAACCGGTACATTTACGCCCGTACAATAACTTGGAATGCTGCTTACCCATTTGCAATTTGTATTTGCAGTACACGAATTTTCGAGCGTAATAGTTCGGCAAGCTGGATCGACTTCGACACAACTTCCAAGACCCCATTCACAAGTATTTTGTCCTCTACATGCATTTTGATCTAATCCGGTACAACTGTTTGTGGTTCCAGCTTGTGCAGGAGGAGTCTGTGCTGGCGGCTGTTGTGGAGTGCCTTCACGTGGTGCTACACCAGTATCCGTTGAAAGATCGCACCTATTAAAAAGCGTATTCCATCCGCATAGTTGGCTTTCTGCAGACTCACATGATGTTCTGTCTGTATTTGTACGGCATGCGAGGCGAAAGGTATGTTGAAATGTATTCCCTGGAAAACAGGCGCCAGTGCCAAATGCAATTGCTGGATCCCAGTGACAGACATCAGGATTTGCTCCGCACTGTGTTTCATCATAGGTACGACAAATATGTGTACATGAAAAACCGAGACTAAATGGATTCGTCCATGCACATGCATCTGAATTAGTCCGGCACTGCGTTTCATTGAATGTGCCGCATTCAAGATTAGAAATTCGCAATGCTTCTTCGGTCGTGCGCGGTTGCTCAGGTGCTAACTGTCCTTTAAATAAACCGCTATCGCCAGCTGTAAAGTAGGCAACTGTGCCTGCAATCAGCAATACCGTAAGAAAGACCCCGCCCCATAGTTTTGTTCGTGAGAGATTCATATTTATTTTGGAGCCGGGCACAGATAGCCGTTAGAGGTAAAAGTTTCGGTATCACATTCAATACACATTCCATAGAGCAAACCCGGACGGTCGGGCCCGGTATACATAAATTTGCTCTCTGAGTTGCATGTTGAAGATTCGACTTTAGGTATTGTGATTTTTGGTGGTGCCGTTGGAGTGACTGCAGGCGCAACTGTTGGTGTAGGTTTTAATCTTTTGACTTGCCCGTAAGAGATTTTTGGAGCCGGGCCTCGGATGATTTTTGCTGCCGGAATTTTTTCTTTATTTGATTTGCATCCTGTAAAGCTGCCATTGGTAATGACAGGTGTTTCATCGGCTGGACAGCGTGTAGCAAGGGGCTGTTTGGGGCCAGCAGCAGGTGGTGGAGATGTACTTGGCGCTGTGGTAAGAATACTCGCACTGCTTGCTGCGCCGCCTTCATCTAGGATTTTTGCCAGGCGCTGTGAATTTGCCTCTACCACACTGCCGAATGTGCGTGTTGGTGCAGATGGAGTGCGCGCAACTTTTTTAGGCATGCGCGATGCATCTGCCGTGAGTGCAGCAATCGGTTCGAGCCCTTTATAGTAGGTCCTCTCATTTGCCTTATGTAAGGCGATTGAGCTCGAGGCTACGGTAGTGATGACGAATGCGGCAAGCCACATTCGAAGTCCGGTATCTTTCATTTTTGTGTTTGTTTTATTTTATAGGCTCCGGCTTCCGCTCAGTCGTCGCTAATTTTGCGACTCCTTCGCTCCAGCCTACGCGCTCGCGCCGTGCGCTCGCACTTTTTAGTAGCCGCCGGTCGCTGCATACGGCAGCACAATTGTTGCGAGCAATCCAATGAGGCCGAGAACTGCTACTGCGGTAACCATGCGTTTACGTGTT
>PCVQ01000063.1:21228-21370 GCA_002796025.1 Candidatus Peregrinibacteria bacterium CG11_big_fil_rev_8_21_14_0_20_46_8
GCGGTCGGTTGAGGTGTTACTTTGTCCAAAGCGCCAGCGGTACTTAATAATGGTGCCAGTTGAACATGTCGGGTCAAATTCTATTTCAAGCGGTGCGGAGCCGGATTCGGTTGTAGCTTCAAAACATGCCTTGACCGAAACC
>PCVQ01000063.1:21390-34267 GCA_002796025.1 Candidatus Peregrinibacteria bacterium CG11_big_fil_rev_8_21_14_0_20_46_8
TTCAACATTGTGCTTTTTGCCGTCCGATGCGATTGCTGTGACTCGCGCAATAAAGCTTCCGATTGCCGTATACTGGTGGTTCACTTGCGCGGTATCGATTCGTTTTGGATTGCCGTCGCCGAAATCCCACTCGTAGGTTACAATTTCGCCCTCGGCGTAGCTGGAGCCAGACGCATCGAACTTAACCGTAAGGGGTACTACCCCTGATGTAGGCGTTGCTTTTAAATCGGCCTGTACGCCCTGTGCAAGTACCTCAACAACAATCTCTGTTGCGGCCTCGTTATTAGCAGCATCTTTCAGCATAAAGCGGACGGTATACGTTCCCGCTTTTTCAAATGTGTAGACAGTTTTTTCTTGAGCTTTATCGTTTGTGCCGTCATTTGTGAAGTCCCAATTATATTCAACAATATCGTCATTCGGATCGGTACTTGCACTGCCGTCGAATGTAACAGTTAATGGTGCCGGACCGCGGACAACATTGTCTTCTAATGCCGGTGTTGTTTTTACAATTGGAACAGGTGCCGCATCGGGAGCATTCACGGTTACGGTTATTTCAGTTTCGTCACGTCCATCATTTTCATCGGTTATAACCAGCGAAACAACATATTGGCCTGGCTCGGTAAAAGTATGGCTGACCGTACGGTTGCTGCCCTCACCGCCATCGCTAAAGTTCCAGCGATACCGCTCAATTCTTCCAACCGGACTCGATGAGCTCTCGCCGCTAAAAATATACGAAGTGCCAACTGCAAGCGTTGTTCCTTCGATATCTTTAATCGTAATGTTTGCAGTCGGTGTTTCTGGCTCGGTTACAACAATTTCTTTTTCACCGATCGATGCCTCGCCGGTCGAATCGATGACGCGCAATTTTATTAGATAACTTCCAATCTTAGTAAATGTGTTTGTAACTTGCGCACTGGTACCGTCATCAAAGCTGCCGTCTTCATCGAGATCCCACGCATAAGCTGTGATTTCGCCGTTAACCGAAGTTGAGCTTGAGCCATCGAATATGACTTCAAGAGGTGCGGGACCTTGCGCCGGCTTCGCATCAATAACAACAGAGGCCCGGACATTTTGAATGGTTACATCCTTTGTGAATGTTACATCTTCAGTCTCACCGGTTGCACGCTCTTTGACTGCTACTGTGAGTGTTACCGTGTAGTTGCCGAGATCTTTGTAGGTATATGTTTGAGGATTTCCAAAGAGAATATCATCGGTTCCAAAATCCCATTTATATGAGAGAATTTCGTATTGCGCAGTATTGATTGGTGCATACTGAGCATCAAAATTTATGGTAATCGGAGCCGTTAGTTGTACGGTCCGTACCGGATTTGTAGTAATGCCCTGCCGGGGTGCGCCACTTGTTCTCTTGCTCGAAAGAAATACGTAGGTACTCACCCAAATCATAATAAGCATTACCAGGACGCTGAATGCCGAAAATGTAAGAATTGCTCCTTTCTTTTTTGCATCTTTATCACCCTTTTTTGCCGCCATAATTTTGAAGACCCCAATAACAGTTACAACAAATGCAACAAAAGTGAGTACCATAAAGGTAAGATTCACAATCGTGATCAAAATATTTACGATCTCGCCTTGTGAGACGCCGAATGATGCAAAGAGGGGATTGTTTTCGCTGCCTGCTGCTAAAAATGCAAAAATGACACCGATGAAGAGCAGGATTGAGCATCCAAAAGCAGAGAGACAACCGATCAGTGTCTTTTTGCGTTTAGCTGCTTCTTTTGCCGGGTCTATTGGTTTTTTGGCTGGTACCGCCGGTGCGGCTGCCGGAGTTTGCTGCGGCGGAACTGCTTGCGGTTGCGCCGGCTGTTGTGGCTGTTGCGGATTTTGTGGTGCGTCTGGCATCGTAGAAAGTGGTTAATTGAAATTATTCATCGCGAATATTTCCTCTCTTAAAGAAATGTCCGATGCTGTAAATTGCAAGAATAAGAAGTGCACCGGTTGTGATTCCGAGAATAATTGTATTTTGAATACCAAGATCTTCAAATATGCTGCCCTTTAAACGTGATACGCGGCGCTGTACACCGTCGATTTGCGGCGCCTGTCCGCTGAGGACCGGAATGTCCGATTCGCAACTTTGCTGGAACATCGTATCTTCATTGCCGACTGTGGGAAATTTAATTTCTACTTGGTCGGTCTGCTTTTTATTTGCAGCACCGGCACGCCCTTCTACATTGAGCAAAGGAGTATAGCGTCCGAGACTCACCCGTGTGCCGTCCGGCAAGGTTCTAAAAAGACTTTTATGGCGCGGACTAAAGTACGTTTTCCAGCAGCGTCCACCCGGCAGCAGTGTGGTCACATCTGTAGTGTCGTAACGAACACCGTCCGGTGCAGGAAACTCATAATCTTTATCATTTGTTTTGTCACCGTCGCCGTCGCTGTCACAGAGTGTGTTTTTATCGATCCATGCATGAATAATATCGCCGCGCGAATCGCCCCAGCATAAAGAGATATCGCTTCCCCGTGAATTTGCCGGAAGTGTTAAGATTTTCTTGCCATCGGGATTAATTTGCATGCGTGCTTCGGTTGAAAGTGCAATTAAATTTGCCTCAATATCGACTGCCGCGATTTCACGATCATCGGTAATGTTTACGCCGCTCGGACGTGCATTTGGATTTAATCGGTCATCAATCGGAACATCATCTACCGTGCCGAATGTAAAGACTCTAATCTCTTTAGTGAATGTACGTGAAGGGTTGCCATAGTTGTCTTCGACAATCAGTTTTACTTGATAGTCGCCGTTTGCTGGATAGATAAAGATTGGATTTTGATCCGTCGAATCAGGGTCATCAGTTTTGTCGCCGTTACATTTGTCGTGCGGTTTTGCCGGCAAATCGCATCCTAACTCGGAGGAAGTATCGAAGTCCCATGTCCATTTTGTAATCTCCGCATTATTGGCAAGATCGGCGCTTGAGCGGTCAAAGAACTTTACTTCGCGTGTGCCCGGACGAACTGTAAAATCAAAGTCGCCTTGTGGAGCATCGGACTGCGGATCAACAAAGACACGCGTTTCGGTTGAATATCCTGCGGCGCCTTTATCATCAATTACTTTTAGCTTTACCCGGTAGCCGTCTGCATTTGCTGTTGTATATGTATGCCGAATTGTAGAGCTTTCGCTGGGATTATTATTGTGAAAGCCGTCGCCTTCAACATCCCAAATATATTCGACGATTCGTCCATCCGCATCCGTTGAGCTTGAGGTAAAGGTCACTTCGCGGCCTGCCTTAACACTGGTTGACGGACTTACTTCAAATCCTGCAGCTGGTGCAATATTCGGCCCGTTTGTTACTTTAATACGCGGCAGTTCGGATTCATCAAATAAATCGGTACAATTTACGCGCGTATTTTCGTTGTCAGTAAGACTTACGCAAAAGTAGTATTCACGCTCTTGTTCGCTCTCGCCATAGGTATCGATTATTAAACTTGCAGAGTTGTTTGTGGTATCTATGACGCCCAGTTTTCGTTCGCGCTCAGCAGGTGCATAGTACCAGAATTGATAATTTGTAATTCTGCCGTCGGCATCGGTTGCACCCTCCGCAGTTAAGCGCACTTCGACCGGTGTTGTATCGCCTGCGCTTACTTTTTCGAGTGAAAGTGTTGCAAGCTCCGGTGGTGTACTAATAACATTCACGCGGAAGCGTGCGGTGCTGGTAAGTGTCTCTTGCGCCTGTTGCAGACCCTCCGGCGCACGATTGTTTATTTGGACCGGATCATTACTTCGACGGTTTGCATCACGCAGAGCATCTTCAATTTGATTGCCGCTTCGCTGAATTGTGCCGTCGCCTGTGCCGGTATTTTGCGGAACTGTTGTTGGGTCACCGCTGAAATCTTTTTGTGCCAAAAGATTATTTTGTAAGCCGCGTAGCTGATTTATGCCTGAGCGCTGCGTGCGTGTCTCACTTACCGTTAACGTAACTTCATATCCTCCTTCTGGAGAGAGTTCGGTAAACGCGTGCTGCACATTTGCGCCGGTACTCTTTTTGCCGTCTCCAAAATCCCACACATATTTAAGCCCGCTATTGCTGCCTGTGCTGCTTATGGAGGCGCCGCCATTAAAATTTATAATTTGATTCCGGATTATATCGATACTTGCATTATCATTATCGAGCACGACTTCATTGCCGTCTATGAATGCGCGAATCACGGCAAGCGGTCTGTCGCCTTGTGCAATATAGATGCGCTGTGTAAGAGTGGTGCGGCCTTTGTTTTCGGAAGTAAATGTTGCAGTTACAAGATACGAGCCGGAACTTTCGTAGGTGTGTTCGAAATTTACCACACCGTTTTGGACTGGAAAATTTCCGCTAAAGCCATCGGCACCGAAATCAACTTCTACATTTGTTGCATCGGGTGCTTGCGCCGTAAAATTTACGGTAGCAAAGCCGTCGGCCAGTTGATGGACAACCTGCAGCGCATCATCCCATTTTGCATCGAGTGCGGAGTTAACGGTAAATTCGCGCGAGATCTCATCACTCTGTTGCAGATTTGCATTTTCATGCTGGTCGTGCACACTGAGTACCGCCTTGTATGTACCGGGACGTGTGAATTTCACGCGGAGTTTTTTGACTGCATCTCCATTTTCACGGTCGTTTCCGGTGAGTGCTCCGCCATCTTCAAGCGTAAATCCATCGCCGGATTGCAATGCATCGCCTGCAGCGCTAAAGAATTTCCAGTCGTAGAAAAGATAGTCGCTGCTATCGGGATCAAAACTTTGTGATGCATTAAGCTCTACAAGTGAGGGTTGTGTTTTATCCGGGCAGTCGTTTGGACATGTACGCACATTAAAATTTGCACGCGGTTTTTTTGATTTAATAAATATGTCGGGAATTGTTGTTGTTGCTTCGCCTTGAGCGTCAAAGACACGGAGTCGCACTAAGTATTGCCCGGCCTCTTTAAATTTTACCCGAAGCGCTGGGCTGCTTGTATCGCCGATTATTTCGACCTTATCTACATCATTAATAATATTCGCACCTTGCCCTCCGGCTTGAATTTCCCATTCATAATTCGAGATCGCACCATTATCACTGCGCGAAACCGAGCCGTCAAATTCGAAAATTTCATCCGGTTCACCGGTGCGTTTTATGGCCTGCACACGCGCTGCAATGCTTCCAACCAAAATAGTTACAATTTTGCGGTCTTGCCGGTTGCCGGTGTCGGTAACCTGCAGTTGCATACGGTAGCGGCCGGCTTTATCCGGATATTTATGTGTAATAACCGCGAGATCTTGCTGGTTTCCTTCGGACGATGAGTCACGCTTGCCGTCACCCCACTGCCAGTCAAAAATGCGAATTGGGGCGCCCGAAGAGTCGCGCGACTCTTGTGCATCGAATTCAATGCCACGGCCGGTCACCTCACTAATGAGGACAGCGAGTTCGTTGTTATCAATAACATTATTATTTGCATCGTAGCTGCGCAGCACATACTCTTCGCTGCCAACCCGCGCCTTTAAATTAATTTTAGAAAGACTTGGGAGAACGCGGATAGAGAGGAATGCCTGGCCCCGTGCTACATTTTGTGCGTCCGAACTTTCAACTTCGAGGCGTGCAAGATAGGTTCCCGGCTGTAAGTACGTACATGTAACAACTGGTCCGGTGATGTCGCCAGTTGCACCAGGAGTATCGCCACACTGCACTAATCGCGCACTTTGAGGATTGATGCCGTATTCGCCGTCACCATCCGGATCCCATTGAAATTGTGTTGCGGTAATAGATTTGCCGCTTGGATCAACTGAGCGTAAACCGCTTAATTCGACTATGAATGGCGCATTGCCCTCACGCGCACTTGCCGTAATTTGCACGCCGACGAATTTCAAATCACGTATTGCAATGTGCAGTCTTTGCAGTGAAGTGATTGCATCAACAATTGCACCGCTGTTATCTGCGGCTCTGCCGCTAATATTCGCGAGTGCACGAACATTGCGAATTGCCTGCACAAATAATTCTGAAATTGGCGTGTTTGGATTGATACCGGCAAATGCTTTCTCCAAATCTTGAGTTGAGACAACATTGCCAATAACAGTACCGGCATCTGAATTTGCAACCGGGCCAATAAGTTGCCATACGATTGGAATTTTGCCTGCTACATTTTGATCACTTGGCTGCGGGCGTGCACCGCGATCAGTGTCACCTGCAATTTCTTCTACGGCAGTTATAAAGTCTTCCCGTGCGGCCTCCGGAATATTAAACGTTTCATTGAATCCCTCTAGCAGCGCATCTTGCAAAAGAGAGCCGTCTGCATCGGCATCAAAAATATTTCCAACAACTTCGAAATCTTCATCTTCAATTTGCTCACGAGAAAAAGATTCGAGCCGTGCGATTTGCTCATCGAGCATTCGTTGTGCGGCCTTGCCGGTTTGGCTGAGCGAACTCGTCTTGCTTCGAATTTGCCGAATCAATCCGGCAACCTCATTCAAATACGATTTATTTTCAGAACGTTGTGTGGGGCCGGCAACATTTTCGATTCGTGTTGCTAGGCTCTCAACTTCAACAAGTGTTTGATACGCTTTGAGTAGCTCATCAGTAGCTGTGCGAATTTGCGATGCACCAAAATTGAATACGCGTGATTGTAAGCGGTTGTTGCCTTCTTCGGCAGCTGCACTGATGTCGTTTGCTCCGCTTAAGCCGCTACCAACCGTTCCGGTACCATCCGCAGCACCGCGGCGACCCTCTTGATCAACATTATCTAGCGTGATAAATGTATTCACAAAAGCAAACGAGCTGATAATAATCAAAATACCAATTGCCGCATACATGATCGCTTTTTTGCCTTTGCCGGAAAGTTCTTCATTGCCGGCAGCAGCTACATATAAGTAGCCACCATAAATTACAACGGCAACTGCGATAATGCCCAAAAATGTTAGGGCGAAATTGATGATGGTTACAAGAATTTCACGGAAATTTCCTCCTGCACGAGTGAGTGAAGAGTCCAGTCCTGAACCTTGTGCATCCAGCGGGCCGAGCCCGCCTTGAAAATCACTAAAGCTCACAACATCGTCATCACCACAACTTACTAAGCCACCTAATGCGTCTTGAATATCTTTACATACTTCGTTTTGTGCATGCGCTGCCGGGATTGAATTGTTCACCAGATGCGGCGCCGCTGCTAAGAGCATGCTCGCTGTCAGTACAAGAGCAATACTTAGTGAAGCAAAACGTGATGTGATTTTTTTTAGCTGCATTTTTGTTTTTTGTTTGCGGCCGCAAAGCAAGAATGAATCTAAATATTATACCTTAAAAGCAGGTGTTCTGTAAACAGGTGGATTCTCGCGCTCGCTCTTGCCCCTAAAAAACAACAATCCCCGTCACAATCACGATATTTATACTTGTCATGAGCGAAAATGTCAGAACAATTGGCTTTGTTCGATGCAGTATCCCGTAAATTGTCCAAACAATAGTATTTGCCAAATAGGCCATCCAAGTAATGGCAGAAAGTCCCGCCGCGCTTTTATTTACCCAAATTTCCATCGCTTGCGGAATCGTAAATAGCGGGACAATAAATCCCATTGCAATAATGACGCCGTCAAAAAAACGAATAAGTTTGTCGGGGTGCGGATACTGCTCGCGCTTTTGGTGTATCCGCTTTCTTTTGTGCTTATGATGTAAACCTAGCGTTGATTGGGGCATGAAAAAATAATGTTTATCGGGTCGCGGCTTCTAGAGATGCCTCTACCGGACTGCCGGCCTCTCGTCCGCTGCTCAAACTCGCAACGGTCGTAACTGCACCAAATGCTACAAGTGCAATCAGCATACCAATAATAGCTCCCATAATGATTTTTTTTGCTTTGCCGGTAAGCTCTTCATTGCCAAATGATGCAACATATAAGTAGCCGCCGTAAAACAATATGACAAAGCTTCCGGCAGCAATAAATCCCGCTGCAAAATTAGTGAGTTGCGAAACGAGTTGAATGCCGGCATCGACGTCGAAGAGGCGCTCTCCGGCTTCCGGAAATACAACTCCTTTCACTGCGAATTCCGCGATTCCTGCCAGCACGAGCCCCGCAATCGCCCAAACAATCTGTTTTTTGTATTTGTTTAATTCTTCTTCATTGTCATAAAAAGTTATCATCCGAAAGCCTGAATAGACCAGCATAAAGATTGCAATGCTTGCAACCATCGCCAATACAAAACTATACAATCCCTTAATAATGGTTGCACCTTCCTGTGCACACTGCTGAGCATTTGCCGAACTTGCAATACACTCTCCGTACTCGCCAAAAAAGACTTTTGTGACCAGTTCATCAGAAATAATAACAAGCACGAGCGCCATAATGATGTACTTCAGCGCTTTTTTTGCCTTATCGAACTCTTCATCCGCCTTGCTGCCGCTCACTACAAGTTTTACTCCCGTGATGGTAACAAAGATTACCGTAATTGCCCCAAGAATATATTTAATAAAATCGAGTGCAATAAAAATAATTGACGTGAGTGTATCGGCACCCGACTCTACGCTCGAAAGTTCATGAAAGCGGTTTGCAAAATTACCCAGCTCGGGTCCTCCCTCGCGCCCGCGTTTTTCGAAAACATTTTGCAGCTGACAATCGATGTCATCCGGAGCGCACGTGCCGTTTTGTGCATACGCAGTTTGAGGCAGCACAAAAAGCATAAGTGTGAGCATTGTGCCAAGCAGTGCGAGCATAGCGGTTATAGTATTATTTTTTTTCATAATTAAATACCTGTGAAGCGGCGCGCAATAAACGTACTGACAATTCCAAATGCGCTATAAATAACAATTAAACCGATAAGTGCCCACTGCATTATTTTTTTTGCTTTTCCGATTTGATCGTCCTCGCCGGCTGCCAAAATGTAGCGCAAGCCGCCGTACATTAATGTTAAAAGTGCTACAGGTCCGGCTACTGCTGCAATAATATTGGTAACGCTGGCGATTTCGCGCGTGAGCTGATCGATATCGATCCCCGGACGGACGGCATCGCTTGTAAGCGAACCCTGTTGGTCGATTTTAAAGAAAATTTTATTAATAAATGTATTTGCAAAGACAATAAGTATAAGTCCGATTGCACCGATGCTTAAACTCTTTGTCGCTTTAGTTGTCTCTTCTTCATTATGTCCTTGAGTAATAAGCACTAATGCGCTTCGTATTACAAAGAGCACCGCCACGCTGCCGATAGTGTATTTAATAAAGGTGATTGCGATTTTAACTGTTCGTGAGAAAAGTTTACTTCGCTGCACTGCAACATTTGGATCTTTTAAGAAACCGCCCTTCTCGAGCTCAACAATTTGTGCAATTTCCCCGGATAGGCCAACCACAAAGAGTCCGACAATGGCAAAAATAAGCGTTTTGATTTCTTTGGTGTAGACCTCTTCGTTGCCTTGTGAGGCAATGAGTTTGATCGCCGAAATTACAATCATCAGTGTGGCGACTGCGCCAATCATGATGCGTACAATTCGTACTATGCGTCCGGTTAAGCTCTTTGCAATGGCAACGCCGTCGCCGCTGCCTTCAGGGCAGGGGAATACACCGCAGAGTCCGCGCGGTATTGGAATGAATCCCGCACTCGCAACTTCGGGCCCATTTGTCAGCCATAATGCAACTGCCATGAGTGGCAGCACGAGAAGCGCTTCCTTAATAAACGCTCGCTGGCGCTCGGTCAGCCCTAATTTCGGGCTTCCCTCGCTGGCTCGCGGTCGCGCCGTGCGCTCCTTTATTTTTTGAGTTTTTAGACGCATAAAAATATCCGTCTATTATACCAGAAAAATCACTTGCAGAAAATCCCTACTTGCGGTACTGTTCGTTTGGCCTTGGGCCATTTTTGAGTTATCTCACCATACTATGGCAAAAAATTTCCTCTCTCAGTACTTTATAGACAGCTGGCACGAGCTCGACAAAGTTACCTGGCCAACTCGAAATCGCGCAATAAATGTTTGTATTCTTGTAATTGTATTTGTCTTTATCTCTGCAGCGGCAATTGCAGGAATCGACTTTGTATTTAACTTGGGATATCGTGAGCTGCTGGATTTGGCAGCTCAGTCACCGTCTCCTGAATCTCTCTAATATATGGCAAAACAAGCACTTGGTACCGGACGTAACTGGTATGTGATCCACACATATTCGGGCTATGAGGATGCAGTTCGCGAAGCAATGCTTCAGCGTATCGAATCTACGAATATGCAGGATTATATTTTTGATGTTGTTGTTCCAAAGGAGAGTCAGATCGTTATTAAAAACGGTCAGCCAAAAGAAGAACAAAAGAAGCTTTTCCCCGGATATGTACTTGTAGATATGATCGTAACCGATGAATCTTGGTATGTAGTGCGAAATACACCCAATGTTACAGGTTTCGTCGGATCCGGTACTATTCCGGTTCCGGTCTCTGCAGAGGAGTGGAAGGTGGTTAAGACGCGCATGGGCCAGGTTGAGCCGAAGTTTAAAGTTGACTTTAATGTCGGCGACAATGTTATCGTCTTAGACGGACCGTTTGTGAACTATGATGGTATTATTAGTTCGGTTGATGAAGAAAAAGGTAAGATTAAAGTTATGATTACAATCTTTGGACGGGAAACACCGGTAGAGCTCGACTTTACGCAGGTGAAGAAGAAATAAGGCCGATAGCGGTTGCACTATAAATTACATCGCGTTAACCACCTCATTTGCAGGGAGCGACTATGAATAAGTTCACAATCTTTACCGTTATACTTGCTGTTGCAGTTACTACTGTGATTGCTGATTTGAGCGTACGCGAATATTTGGGAGCGGAAGATACCGGCGGCCAGACAAATGTATTGGCAACTGAAGCGCCTGAGACAGAAACAACCGATCCTGATCCTGCAGATACGACTGAGGCGGAGCCAGTTACTGAACCCGAGGAGGTTATTCAGCCAAAAGTGGTAGTTGCGCCAGAGCCCTCTCCGCTTACTCCAGAACTCATTTTACAGGCCGGTATTGGAGAAAAAGTTGAAGAAGAGCTCTTTGAGGGCAAGATTTATAAACTTCTCGATATCACGGCAACGCCAATTTCCGACGCCACATACTATGAGATGTCGGTTGAAAATATTGCTGTAGCAAGTATTAGCGAAGTTGTGCTTCAGGATGAAATTCGCGCACTTCAGCTCTACATGCTCTTGCAAAATAAAACGAAAACCTTTATAGATTTGACCCTGAATGAGACGAATGCCTATGGCGACCGCTCGTTCTATATTAATCACGCGAAGAAGCCGGATGAGGCATTTCTCACCGTGAAGATAAAAAACCGCCTCTATAGTATTGCCTATCTCAAGCTCTATCATTCAGAAGTAAAGAAGATGATCGAACTCTTGAGCGCTTAATTCACTACATTTCTAATCCCAAATCACTATGGCTCCTAAGAAAGTAAAGACCATCATTAAGCTTCAAATTCCTGCGGGTAAGGCGAATCCAGCGCCGCCGGTAGGTCCTGCACTTGGTCAGCACGGTGTGCAGATTCAGGATTTCTGCAAAAAGTTTAACGACAAAACCGGCAAAATGGGCGATACGGTAGTGCCGGTAGAAATTACGGTTTTTGAAGACCGTACTTTTACGTTTATTACGAAGGTTGCACCGGCCTCATTTCTTATCCGCAAGGCTGCGGGTGTACCAAAGGGCTCTGGCGAACCTAATAAAAATAAGGTTGGTAAATTGAGCAAGGCACAAGTAAAAGAAATTGCCGAAACCAAGATGCCCGATCTGAATGCTGTCGATCTTGATAGCGCAATAAAAATTATCGAGGGTACGGCACGCTCTATGGGAATCGATGTCGAACGCACATAAGCGCTCTTCTCTACTCCCTTTCTCCTTAACTCCTCTAACTCCTTATCTCCCTCCATATGGCTCACGGAAAAAAATATCGTAATGCAAAAGATCTTATTGAAGATCGTCTTTATCAGCTCGATGAAGCAATTGCGCTTCTTAAAAAAACAGCAACAACCAAATTTGATTCAAGCTGTGAGGTACACATGAATCTCGGTATCGATCCGCGTCATGCCGATCAAATTGTTCGCGGAACGGTTGCTATGCCGCATGGTACCGGAAAAAAGGTCCGTGTAATCGCATTTGTGACTGACGCACGAGTAAAAGAGGCGAAAGATGCCGGTGCATCCGAGGCCGGTCTTGAAGATCTTGTAAAGAAAATTGAGGACGGCTGGCTCGACTTTGATGTTGCGGTTGCAGAGCCCGCTGCCATGAAGCATCTTGGTAAGATTGCAAAAACGCTCGGTCAAAAAGGTCTCATGCCGAATCCAAAAGCCGGCACGGTTACTCCGGAAATTACCAAAACAATCGGAGAGATTATTAAAGGTAAGGTTGAGTTCCGAGTCGACAAGCTCGCAAATTTGCATAACATTTTTGGCAAAGCTTCTTTTGACGAAGCAAAGCTGCTGGAGAATGTTAAAACCTATCTTAAAGCGATTGTGCAGGCAAAGCCAAGCGGTGCCAAGGGCGTATATGTAAAGAGCCTGACGCTTACTACCAGTATGGGGCCGGGAATTAAGATCGATCCGGCAGCGACAAATTCGCTGTAGTTAAGGGCGCTTGAACGCTAGTTTTGTCTCCTGATTTTAGCTCTCCTTTGCGTGGTCTTGCTCCAGTTTTAGTGTGCTGTTGAGCGTGGTGATTGCGACTTCTATTTGATCGTCGTCTGGCTGGCGTGTCGTTATGTGCTGCGTCCAAATGCCCGGCGCAACAAGCAGTCGCACCAGTGCATGGTCACGGTATTTTGCGCTCCACTTTAAAATTTCATAACCGATGCCGGCGATGAGCGGAACCACGGCAAGGCGGCGCAGCAAATTGAGCGCGAATTCAGGATGGCGGGGGACAAAGGTATAGACCACCATGCTGGTTAGCAGTACGAGGATAAGAAAGCTGGTACCACAACGTGGATGGCGAGGGGAGTGTTTGC
>PCVQ01000029.1 GCA_002796025.1 Candidatus Peregrinibacteria bacterium CG11_big_fil_rev_8_21_14_0_20_46_8
GGGCGGTGGTGTTCCACCTGGAGGTGTTCCGCCTTGTGTTTGATCGTCCATAATATTAAAAAGTTTACAGAAGTAATAAGCAAAATAACAGCTCCGGAAACGAATTATAGACAAGAATGGAGTAAATATCCAATTTCAGATAACAAAAGGTTGCGCCTTCGGCGCGCTTACTTTATATAATTAGCCGACAGAATCATTTTGCTTTCTGTCAGCTCGGGGCTGTTAGCTCAGTTGGCTAGAGCGTCTCATTGACGTTGAGAAGGTCAGTGGTTCGAGTCCACTACAGCCCACCAGGAAAATTTGAGCGGCTTCCCAGGAAGGAATCCAGACATTTAATCGCTCAAATCGATCCCTTTTTTAGTCGGCCTTTGCGAATAGCGCTTATCTTTTTGTGAGCTAATCTTCGCGAATCCCGTTCATCTTTTGTTCATCTCGGTTTGCTAGGGTGTCCCCATGCATCGTCTTTTACGAGCAGCTTTCAACCTCCTCTTCCCTCTCCAATGCTGCAATTGCGGCAAAATAGGGAATCCGCTCTGCCAATTCTGCTTCGCAAAAATCTTGCGTAAACAAAAATTCGAAGATCACGTGCTCTATGCCGCGCCGCTGCACAACAATCCAATTTTGCGACAGGCAATTCACCACTTTAAATATAAAGGCGCAAAAGAAGTCGGTGCAGAGCTCGTCAAACTCTTTAAAGAGATACCACAGGGCATCTTTATCCCCGTTCCACTCCACCCCGAGCGGCAAAAAACGCGAAGATATAACCAATCCCTCATTTTAGCACGAACCTTTGCGCAACATGCCAACTCATCGGTACTCGATATTCTGCTGCGCATTAAAGATACCGCCCATCAGGCTCACATGAACCGTGCGGAACGCCTGCGCAATTTACATAACGCATTTGCAATAGAAAAAAACACATCGCGCCTTAGCCCGCACGAGCAATACTTTATTGTTGATGATGTGAGCACAACCGGTGCAACCATACAGGCATGTGCAACAATCCTGCGCCAACACGGGGCTCACTATATTGCCGGCATCGTTCTTGCGCACGATCAAGTCATGGTTAATTTTCCAAGCAAGTCGGGCAATTGATGGTTCACAAAATTTCCTTCAATAATTTCTACCTTGGGCTTAATTTTGCTGGAAAGTTTTTCGTACACACTATTTTTTATATCTGGAGGCATAAAGATAAAAATGCGGGAGTATTTTTCTTTTTGATCGAGCTCGTGCAACTGTTCGGCAAAATAGTTAATAAATACTGTGCGGTAGTGCTCTTTATTATGCGGCGCATTCCCATACATAGTATGCGTGCCAGTCGGAGCAAATAAATACCCTTCTTTATCCGAATACTCAAAATCGGTATCAGGGGTCTGAATATCATCGCCTGCAGTAACCTGCCGTCCGAAGGCGTGATAGGTCTTCGCCATAAGATGAGCCATACAGACAATCAAGACCGGCTGCGGAAATTCAACAAATTCCTTGGGAATCTGGAATGTTTTTTGGGTCATATCTATATGACCAATTGAGCTTTAAAAATCTGACATGCTACACTGCGACTATGCTCAAAGTTGCGATTGTTCATGATTTTCTTCTGCGCCTTGGAGGTGCCGAACGTGTTCTTGCCGCGCTTGCAGAACTCTATAAAAACGCACCGATTTATACCCTGCTCTATGACGAAAAAACCACCTGGAAAGAATTTCCGCACGAACGAATCCGTCCTTCGGGGCTTCAAAAATTGCCGCGCTTTATTCGAAACAACCACCGGTACTTAATCGGAATGATGCCGCGTGCCTTGGAAGCGTGGGATTTTTCTGAATATGATTTGGTTATCTCTTCGAATACTGCACTGAGTCACGGAATCGTTACGCCCTCACACACGATGCACATCAGTTACATTCACTCCCCTATGCGCTTTGCATGGGATTGGACGCACGAATATTTAAAAAATGAATCATTATTAAAGCGGGCAGCCGGAGCACTCTTACTTAAAAAGCTGCGACTCTGGGATCAATATGCGAGTGACCGGCCCGATCATCTTATTGCAAATTCCCGCAATATTCAGCGGAGAATCCATAAATACTATCGGCGCGATGCCGCAGTCGTATATCCGCCGGTCGATATCGAGCGCTTCTCTCCTGCAAAGCGGCGCGAAAACTACTTTGTGATGATTTCAAATCTCACACCCTATAAGCGGGTTGATTTGGCGATCTATCTCTTTAATAAAATAGGACGGCGGCTGGTGATTATTGGAGACGGTCCGCAACGCGATTTTTTAAAGAGCATCGCCGGACCGAATATTGAATTTCAAGGCTTTCTAAGCGACACAGAAAGCGCGGCAATCTTAAGTAAAGCACAAGCGCTCATCTTTCCCGGAGAAGAAGATTTTGGCATTGTACCGGTAGAGGCGATGGCCTGCGGCGTGCCGGTACTGGCATTGCGGAGGGGCGGGGTCCAAGAATCTGTTATAGAAGGCGTAACCGGCGAATTTTTTGATGAAGCGAATGTAGCCAGTATGGAGGCGGGATTGGCGCGCTTAATACTCAATCTAAAAAAATACGACAGAAATGTGATACGAGCCCGGGCCGAAGAATTCAGTAAAGCGAATTTTCTGAGCCGGATGCGGTATGTAATCCGGCAGATGCGGAGTCAAGCCAAGCTGCATTGATGATGCACTTCATTTTTGCTACGCTGCCACAGCCATGGCCCTCTATTCTAAATACCGTCCCCAGGATTTTCAGCAACTTGTGGGGCAGGATCACATCCGCACTACGCTTCTCAATGAGGTAAAAGTCGGTGCTTTGGCACATGCCTATCTCTTTACCGGACCGCGCGGAACCGGCAAAACCACAACTGCCCGTCTCATTGCAAAAATTCTAAACTGCACAACGCGTGATGAGAATGGCGATCCTTGTAATACGTGTGAATTTTGCACTGATATAACAGAATCGAGCCTGATTGACGTCATCGAAATTGATGCAGCGAGCAACCGCGGTATTGATGAGATTCGCGATCTCAAAGAAAAAATCAACTTTGCACCGACCCGAGCCAAGACTAAAACATATATTATCGACGAGGTGCATATGCTGACTAAAGAGGCCTTTAATGCGCTCCTAAAAACGCTCGAAGAGCCGCCCGAGGCGGTC
The DNA here is from genome assembly GCA_002796025.1 of Candidatus Peregrinibacteria bacterium CG11_big_fil_rev_8_21_14_0_20_46_8. Classification (GTDB taxonomy): domain Bacteria; phylum Patescibacteriota; class Gracilibacteria; order UBA1369; family UM-FILTER-53-11; genus 21-14-0-20-46-8. The sequence goes on from PCVQ01000029.1 coordinate 3,147, forward strand.
TACTTTATTTTATGTACAACCGAAATTCATAAAATACCCGATACGATCATCTCGCGGTGCCAGCGCTTCGACTTTAAACGAATTCCGGTGCGCACGCTTATGACACGACTGAACTTTATTGCACAAAAAGAGGGCATTGAGGCGGAAGATACGGCGCTTGAGATGATTGCACGTCATGTTGAAGGCGGTATGCGCGATGCCATTGGACTGCTCGATCAGCTCAGTATGGAGGGAAAATTGCGAACTGAAGATGTACAGATGCACCTGGGTATCACGAGCCACAAAACGATTGAAGATTTTTTAGATGTGTTGGAAAAACAAGATCTCACCAAAGCGCTGCGTATGATTGAAGAGGTGCATAATGAGGGCTACGATCTTGGAACTTTTTTGCGTGAGATACTTGCAAGCCTGCGCGAAAAGATGATGCAGGCGATTCAAAATAACAGTGATCCGCATATTTGGCTCGAGATGATTACGCGCTTTGAAGAGGCGCGCGCAATGCTGCGAACCACGGTTATTCCACAGCTGCCCCTGGAAATAGCGGCAATAAAGATTTGTCATGCACAGGGCGGCAACGGCGCAGCAATTACTAACGCTAAAACAGCAACAGTTACAACAAAATCAACAGAAAAAAAAGTAATACCAAAAGAACCAGAAATCATCGAAGCCACCAGCAAAGCCCAAAACGAAGAAGAAAAGACCGCCAAAAAATTGAAAGATGAAATTCAGCACGAAAAGGTCGATGCGAATATCGCAGAAAACTGGAAGCGCGTTTTGGAACATGTTGAACCACCATCGCTGCGCCGCTCGCTCACCGATGCAAAAGTAACAGAAGAGCCAAATGGAGAGCTAACACTAAGCTTTCGCTCTAACTTTCATAAAAACAAAGTAGATAGTAATGAAGGCCGCATGAAAATAGACAAAGTAATACAGCATATTTTTGGAAGAAAAGTTATATATATGTGCGTACTCGATACGACACTGCCAACTACAACAGCTAAACAGGAAAAGCCAAAAGCAGAAGAACCTGCAGAAGCATTACACAGCGAAGAATCTGTAAAATCAGGAGCGGGTAATCTGCTGGATCAAGCTATGGAGATGTTTGGAGAATAACTTTGTGCTATTTTCGATACAATCACAGACTTACCTGGGCGCTTAAAACAGCTCACTTTAACAACTCTCGAAACGCGGCTTCGGAAAGAACTTCAATACCTAGCTCTTGAGCCCGCTTTAATTTAGAGCCCGGATTCTCCCCGACTATTAAATAATCAGTCTTTGCCGAAACATCGGACTGGGCAACGCCACCGGCGCGTTTAATCGCATCTTTGATTTCTTGCCGTCCAAAATGCTCGAGTGTTCCGGTAACTACGATACGCTTGCCATTGATTTTTGAAGACGATGCAGCGCGCGACTCGTGCTCAATTTCAACACCCACACGCTCCAATTTTTCTAGCAGTTTTTTATTTCGCTCCTCGTGAAACCACTCAAAAAGTGAAGCCGCAGCGACCGAGCCAAAACCTTGAATTTGCTCTATATCTTGAGCAGAATATTGTTCAAAAAAATTATACACACTGCTGGGTGAAATTGTTTTCATATGTGATGCAACATATCGCGCCAAATCCTGACTCACCCCTTCGCCAATATGGCGAATTCCCAAAGAAAATAAAAAGCGCGAAAGCGAAACTTTTTTGGCCGCAGCAATCGCTTCCACAACTTTCTGCGCACGCTTTTCTTTAAATAATGGCAGCTCCAAAAGATCTCCTTCCTTTAAAGTAAAAATATCAGCGGGATCTGCAATTAACTTTGCATCGATCAACTGCAAAACTACCTTCTCTCCCAAACCATCGATATCAAATGCAGGTTTGCTCACAAAGTGAATAATCGATTCGCGTTCGCGCGCATAACAGTTACGATTCGTACAGCGCGTTACTGCCTCTCCCTCGGGCTTTATTACTTCACTGCCGCACACCGGACACGTATTTGGAAAAACAAATTTTTTCTCTTTACCGGTACGCAACTTTGTAAGAACTTCGACTACTGCCGGAATCACATCTCCGGCCTTTTCAATAATTACCGTGTCGCCAATACGCACATCTTTACGTTCTAGCTCATCGGCATTATGCAGGGTTGCGCGAGAAACCGTTGATCCTGCAACAACAACCGGTTCCAGCTCTGCAACCGGTGTAAGCGCACCGGTTCGCCCGACCTGCACAGTAATATCACGAACTCGTGTTGTGGTTTGCGTAGCAGGAAATTTATATGCCACCGCCCAGCGCGGCGTCTTTGCCGTGTATCCCATTCTGCGCTGCAACTCACGATCATTAACTTTTACTACCACGCCGTCGATCTCATATTCCAGTCCATCGCGCCGATGCTCCCACTTTTCAACAAATTTCATTACCTCACTCAACGAGTGGGCCACAATATGCTCGCGATTCACAGGCAAACCCAATGACTTTAATTTTTGCAAAACTCCTTCCTGCGTTTTGGTCTCATCCGAAAAAGTGTGCTTGCCAAGCTCATACGTAAAAAATGAAAGATTCCGCGAAGCCGCAATGGCAGGATCGAGCTGGCGAACAGTTCCGGCTGCAGAATTTCGCGGATTGGCAAAAATAGTTTTGCCCATCTTTTCTTGCTCTTTATTAATGCGCTCAAACTCCTTCAAACTTAAAAAAACCTCGCCGCCAACCTCTAAATCGACCGGCTCGCGCAACCGCAATGGCACCGCCTCTATGGTCTTAACGGTATGCGTCACCTCTTCGCCCTCAATTCCGTTTCCGCGCGTTACCGCTCTCACCAACTCACCCGCCTCATATACTAAAGTAATATTCAACCCGTCTATTTTTAACTCGCACACAAATTCGAGAGGCTTAATACCTCCCCCGCCGGCGGCACTCCCCGGCACCAATTTTTCGATCTTTTTGCCCCATGCCAAGAGCTCTTCTTCAGAAAAAACATCTTCCAAGCTCTTTTTCGGTGTGAGATGACGAACAGTTTTAAAACGGCCGGAAAGAACACTCCCAACGCGCTGCGTCGGCGAATCAGGTGTAATAAACTCCGGAAATTGTGCCTCGAGCGCCTTTAATTCCTTTTTTAAGGAATCGCGTACTGCCTCACTCACTGGCGACTCATCCTTGACAAAATAACGATAATTTAAATCGTTTATCTCATTGCGCAACTTCTCAATTCTCGCTTTTGCAGTGGCTTTATCCATATGTGCATTGAAATTCTAACCTGTTTTTGCTATAATTTATAGATTATTTAACCTGATTATAAATGGACACCAACCAGCCAATCGACCCGAATACACAGGCCGAACTGAATCAACCGCTCGAAAAAAAGGAAGGAATTTCTCAAGAAGACCAGGCATTTTTGCATGATTTGGTTGCAAAAGTGGAGAGCGGACAGATAGATCTGCATAAGCCAAGCTCACTTATAAATGAAGCAGTTTACAGCTCACTTCCGGAAGACAAGCGTGGAAAGGTCGATTTTGATGCCGTAAATTTGCTCACGCAGTGCAGAAATATTTATGAGCTCTGGAAAGCAACCGGCCAGGCGAGTTTCCAAATTGAAAACATGGTTCGTCAAGTACGCCTCACCAAAGAGCGCCTCGAAGGAATTTCGGGCGATGTTTATATAATCTAAAGATTCTCCGCTATGCCGAATTCACCAACACAGCGCCCGCCGGAAAACACGACAGCCGAAACAGAGCTGCGCCTTTCTGGTGAGACGGCAAAATTGCCGGAAGCCGTACAACAAGCGCTATCCCGGGGGTTCGACAATCTCAAAATCGATGAAATGTACTCTCCCAAATTAGTACTGGAAGATATGTTAAAGGCCGGCAGCGAGGAGGATGCAGCAAAAATCGAAGCCTCATTTCTAGATGAGCTGCCGAAACTCGCCGAGCAATATCTTATTACTAATATTCGTCTTTCAGAAGCGCACGATTTCAAAGGTGAAGATAATACTCCGGAAGATCTGCTTAAAAATTCCACATTCCAAAATATGCTGCAAAAGATGCGGCGCTATGTATTTACAGTCACAAATGATGCCCCCGCTGGTGTACAGGCCGAATATATGCAGCTCGCAGTTGGCAGGATGCAGCTCGCAGTCAAAGCATTTCATCAGTCGTATGGCGAGATGGATTCAAATGCAGTCGACAATGCAATTAAGGAAATGCTCAATACCACAAGCGGCCTTGGTACGTTTGAGAAGTGGATGCAAAATAACCGGCCAAAAGAATTTGGCGATATGGTTACACGACGCGAAGCGGCAGATACCAGCAAACAAGCTGCAAAAAAAGCAAAAGAAAGTGTTCATATAAAACGCGGAAAACTGCAAGACGATATCGACAAAGCTTTCTCAAAATATAGTGATGTTATGAGCGCGCTCACCGAAGGCTTGAGAAAAGCAGCCGATACTGACGAAGCAAATGCAAATAATCCAGCTCAAGCCGAAAAAGCCCTTATTGCCTTTGCAAGCAGAATTGCACTGCTTACACCGCTAGCAGCGATTGAACAACCGAGTGAGGCGCAAAAAAATCTGCTCCTCGAGCTCGCACAAGCACCAACCTTTGACGAAGAAGAAGCTAAGAAAAAAATTGCCGAAGTAATGCCCAAGGCAGCTGATGTAGCAGCAGAGACGGCTGAACCGGCGGGCGAAATAATTCCGGAAGATGAAGGCGAAAAAGGTATGCTTACAAGCATACAAGAAACACTCAACAGTTTAGAGCCGAGCACATGGGGGGATAAACTTAAAGAACTTTTCAGTACCAAGATTGCACCTCTCCTTGTAAAACTCGTGAGTATTCCGTTTTTTGGAAAATACCTTCGCGACAGCATTACTGATGAAGACATTTATTACTATGCAAAAGGAAAACAGCGCGAAGGGGCACGACAGCGAATACATGTTCGCTCAGTAATGAAACGACACTTTGAGGTCGATAGAAAATTTGCCGATCAGATTATGCATGCAAAAATCGGAGATATCATGAATCCATCTGCAGATCAGCAGAAGGTAATCGACACCTATAGCCCCGAGCGCAAAACAGCGCTTGAAAAGATTAAAGATCGCCTGAAAAAAGATCCAAACATCAAAGATAAAAAAATAACACTCAGTACATACATTCAGCAGAACTGGAAACTTGCGCCGGAGAAGCCAAAAGAAAAAACTAAGAAAAAGGAAGACAAACCAGCAGGCACAGAAGATGCCGAAACACCGGCAAAAGCCAAGTAGACGTTTTTACCTAAACAACGTACAATAATAATACTATGGCAGATTCAAACAAAAAAGATGACACAACGATCGACCTGCGCAATGCGGGCACAAAAGGCGGTGCAACAACGCAAGACGATCCCGCATCAAAATTCGAGATCCCCGATGCGGTGAAAAATAAGTATCCGGAGCTCATTCCGCTGATTCTTAAAACCGAATCGATGAAGGATGAAGAGCGCCAGTATTGGTTTCACATCTTGCCGATTATGACCGACGAACAAGTGGGCAAGCTGCGTGAAATTTTGGACAACGAGCAGCAGGAACTTGCACGCATCGATCGTGAGTACGAAGATGAAATTAATAAGATTAATGATAAGCATATGACCGAATGGAAAGCCTTTGAAGCAAAAGAAAAACGTGAAAAGCTTCTTGCCGAAGAGTCACATGCGGAAGCTGCGGAGGCTTCTGAGGAAGAAGAGATTCTCAAAAAGCTTGGGGACGCTTAGCTGACAAGATTTTGAGCTGCATGAGGAGGCCGCAGAAATTTTGCTATACCGCGGCGATGCCAGTATCCATCTTCTGGATTTTGCCCCATAGTATGCACTCTGGGCTGGCGTTTTAAAGAACTGTTACTCAGTGCTAAATTATCGCCAACTACAATACCGATATGCGCGTGACCCAAAGCAACATTACCATCTGCACTCTTTTTTGTGGTGCGGTTCCAGACCACAATATCCCCGGGCTGCGGAGGTCCCGGGTGCTCTTCCCAGCCGCTCTGATTAAGCTCATCAACGGTTTTAGAAACCGCCAAATGCGGCCGTTTAAGGATACCCGCATCGCGCAAAATCGAGCTCACAACTTGTGCACAAGCTAAGTTACCGCCATCAACTTCGGGACCGCGAAAACTCGTACTGCCAACAACTGCGAGCGCCTTTTTAACAATGTCCTTTCGCAACGGTGTATCTATTTTTGCATCGAGCACCTGCCCCGATTGTACTGCAGTCAATCTGTCTGCACTAAGATCGGAACCGGCATCGTCCTCCGGCTTCAAATAAAAATCACGCAGCTCTTCGGGAACATCTTTTCCAGCATTTAAAAGATCGGCAAGAAGCTGGACAATCGCCTCAAACATATTCAATTTGCCATCCCCTTTCTCTGCACGCTGCAACTCATCCCGGAATTCGGGTGGCAGGGTATTTTCGTCCGCAATATCGGCAGCGCGTGAAGTCAAAACATCACTGCCTAATGAATCTAAAGCGGCGTGCACCTGTTCACGCGCCGCCTCACTCGCCTCTTCTTTTGTCTTTGGGCCAAATTTTGGTGACTCTGGCATATCGAAATATTATACCAGATTTCTATCCTTATTGCACCTCTACCAGCCGTGCTGTCAGGACCAGCCGCTTTAAATTCGTGCCAATAGGCGTGCAAGTAATAAGGGTTAACTGTTCATGATCGGTAGCTGCCAGCACGTCGACTTGCTGCGGCAGCACAATAACGCGGCTATCTACTTCATAAGTATACTTTTTTTGATTAAAAAACAGCACAACGCGGTCACCAAGCTGCACATCGTGCAGTAATGCAAAAACATCTTTAAAGCGGCCGGGATCCCACGCATAGTATGAAGAGTGGCCGGTTAAGACAACGTTTCCTCCATCACCCGGCAAGGCGGTGCCCGGATAGTGAATCACACCACTACGCAAAGCACTTTGGATATCTTGTTCCAGTGCCTCCCACTGACGCGCAATTAAATTTTCGTTACGCACACCAATGACCGGCACATTTTGATTTATGCGAGGCACTACTAAACGCGTATCCGGGGGCACTACTTCGAGCTGCAAAGGCGGAACCGGGAGCTCTCCATGCTGTGCACCACCTTCAACAGTAACAATACGCTCGGGCTCATTTGCAACGGGAGTTTCTTCAACCAATCTTTCTAAGGGACGCTCTGCACCGCGCCATGTTTCCCAATAATATTGGGCATTAATGTAGAGTGCTTGCCAGTTTAAAAGTGTATAAATCATTAAAAAAACCGCACCCGAAACGAGCACAAAATGTACTTTATCCCAAATCCACGCCCAAGCTGAATTCCGCTGTTTTGTATGAAATTTTGGAGGGTGCTTCGTCTTCTCTTTTTGAAGATGATGCGAGCTCGGATGAGCTCCCACATGCAGTACATAGTGATCCCGATCTGACATAAATTTATTATAAACCATTTTTTTTTATTGTAAACGCTCGCAGCACCACGTATAATTGAAAATCGTAGCCACATTGCATACATGCCCACGCAAATTGCCAACAATTCAGATGCAGTTGCGGATGAAAGTTTCGAAAGTGTAAGAAAATATGCCTCACAAGAGGCAGTCGAAAAACTTCGGCGCGCTTATGCATTTGCAAAAAAAGCGCATGAGGGACAGATTCGCAAATCTGGTGAACCGTACATAATTCACCCTGCACGTACGGTACAAATTTTAAGCCGCCTGCATGTAGATACCGACACCTTAGTGGCGGCCTATCTTCACGATGTTCCGGAAGACACGCCGGTAAGTATTGATGAGATCGAACAGCATTTTGGAAAATCCGTTGCATATCTCGTTGATGGCATTACCAAACTTTCAAAAGTGCACTATCGAAATCAGATGGAGCAGCGGCAAGTCGAATCACTAAAAAAGCTCTTTATTCACAGTGCAAAAGATCTGCGTGTAATTCTTATAAAACTTGCTGACCGGCTCGATAACATGCGGACACTGCGCTTTATTGTCTCGCCAGAAAAGCGGATGCGAATAGCTCGGGAGACATTGGAAATCTATGTTCCAATAGCAAATCTTTTAGGTATAGGCGAGATTCGCAGTGAACTCGAAGATCTCTGTTTTGAGCACCTTGATCCGGAACACTACAATGAAATTAAACGCGAGATCGAAGAAAATATGGAAGAGCGAAACTTCATTCTCGAAGAGATGATTCATCTGACCGATAAAGAGCTCAAAAAAGAAAATATGGAAGCAGAAATTATTGGACGGCAAAAAACTTTTTTCAGCATTCACAAAAAAATAGCAACCAAGAAAAATATCGCAAATATTGAAGATATTATTGCAATCCGCATTATTGTACCGACTCGAAAAGACTGCTACGAAGTGCTGGGAATTATTCACAAACTTTTTAAGCCGAAGACCGGACGTATTAAAGATTATATTGCCGTTCCGAAAGCCAACGGATACCGAAGTATTCACACCACTGTTTTCGGTCTTAATGGCAGTGTCGTCGAGTTCCAAATTCGTACAAAATATATGCATCTCGAAGCGGAATACGGAATCGCGGCACACTATTTTTATAAATATACGGAACCAGAAGAATTAACCACATTAATGAAGCAGCGCGCTTCGTGGATTCAAAAAATTCTCGACATTCAAAAAGAGCAGCCGAGCACACAGGACTTTATTGAAAATTTGAAAGTAGACGTATTCCAGGATCGAATTTTTGTCTTTAGTCCAAAAGGAGATGTTATAGATTTGCCACGCCGAGCCTGTGCCCTCGATTTTGCATATACAATTCATACGGATATCGGAAATCATGCAAGCAAGGCGCTCATCAATGGAATTCAATATCCTATTACCGCAACATTAAGTTCGGGGGATACGGTTAAGATCATGACATCACGCCAAGTAAAGCCAGAAAGGGAATGGCTTAGTTTTGTTAAAACATCACTTGCTGCAAATCGAATTAAAGAGCAGCTCAAGCGTGAACCCGTATCTAAAAAAATTCTTATCGGCCGCAAGTTTCTTCAAAAAGAATTCGATCTTATTGGAAAAGATTTTAGCGAGGAGCTCTCCTCGCGCCGCATTAAACTGCTGCAAAGACGGCTGCCCTACAAAACACTCGACGATATTCTTATCGCCATTGGCGAGGGAGTATTAAATCCACGCGATATTCTGCAGCTGCTCTACGAAGAGCGCGCAATACATACAGGCGATACGCTAAGGCGCCACAATGGCAAAGTAAATAACGAGCGGGCAAGCATCGACCTTAAACTGATCGGCAAAAATACAAACAGCGCATTCGTAGATATTGTCAGAACCATTCATGCACAAAATATACCACTCACGAAGTTTCGTGTTCGCAGATCCCGCTTTATTAAAAAAGATGTATGCGAGATTACAGTACTTATCCGCAATTACAAAGAACTTTCACAGCTCTTCGAAAGCCTTGAACAGATCGACTGCATTGACCAAATTTCGCGAACATTTCGTCAAAGAAAAATATTCTTTGTTATTATGTGTTTCTTTACGAGTATTCTGTGGCTCAGCCATCCATTTTTAATACAGTACGCCCGCAATCAATTTGATCCCGCCAAACATACATCGTATACACAAATTCTTATCTACGGCAGTCTCGTATTTGTTATTGCATTAGTACTGTCGTTTAAAAAACTTGCCAGCCGCACGTTTCCGGAACTTATGGATACTAGAATTTACTGGTTTTTTCTTTATCTGCTCACAACACTAACCCTCTTTACTGTTATTGGTGAAATTGTGACACTACAGCTGGAATTTAACTGGGTCTTTGTTCTTGGCATTATTATGGGTATTTACGCACTGCTCACAACAAGTTACATTACCTATAAGCATGAACAATCACATCCCCAATGAATAAAAAAATGATTATCGGGTACAGTGCTGCAGGCGTTTCAGCTTTTTTTTGGGGCATACATGCAGTCATAATCCGCATTCTCATTAATCAAGGCGTAGATCCTATTCTTATTGCAGCGCTCCGTCTGTATATTGGCGCCGGCGTTATTGCGCTTGTTCTGCTCATTTGGAAGGGTTTGCGCAAAGAAAAGGCATTAGAAATTGTATATTCGCGCCTCTTTTGGATTATTACCGCTAGCCTTGCAGTAAATTTCGTACTGTTTCAAAAGGGACTCGAATTCACTATCGCTTCGAATGCAGTATTACTTGAAGCATTTGCGCCGGTTATGGTCCTTATACTTGCTCTGCTCTTTTTGCCGCAACGTGTTGCCCATCTTACAAATCGCTACCGCGGTGTTCAAAAAATTCTGCAAATTGTTATTATCGGCTCTATCGGCTCGTCGCTGCTACTGATTAACGACCCGCAAGATCTGCTCAGTACAAATGAGAATAAACTCATCGGCGATCTTCTTGAATTTATTGCCATGTTTGCCTTTGCGCTCTTTATAATGGGGGTCCATGAATATCATACCCGCTTTAAGTCGCATAATGCACTGCTCGTAAGCAGCCAGATTTTTATCTTTGCCGCAATTCTCATTACACCATTCGCCATGTGGAACCAGCTTCCATCTATCACATCAATGCAATGGTTTTGGATTACAATGATCGGAATATTTTCGACGGGTGTTGCCTATGTTGCCTGGCATATCGCATCAAAATATCTCGACATCATTCCACTTATTACTATTTTTAATCTCGTAAGTATTTTTACCATTATTAGCGAATCACTCGTGCTTGGACTGAATATCTCATGGAAGCTCATCGTAGGTAGCATCCTCATTCTCTTTGCAGCATATCAAGCAAAAATCCTCAACGCAGAGTATCGTTTGATCGAAAAAGAAGAAAGCATCACGTCGTAAAACGAGCCATACACTCTTTCAAATTGAGCGTACCATCGAGCAAGGCCGGCGATATTAATACTCCGGCTGCACCGGTCTTTTGAAGTAAGGCAAGATGCTCATGCTTGGTAACGCCACCAAAAGCATATATGTGCGCCTGAGTCACAATAAGCAACCGCTCAACGACATCGTAGTTCGGGTGATCAGTTCCTTCAGCCTGCTTATCGTTTGCAATAATATGCTGTACGCCGCTCCTGCCGATTTTCTGACCGTAATCAAAAACATCGAGATCTTTAAAACCATCTACACTCTCGCGGCGAGAAATAATCGTAAACCAAATTTTATCCGGACCAAATTCTGCTAATGCAGGCGCCAGCAGTGATTCCGTATACTGTGTAAGTGAAATACGCGCAATGCCGGCATCCAAGCAGGCTTGTATCTCTTCCAAATTTTCAAAGCGGCTTGCGTACTGTACGGCACACGACTGCCCGCTTAACGCGGCAATCTCATACGCAAGAGCGGTATTTTGTGCGCCATCATCATCATCTAAATTTACAAGATGAATTGTATCTGCGCCTTGTTGTAAAAATTGGCGGGCAACCGCAACAGGACTGTGACTCAAAATCGTACGATGCTCGACATCACCTTTATAGCGCGAGACTGCTTTACCTTGCGAGAGAAAGAGGGCGGGTATGATTTTCATCAAACATTAAATTTAAAATGGACAACATCGCCATCTTTCATCACATACTGTTTACCCTCACTACGGAGCTTTCCTTTTTCTCGTGCGCCCTGTTCCCCGCCGCAGGCGACAAAGTCATCAAAACCGATAACATCGGCAGCGATAAAACCTTTTTGAAAGTCGGTATGAATAACTCCTGCAGCTTCTGGCGCAGTCGCGCCGCGCTTTACGGTCCATGCGCGAACTTCTTGTACGCCGGCGGTAAAGTAAGTCATAAGTCCAAGCGCATGATAGGCGGAGCGAATTAAGGCGAAAAGTCCCGGCTCCTTTAGCCCGAGATCCTGCAAGAATGCTTTTGCATCTTCCGGCCCAAGCTGTGAAACCTCTTCCTCAATCTGTGCAGAAATTGGAATAACCTCGTCACGGGGCTGAAGTTTTAAAAGCTCCCGGAGCTGAGCTTCATTCCAGTTTGCCGCAGACTCTTCATCAACATTTGCCACATATAAAAATTCTTTATCGGTCAGCAAATGTAATTCACGCAAGCCGCTAGCTTCTTCATCATTCCGGTCAAAATCGCGCGCCAGCTTACCCTGTTCTAAATGTAATTTTAATCGTGCCACCATATCGGCATATGCCTTTGCTTTTGGATTACCGGACTTTGCCTCGGACTGCGCCTTTGCCAAACGCTTTTCGACCGTAGAAAGATCGGCCAAAATTAATTCGGAGTGAATCACTTCTATATCGCCGGCGGGATCAACTTTGCCGTGCACGTGCACAACATTGGGATCATCAAACACACGAACCACTTGCGCCACGGCATCGCACTGCCGAATATGCGCCAAAAATTTATTACCCAATCCCTCACCCTGGCTCGCGCCCTTTACCAAACCCGCAATATCGACAAATTCAATTGCAGTTGGAATACGGCGCTGTGGCTTAACAATTTCAACTAATTGATCGAGCCGCTGGTCAGGAACTTCAACAACGCCGACATTCGGATCGATGGTACAAAAAGGAAAGTTCGCACTTGCGGCCTGCTTGCTGGAAGTCAGCGCATTAAAGAGTGTGGATTTGCCCACGTTGGGCAGCCCGACGATACCAATTTGGAGAGCCATAAAAAGAAAGAAATAACCAATTAACCAAGCACCAATTTAACAAACAAATTCGAATTAACCAATTATCAAATAACTAAAACAAACACGCAACTATCAGAAATCTTTGGTAATTTGGTCATTTAAAATTTGATTATTATTTGGAATTTGTTATTTGGAAAGCTTGGTCATTTATTCCTCCACTCGTTCCACTCTCGCAGCGTAATCTGGCCAGGGGCGGTTGCTTGCTTTGGTGTAGAAGCAACATACGTAAGATACGAGCCGAGCAGCGGACAGCCCAGGCGCGAAAGACGTCCTTTATCCCCCATTCCAACAACAATAATTTTTATCCCGCGCGCAGCAGCTCTTCGTGTCAGTTCAAATAACGTCACATTATCAGCCCAGCTCCGGACGCTAGTGGCAATTTTAATAATATCCGCACCTCGCTTCTCTGCCCGCGCAACAATTTTTTCCAATGCCCCAATAGAAGATGTTTCCTTCCAATCGTGATGAGAAATTATTAGCTTTGTGCGTTTCGGCAAATTTTTGCGCAAATAGGTAATGAGCGCCGGACTGGTATGCAAGCCGCAATCAACAAATTTGGCTCCTGCATGGGCTGCGGTCAGCAAAGATTCAATTCGCTCTTTTTCACTACCCTTAAATTTCCCTCTCTCATTCGATGCCTTACAAACAGCTATAACAGAAAGATGCGCCAACTCAATAATTTCGGAATATTTTTCAGGCGGAATTGTATCGAGCCAAATTTCAACAAAATCAGCAGCACGATCAACAGCTTTCAAGCGCCGCTTTATATCTGTTATTCTATCTTCACGTATGGGAACAGCAATCTTCATCGTCAGGTATCATACAACAGGTTAGATTGCGTGCCTATGCGAGGTATTGACATAAATACAACTAAGTCGTATTATTCTTTCCTTTATCCTAACCTTCATCCAATTATGCCACCAGAACGATTACCGCGACCGACAACAAAGAAAGCTTCGGCTTCGCCAAGAGCAATGTTGTCTCTGCCAACAGGATTAATTAGAACAGCACTATTGGCAGCAGCAGCAGCGAGCTTTGCTCCAGGTTGCAGACAGGAACTTCACAAACATCCGCACGATGCAGGATTTATACCGGCTGCACCACTCACGGATGCCGGCTCAACAGATGTAGGGTTTGTCGAGCGTCTAAATTTCTGCCCTCCAGGACCTATTACACAAGCAGAACTCGGACTGCATCACTGTGACAAAGTAAGAAAAATTCTCACTGTCCCCGTTAATATGCCTCCGTTCAACTGCCAAGGACAACCAATTACCTTAATCTTACGGGCAACTGTTGAGACATTCGATGGACCGAATGGCGGTTCAACCTTTAACGAAGCTGAATTAGACCGCTTTGTAGGTGCACAGCCAAACGGACAGCATGTACTTGAAGGAACCTGGACGCATTTATTTCCACTTGCTAGTGCAGCGCGTGCTTTCGCAGTCGACATTCTGCTTCCTGACGGACGCATTATTCGCGGTAACGACCAAGAAATCCTGTTCTAATCATCAAGCATTTCCACTAAAATCCACTCCCTAACCCTTTTGAGGGGAGTGGATTTTTATTTTTAATCATCCACCTCAACTTCTACACGCACTGTCTCAACATCCACTAAGGTTACCCCCTCAGGCACAAGAATCGGCACCTCAACTTCAAAAGATTCATCGCGACCGCGCAAATCGATCTCCTCTAATAAGACCACATTAATAGGATCAACAACATCGCGTTTTCCAGAAATGGTGACCGCTGCAGGAGTTGGTGCAATACGGCGGATCGTACCGTCCTCCAAGCGTCCGACAAATTGCGTGCGCACACCAACCGCTTTTACATAGTCGAGCTCCACAATTTCAATATCAACCTGAATAGGCTCGACTACCGAAAAACCCTGCATTACATTTCCACGGTCATCTAAAATAACAATTTCCGGAATCTTTGTTACATTATTCTGCTCGTTACCCTCAAGACGCACACGTGCTTGCGCACCGCTAATATCTTCTAGAATAGTTTGGGCACCGCGAATATTTACATGTTCCTGCGAGAGCCGGTTCGAGGCTACCCTGAAGCCTGTACTCGGCTGCCCCTCAATCGAAACCTGAAGCGGTACAATTTTTTCGCGGAGCGGCTCAAGCTCAATTTCTACACGCTCCGGCTCAACACGGGCAATTCGTACTGCAGGATCTTTTGCATTTACTGTTACCGGAATAACATGCTTACCAACTCCAATATTACGAACGTCGATGTACGCTTCAAAATCGTTCGCACTCACTGCACGAAATGCACCTTGATCATCGGAACGAACCGTCACTCGCACCATACCGGGATCTGCAACCAATGCTAAATCCTCAGACTGATTAAAAACATTAATTGTTACCGGTTCCGGTACTTGCAAAATTGAATTTTCGATACTCGCAACGAAAATCCAGAAGAGAATAGAGAGCCCAACTGCCAGTAATTTAAGTGGAATATTTTGCAGCATATCATTATGTTCTTACGAGAAAGGCCTTTGCGAGATTAGTTTGCATCTTTTCAGCCTGAATATCTTTTTGCATTTTGCCATCTTCAACAAAAGAGACGGTGCCGCGCTCTTCCGAGACCACGATAATCTTTGCATCCGAAACTTCACTCAGACCGAGTGCCGCTTTATGACGAGTTCCAAATGCATGACCAGATTCCTTAATTGGCTGAGGCAGAACACAAGCCGCAGCTATTATTCGCCCGCGTGCAATGATAACTGCGCCATCGTGCAAGGGGCTTCGCGGCTGAAAAATCGAACGAAGCAATTCTACAGTTACTTCAGCATCTAACTGCACACCGGTATCGATGTATTCCTTCAAATCCTCAACACCGGCAAAGACAATCAATGCGCCATGCTTTTTTTCGGCCAATGCATAGGCAGCCTCTATTGCAGTATGCTCGATTCGTCCAAGTTCGAGTTCATTTTTTTTGTTAAACCACCAGTTGCGTCCCAAGCGGGCCAAACCGCGCCGCAGTTCCTGCTGAAAAATAATTGGAATTGCGATAAGCACAACCGTGAGCAAGCGATCTAACAGCCAGCCAAGTGCTAATAAATTAAAGAAGCGGCTAATTGCAAAGATCAGCACTAAAATAAACAAGCCGATCATAATATTGGTAGCTCGCGTACCGCGGAGAAAAAGAATGATCCAGTAAAAAATTATCGCCACGAGCAGAACATCGAGAGCGACCTGAAGACCGGAATAGTGAGCAAGATCGAGAGTTTGAATAACATTCTCTACCGCTCCGGTAATAGCATGTATGAAGCGCACAACAATCCGACTCAAAAACTGTGCAATTGCATCAATCATAAAATTTTTTAGTGCGTATTCGGAAAAGTAATCATAGTATGTAACTGAGGATTGAGCAAATAGTTACTTCTTTACGGAACAAATGACCTAAATTAAATAACAATTATTATATTAGACAATAAAATGCTCTTTCCGTATGTAAAAGAAATTGCTATACTTATTCGAAGTTTCGAAGCTGATAAAAGTTGACAATATGAAGAAAATATTGCACTTTGACAATGCTATACTCGCTTGTGTGCATATCGATATATACACCGATGGAAGCTCATTAGGAAACCCGGGTCCGGGCGGATTTGCTGCAGTCGTAAAATATAAGGATGAAAATGGAGAGCAAAAAAAAATTGTTAAAGGTGGAGAGACGGCCACAACGAATAATCGTATGGAGATGGCGGCAATTATTGCCGGGTTGCATTGGGTAAGTACAAATCTCAAAGCCGGCACCTGTACCGTACATTCAGATTCACGCCTCATTATTCAAAGCATGCGCGAAGGCTGGAAGCGCAAAAAAAATCTCGATCTGTGGGCAAAGATGGATACCGTCGTCGGGCGATTTTCAAAAATAGAGTGGCAGTGGATAAAGGGACACAACGGGCATCCGGAAAATGAAGAAGCCGATGGCATTGCGGTACAGCAAGCTATGCTGCATAAGCGCAAATTATTTTCTAATGAAAACTAATGCCCGCCATAACTCAAACATGCCGTGTTACCGGAAATCCTTTTATGGTAAGCGAATGGGAGCAAGAATTTTTGAAGCGCATGGATATTCCGCTGCCAACACTCTGCATCGAAGAGCGGCACCGGCGGAGACTTGCGCATCGCAATGAACGCAGCATCTATAAAGATACAAGCGATTTGAGCGGCAAATCTATTATTTCGCTTTATTCTGAAGACAAGCCGTTTAAGGTCTATGCGCAAGACGAGTGGTGGGGTGACGCGTGGGATCCGCGTGATTATGGCCGCGACTATGATTTTTCGCGCGGTTTTTTTGAGCAATTTGCCGAGCTGCGCAAGAGCTGTCCGCGCCTCTCATTGATGAATGTTCGTGCCGAAAACAGTGAGTACTGCAACATCACAAATTCAAATAAGAACTGCTACTTAGTTTTTGGCGGCGACTACTGTGAAGAGTGTACCTACTCGATCTTCAGCATGCATTGCACAAATTCGAGCGACTGCTACTGGGTAAACAAATCGACACTGACCTACGATTCAATAGACTGTAATAACTGCTACAACGTAAAGTACTCCCAAAACACGCACAACTCGCGCGACAGTGCGTTTCTGTTTGAGTGTCGCAACTGCAGCAACTGCTTTGGCTGCGTGGGTTTGCGCAACAAAGAGTACTATATCTTCAACAAAAAATATTCCAAAGAAGAGTACGAAAAGAAGATGCGGGAGTTCCGATTAGATACGTGGAGTGGCGTGCAGCATATGAAAAAAGAGTTTGCGAAATTCAAGCTGCAATTTCCCCATCGTTTTGCAAATATTGTAAATTCCGAGCACAGCACCGGCGATCAAATCGTAAATGCTAAAAACTGTGTAAACTGTTTTGATATTGAAGGGCCGGCAGAAGATTGCAAAGATATTTTCTTCGGCGGCTATGAGGCAAAAGATATGGTCAGCTCCGATCATGTGGGCTTTAAAGCCGAACTCTACTATGAGATGCTTGGTTCGATTGAAGGCTATAATTGTGCATTCTGCAGTTTTTCGTGGAACTCACAAAACACTTTTTATTGCGACATGGTGGTCAACAGCAAAAATCTCTTCGGCTGCACGAGTATGCACAATGCGGAATACTGTATTTTAAATAAACAGTATACAAAGGATGCGTATGAAGATTTGCGAGCACGGATTGTGGCGCAGATGAAAGAGACCGGTGAATGGGGCGAGTTTTTTCCGATTGAAGATTCGCTCTGGGCATATAATGAGACCGTTGCGCAGGACGTATTTCCTCTTTCTAAAAAAGAAGTATTAGAACGCGGGTGGCAGTGGAAAGATG